>DAOUKI010000061.1:0-7884 GCA_034421495.1 Dehalococcoidia bacterium | reverse complement strand
GTGGTCCACGCCGGACGACTCTGGCGCGTGCTCTACTGGGCGTTTCCTTACGACTTCTCCAGGGGTCTATGGATCAACGTGCGCTCGCCCTTGGTCTGGGACCCCAGCGCCATCTTTACCTATCTCACGGGTAGCACCCTCTTCGTAATTGTGGCCTTGATTCCCGACCTGGCCGTCCTGCGAGACAGGACCACCGGGCTGCGACACCAGATATACAGCCTTATGGCCATGGGCTGGCGAGGCACGCCGCGCCAGTGGAAGCTTCAGATAGTGGCCGGATTCCTGCTTTCCGCGCTGTTGCTGCCGGTATTCGTTTCGGTGCACAGCATAGTGTCGTGGGACTTTGCCGTGGCCATATCCGTTGAAGCGTGGCACGTCACCATCTTCGCCCCGTACTTCGTCATCGGAGCGGTGCACTCCGGTGTGTCGGCAGTGGTCACTATGATGATCCTGATGCGATGGCTGTTCGGCTGGCACGCCTACATACGTGAGGAGCACATGGACGCCCTAGGCAAACTGCTCATCGTGATAGCCACCGCGTGGCTGTACTTCTTCTTCCTGGAGTTCTCATTCGCGCTGTTCAGCCAGGAGTCCCAGGAGATCGCGCTCCGCGAGCTTCAGGTGTTCACCTGGCCGTGGTGGCCTCTGTTCGTCGTATTCATCATAGCCTCGTACCTCTTCCCAGTACCCATGTGGCTGTCCCGAAGGGTGCGCCGCAACTGGGTTCTCATGTTCATTACGTCGCTGACGGTCAACGTGGGTATGTGGCTGGAGCGACTGATAATCGTAATACCCGGCCTGGCAAGGAAGACGCCGTTCAACTTCGATTGGGGTTCGTACAGTCCCAGCATCATCGAAATCACCATCTTGGTGGGAGGCTTTGCGTTCGTTTTCATGGCGCTCCTCCTGTTCGCCAAGGTGTTCCCTCTGATTCCTTTGTTCGACATCAAGGAAGGCCAGACTTTGAGTGAAGACATTAAAATCGGACGGAGAAGCGTACCGGCTCTCCGCGTAGAGGAGTAGAGGAGCAGAACTATGACTCAGATGCTTGGGCTATTCAAAGAAGAAGAGGCGGCTGCCACCGCCACCGAGGCCCTTCAGCAAGCAGGCCACGGCAACGAAACTTTCGATATCCTGACCGGCTCGCCCTATCCTGAAGGCGCGTTCGGAGAGGCTGAGCCCAAGCACAGGCTGTACGTATTCCCGCTTATGGGCGCCGTCGCGGGATTCTCCGTGGGCCTTCTCCTGATGACCGCCACTCAGGCTGCCTTCCCTCTGGTGGTGGGAGGCAAGCCCATACTCTCCATACCGGCAATGCTCATACCCATGTACGAAGGCACTATGCTGGGCGCAATCCTTTTCACGGTGGCTGGCATAATCTTCGAGTCCAGGTTGCCCAACTTGAAGGGCGGGCTGTACGACCCGCGCATTACGGAGGGGTACATAGGAATAACAATGCACGTACCGGCTGAAACCGCGCCCTCCGTGGAGCAGATTCTAAAACAAGCAGGCGCTGAGGACGTCCTGCAGCGTGAAGGCTGAACACCGGCTTACTGAGATAGAGATGGGTCTAGCAATATGAAACTAGCCAAGCAGAATAGAAGACTGGGTATCTTTGCGGCATTGAGCGTTGTTGCCGTGTTGATGCTGGGCTGCTCGACCGGGACGTATCCCTTGGACATTTTCCCGGAGATGCACTACCAGCAGTCATATAAGATTCAAGAGCCGCCCAGCCTTTCCTCGCCGCCTGATTCCGTACCCATATCGGGCGGGGAAGTGGAATTCGCCTTCACAGATGCCGGAGACGTGACTAGCCCGTTCCCTTCCAGCCAGGCAACCATTCAGCGGGGCGCGGACCTGTTCAGCGTCAACTGCTCGGTTTGTCATGGAGCCGGCGGTGAAGGCGACGGCCCAATGCAAGCAAAGCTGGAGGAGTCCGGATACTCCGGGACAGTTGCTAACCTGACCACCGGCGCCACCCCCAACAGGCCCGACGGCGAGGTGTTCTTCATAATCACCCATGGATGGGTGGCGACCCTGATGGGAATGGGTATGTCGGAAGAGGCTGCGTCTCAGTTCCTCATGCCGCCCTTTAAGCAGCTAATCAGCGAGGACGACCGCTGGATGATTGTCCACTACCTGAGATCCATCGAGAGTAGCGGCTGATATCCCATCCCCACTCAACCAACCCTGCTTCCGCTTCACGTCGCGGCACTGACTAGCCCCGCGCTCACTGTTATACTTAGCTCTAACAATCTTACCAGGCTTGGAAATTTGGCAATTAGGTCTCGGCAGCACAATCGGGCGGGGGTGCTTTTCCCCTTGGTCACCGTACTCGCCTTGCTTGCCGTCGCTTGCCAGGGAAGCAGTACGGAGCTTTCGCTGGAAGAGCGAGCGCAGGC
This sequence comes from Dehalococcoidia bacterium, assembly GCA_034421495.1. Lineage (GTDB taxonomy): Bacteria > Chloroflexota > Dehalococcoidia > Lucifugimonadales > QGNO01 > DAOUJH01. The sequence continues at coordinate 5,482 of DAOUKI010000061.1, read as the reverse complement.
GCTGAACAAGGAACTGATGTGCCCAGTGTGCCCCAGCGAGACCATCGACCAGTCTCAGGTCGAACTGGCGAAACAGATGAGAACCACGGTGCGCGAAAGGCTGGCGGACGGCGAATCCGAGCAGGAGATCAGGGACTTCTTCGTCGATAGATACGGCGACAATGTGCTGGCCGCGCCGCCCGCAAGGGGCTTCAATATGGTGGTCTGGGTAGTAGGGGCGTTGGTGCTTCCCATTGCCGCGGCCAGCCTGGTACTGGCTCTAAGGGTCATGCGAAGGCGTGGGGAAACCGTATCCGCGCCGGCCCGGCCCAACGCGGATGCTGAAGAATTGGAGACTTATCTCTCCAAAGTGGATGAAGAGATGTCGGAGACTCTTGGTAGGTAGCAAAAGGGGCTAGATTGGCAGAGGCAGGGTTTGTTTCATTACTGATTGCGCTTGCCTTGTCCGTATACGGGTTGATTGGATCGGTGGTGGGGAAGAGGACCGGAGCGCACCAGCTGCAGGAGAGCGCCAAGCGAACGGCCTACATAGTGCCGGTGGCGCTACTCATATCCACAATTGCGCTGGTAGCTGCCTTTTTGCGCCACGACTTCAGCTTGGAGTACGTAGCCGGGAACAGCAACCTTGCCATGGACCCTATCTACACCTGGGTGGCGTTCTACGCCGGCAACGAAGGATCGCTGCTCTACATAGCCTTTGTCCTTTCATTGATGATCGCCGCCGTAGCCGCCTTTGCCCCCAGGAGTTTGAGTGGAAGCATGCCGTATACCCTGGCCATTCTCATGGGGGTGCAGACGTTCTTCCTCGGCGTGATGAGCATCATGGCAAACCCCTTCGACGTCTTGCCCTCTACTCCTCCCGACGGACAGGGTATAAATCCGCTGCTGACTCACCCCGGAATGTTCTTCCATCCGCCCATGCTCATGGCCGGGCTGATCGGCGTTTCCGTGCCCTTTGCCTTGGCTATGGGCGTGCTCATCAACGGCAGCGCTACGGATGATTGGGTGGATACAGGACGCGTCTGGACCCTGATCATCTGGGCCATTCTGGGAATAGGGCTGCTGCTGGGGTCCTGGTGGGCCTACACCATACTTGGCTGGGGAGGTTACTGGGCATGGGACCCCATAGAAAACGTTGCCCTGATGCCCTGGCTGGTCCTGACCGGCTTCCTGCATTCAATCGTGGTGCAGAAGCGTAGAGGCCTGTTCAGAGTATGGAACATTGTACTGATGAACGTGGCGTTTACCCTGGCGCTGTTTGGCATCTTCATCAACCGAGGCGGGCCAGTTGTATCCGTACACTCCTTCGCCTCCTCCACCTTGGGATGGATCTTCCTGGGGTTCTTGGTGTTCAGCCTGCTCTTTTCCTTTGGCGTCTTCTTCATCAGGTACGGCAGTTTACGCAGCTCGGCCTCCCTGGACTCAACGCTGTCCCGGGAAGCCGCGTTTCTTGCCAACAATCTGCTCTTGCTGGCTATTGCGTTCGTCACTCTGTGGGGCGTCGTATTTCCCCTGATATCGGAGATGTTCCGAGGCGTCACAGTGACGGTTGGCGCGCCGTTCTACGACCGGGTCAACGGGCCGTTGTTCATGGTGCTTATCCTCCTCATGGGAGTGGGCCCCTTGATGCCCTGGAGAAGTGCGTCCTGGCAGAGCTTGAGAAGGGCCGTTCAGACGCCGGGACTCGTGGCTCTGGCAACAGTGGCTCTGCTGCTCGCTTTCCGCATAACCCACCCCTTCGCTCTGGTCAGCTACGGGCTTTGCGCCTTCGTAGCTGCAGGCATACTCCGCGAGTGGGCAAAGGGAACGGCGGCACGGCGCAGAAGGGGCCGGAGCTATCCCCTGGCTTTCCTCGGACTCATTGCATCCAACCGGCCGCGATACGGAGGCTACATCGTGCACCTCGCAATCGTTGCCCTTGCGCTGGGGGTGGTGGGGTCTACCTTCTACGACGTGCAACGAGACGTCATCTTGGCGCCGGGCGAATCCGTAGTCGTGGAAGATTACAGTATCCAGTACACGGGTACGCGGGTCCAGGTACGGTCCGACAGAACGGAGTTTCTTAACGACCTACAAGTATCCCAAGGCAATGGAGAGCCCAGGCAAATGATGGCCTGGCGCGCCCTCTATCCGGCTCAGAACATAGCGGCCACCAGGGCCGCCATCAGATCGACGCCCATAGAAGACCTGTACATCGTCTCCAGCGAATCTCTGGACGACGGCAGGGTTGCTTTCAGAATACTGGTCAACCCCCTGGTCTGGTGGATGTGGCTGGCGGGTCCAATACTTGTCCTCGGAACAATCGTTGCCTTGTGGCCGCAGCGGGTGAACGTCGCCGCCAGAACGCAGAGGCCGGTTGAAAGCTCCGTGCAGGCCGTATGAGGTAAAGCTAGTGGGACTGATCATCGGCATACTGTTAGGGTTGATAAGCCTCGTTGTTCTGGCGCTCCCTTTCTTCAGAAAAGAGAGGGTAGGGGGACGCAATGCCGGTAATGCCGGTGGTCTCAGGGAACAGCGGATCTCCATCTACCAGGAGATCAGAACGCTGGAGAACGATCTCAACCTGGGTCAAGTGCCTCAAGAAGAGTACGAACAACGTCTCCGTGACTACCGGTTGCGCGCCGCGGAGCTAATGATGGAAGAAGAGGAGCTGAAGCAGATCGACTTTGACTTGGAAGAGGAGATCACTCTGCGCAGAAGAAACGGCAATAACAACTCCACGCAAGATGATGCCTAGCACGGTCGGCATCAAGCGATCGGGGGCGGCTTTGTTGATTGCGTCGCTTGGCCTGCTTCTGTCGGTTGCCTCCGTATCCAACGCGCAGCAGGGGCCGGCAATGATCTCAGGCGAGGTGGTCAACGGTACACCCGGAGGGGAGCTGCACGACGGCAGATTAGTGGTGCTGCACATACTAGTGGAGGACGGGAGCCAGGACTTCATCTCCGCCACCACCGACGCAAACGGGGCGTTCAGCTTTGCCAATGTGCCTTCAACAAATGTCTTGGGATATCTGCTTGTGGCCACGCATCAAGGCGTAGACTACACGCTGGAGGTGCTGCCCGGAGAACCACTGATCGACCTTGAGCTGGAGATATTCGAAACAACTACCAACATCGAGACCGTTGGAATCGTTCTGGACAGCGTGATGATTGCCGGCTGGGACGTGCCTGGCAGGACGCTTTCCGTTCTGGAGCTAGTCCAGTTGGAGAACAACGGCAACGCCACCTTTGTTCCTGACCTGAGCCAGCCCGCCAGCATGTCCTTCCTCAGGTTTGCCCTGCCCAGTGAGGCCAGAGACCTGCAGGTGCAAACACAGCTTCCGGAAGGCCAGGTGCTTCAAGTAGACCGTGGATTCGCCGTCACCACCGCGGTGCCGCCGGGTCAGCACGGCATGGCCTTCACCTATACCGCGCCGTACCAGGGCGACAGTATCGACTTTTCAAGACGGTTTTCGCTGGGCGCACAGGCTTTCCGGCTCCTCGTACCCGTAGACCTCGGCTCGGCGACCAGCTCCGTCCTGAGCAGCGGCAGCGACGTCCAAATTGGCGGCACGGATTTTCGAGTCCTGCAAGCCGAGGACGTTCTTCCCGGCGGGACCGTCGACGTTGTACTGGAAGACCTCCCTCAGCCGTCCCTGCTCAGCGCCGCAGCTAGCAGCCTGAGCGAGTCCACCGCAATTTGGGTGGTGCCCATAGCGCTGGTGCTGGCCCTTACCGCGCTGCTTGTCGTGGGCATTGTCATCAGAAGAAGGGGCACGGCATCGCCCGCTGCGGAAGATGTCGACGCACCGGAATCCGCCACCCGCGACGAACTCATCCTGGCAATAGCCGAGCTTGACAACCGCCTCGAGAACAACGAAGTCACGGAGCAGGAGCACCAGCACCAGCGACAGATTCTCAAAGCGCGGCTGCTGGGACAGGAGATGGACGCAAGGGAGCCTCTTGAGAAATAGAGCGCTGGTGCTTACAGGAATAGCCCTGCCCATAGCGGCGCTGGTTGCGTTGATGGCATGGGCACTGGCGCAGACGGGAGGCAATCCCGGTGGCCTGGGAATCAATAACCGGTCGGGAGAGGTGAGTATAGAACCGGGCGCTGCTCCACCCCTTTCCATGAATCTGCTGGGCGGCGGCGTCCTGAACGTGGAGGAGTTGAGGGGCCAAGTAGTGATGGTGGACTTCTGGAGTTCATGGTGCCCGCCCTGTGTCGCTGAAGCCGCGGACTTGGCCGCCGCATACCGCCTCTACGAGGACAAAGAGGTTGAATTCGTGGGCGTTGCCATATGGGACAAGGAATCCGACGTTAACGAACACATAGACAGGTTCAATGTTGCCTATCTGAACGGTATAGACTCCGAAGGTAAGATAGCCATTGGCTACGGTGTGCGCGGCGTGCCGGAAAAATTCTTCCTGGACAGGGAGGGGCGCCTGGTCAAGAAATACGTCGGCCCAATTTCCAGCGAGACTTTGCAGGCCATTTTGGACGGTCTCCTGGCGCAACCCGGCTGAGGGGCAACTGCTATGCGCGGACATCCCAACCGCAGAAGGCGGAGAAACACACAGCGACGCTCCAAACTCCCCGGAAGGAGCAGCGTTCCCTGGTGGGTAATAGCCTTGCTCCTGGCCGTAGCGTTTATAATTGCAGCGGCCAGGCTTCTCCAATAGCTCGTTGGTAAATACCACTTGACGTCAACCCTGACCTGTGATTTAAGTGACTTAGAGAAAACGGAGAGGAAAACCGATTGTCTGAACAAGTAGTGCTGGTGATTGAAGACGAGGAGAACCTTCTAAAGGCGATCAAGTACAACCTTGAGCAGGACGGCTACAAGGTCCAATCGGCAATGGACGGGGAACAAGGCTTGGAGCTGGCCCGGCAGATGGAGCCCAGCATGATTATTCTTGACATCATGCTGCCCAAGATGGACGGTATAGAGGTGTGCCGTATCCTGAGACGCGAAAGCGCCGTCCCCATTCTGATGCTGACTGCCAAGTCGGAGGAGATCGATAGGGTAGTGGGTTTGGAGCTTGGCGCGGATGACTACGTAACCAAGCCGTTCAGCATGCGAGAGCTGCTGGCCAGGATAAAGGCCATCCTGAGGCGTTACTCCCAATCCTCCAACGGTAAAGCTGCGGAATCGGGCAAGGTTCTCAAAGCGGGTAAGCTAGAGGTCAACCTATCCAAGCACGAGGTTACCCTGGGCGGCGAGTTGCTGGAACTGAAGCCGCGCGAGTTCGACCTGCTGGCGCTTCTTGTGGAAAACGCGGGGAGAGCCCTGACCAGAGACCAGATACTGGAGCACATCTGGGGGCAGGACTACTACGGGGACACCAGGACGGTGGACGTGCATATCAGATGGCTGCGAGAGAAGATAGAAGGCAATCCCGGCAGCCCCAAGCAGATCATAACTATACGAGGGGTGGGTTACCGCTTCGACCCATGAAGCTCTTGAACCTTCGCCACTGGCAATTAGCGCTCCTCTTCACC
>DAOUKI010000060.1:0-8458 GCA_034421495.1 Dehalococcoidia bacterium | reverse complement strand
CCCAAGCCTGGGACATTGCGCCGGTGAGCAGAAAGCCGATGGGGGCGGAGCCGACGGCGACCATGTTCACTCCCATGGATCGTCCCCGCATCTCCGGCGGAGCGCCGAGCATCATGAGCACCGGCTGCATGACGGTGAATCCGGCGAAGGCGAGGCCGGAGGCCAGCAGCAGACTGAGCGACAAGGCATAGCTGGTCGACTGGGCAAAGGCGAGCACGGCCACGGCGGCAAAGGCGGTGCCGAAGGCGTAGATCATGCCCGGCCCCCTGATGCTGCGGCGGGAGGCCAGGAACAGGGCCCCGATCAGCGCGCCGAGGCCGTCGGCGGCGGCGAGGATGCCCATCAGCGTCTCGTTGACCTGGAGAACGTCGAGGGCAAAGACCGGGATCATCACCATGAAGGGGAAGATGAACATGTTGGCGGTGATGGTAATGAGTATGGCGGGGAGAAGCACCGGGCTTTTGACCACGAATCGCACGCCATCTGTGAGAAGCTGCTTTACAGGCTCTCTCTGTAAGGTGACGGTGCGTTGCGGAGCGCGTACCGGAATGAGAAGAAGGAATCCTATGGTATAGAGGGCGGCAAGTGTAAACGTGGCGGCCGCAGGGCCGGCTAAGTAGAGCAGCAGACCGGCAAGGATGGGGCCAAGCATCTTGCTGGCGGTCATGGCCGACATGTCCAGCGACATAGCGTTGGTCAGCCTATTGGAGCCGACAAGGTCCTGCACCAAGGAGCTGCGCGACGGAAAGGAGCACATCCAGGAGGTGCCCATGGCCAGGGTAAGCGCGGCTATCTGCCAGAACTGGATGGAACCCCTGGCGACCAGGATGAAGAGGATTATGGAGAAGACGACGTTGATGCCTTCCGTGAATACAATGATGAGCTTGCGGTTGAGACGGTCGGCCATGATGCCGGCGGGCAGTCCCAGGATGGGCATAGCTGCCATCCGGAAGAAGCCAATGGTGCCGACAAGGAATTCAGATTTGGTGAGCTCCCAGACGATAAAGCCAAGGACTATCGTCTCCATCCAGCGCGAATGGAAGCGGAACAGTCCGGCCACCCAGAGAAGGCGAAAGTCCCTGTTGAACAGGACACTGAACGGCCCGGGCGGCTTGGCAGGTGCGGTTGATGCTGTTGTCACGGCTTCGTTCATATCAGGCAAAGGCAAAGGAGAGTACAGCCAGTGTAGACGCTGAGAGCCCGGTTACCAAGCCCTTGGTCACCCGTTCTCTGAGGAAGGCCACTGCCAGGATGGCGGTTAGCACAAAGCTGAGCTGGACGATGGGGAAGCTGATGGAGGCGTCGCCGGTTTGGAGAGACTCGATGAGCAGCAACGACCAGGAAAGCTGGAGAAGGCCGACAAAGGGGGCCATGCACATGGTGAGCGGGTTGGGCCGGAGCTTCCGGCTGAGCAGCATGCGGATGAGGGAGGAGCCGTTGAAGGTGATGGTGGAGACGATGACCAGCGGTATGGTTGTGCTGCCCTGGTTGGTGGCCTCTTTGTTCAGCACGCCTGCGATGCCAAAGGCGAGCGTGGCGGCTAAGAGCATGAGCATGGAGCGCGGGCTTGCGCCCCGGCCGGACCTTAGGGCGGCAAGGTCGGCGAGGGAGAGGACACCGGCCACGGCGAGGAGTATGCCGATGAGCTTGGGTAGGTTCAGCGGTTCGTGGAGGATGAAGATGGCCGCCACGGCGGTGATGACGAAGCTGAGACGGAATATGGGGGCGTTCACGCTGACGCTGCCCTCTCTCAAGCTGGTGAAGAAGAGGAGGAGACCGACGTAGGCCAGCAGTCCAAAGGGCAGCCCGAACAGCCAGGTGGAGGGCAGGATGTTTGAGACCTGGCCGGTGGCTATGGCAATGGCCCAGATGGTGACGGTGAACGTGACCGATTGATAGAAGACGAAGGTGGGTGGGTCGATGCCCTTGCGCTGGACGACGCGGTAAATGAGGTCGGAGAGGGCGCCGGCCATCATTGCACCCAAGGCAAGAAGTATAGAAACGTTCATTAGTCCACAAGAGTGCACCTCCGCTCATGTAGAGGGAGGTGTCCAGTCAGGGTATTATACCCCGGATTTGTGCAAATTGGAACGAATGGTCCGTATGCCCGTATGCCCCTCCGCGCCGCCCCTGGATACCCGCCTGCGCGGGTATGACGGTGGTGCAGCGAAAATTGACACCCGTTGCAATGAGTGGCATTCTGTGAAGCCGTAGTCATTTCCTACTGGTCAACTTTGAGGATAAATAATATGTCTCTAATGCTGATGCGCCGTATCATTCTTGCCGTTTTCGTGGTCTCTTCCCTGCTCCTGCTGGCGGCCTGCACGGACGAGGCCGAACCCACTGCAACACCGCAGCCTACTGCAACACCGCAGCCTACTGCTACGCCGCAGCCTACGCCCACGGCCACACCCATCCCAACACCCACGCCCGTCGCTCAACCCGACGTGGTGGAGCGGTTAAGACAGAACGCCGAGGAGTTCGAATACACAATCGGCAAGCACGGGGGAACACGGACATTTGCCACCGTCTCCGAGCCGCTTACCCTCAACCTGGCCATCTCCACAGACGCCGGAACGTCAGGTGTGCTGGGGTATCTCTTCGACGGGCTGACCGAGACCTCGTGGCTGACGGACGAAGTTGAGCCGTCGCTGGCGGAATCGTGGGAGCACTCCGAGGACGGGCTGACCTGGACATTCCACCTTCGCCGGGACGTTACCTGGCACGACGGACAGCCTTTCACCGCCCACGACGTGGACTTCACCTTCAACCGCATCATCTACAACGACGACATTCCGGCCAGCAGCCGTCCGACGTTCCAGTTCCGCTACCTGAACGAGGCGACCGGCGAGTGGGAGGAGTCGCCTATGACCGTCACGGCTCTGGACGACTACACCGTGCAGTGCGTGCTGCCCGTCCCCTTCGCCCCGTTCCTGCGCTCCATGGGCACCGCCATATATCCCAAGCACATCCTGGAGTCGCACGTTGACGACGGCACCTTCACTTCGACTTGGGACATAGACACAGACCCGTCGGAGGTGATAGGCACCGGCCCGTTCACCATCGGGAGCTACGTGCCGGGCGAGCGAGTGGTGTTGCAGCGCAACCCCAACTACTGGCTCAAGGACGACGCGGGCAACAGCTTGCCCTATCTTGATCAGATAGTCCAGATCATTGTCGAGGACTTCGATGCAGAGCTTGCCAGCTTCCTGGACGGCGAATCGGACACCTATGGAGTGCTGGGAGAGGACCTACCACAACTGGAGCCGATGCAGGATGAGGGGAACTTCACCATACACAGGCGCGGCCCCGCCTTTGGGACTACGTTCCTTGGCTTCAACATGAACCCTGGGGAGGCGGAACCGGGCGCGCCGTACCTGGCGCCGGAGAAGCTGGAGTGGTTCAGCAACACACAGTTCCGCCAGGCCGTTGCCCACAGCATAGACAAGGACGCCATCATCAACGGCGTGCAGCACGGAGAGGCCTATCCCCAGTGGTCGTCCGTGAGCCCGGCGGCGGGCGATTTCCACAACCCGAACGTCCGGCGGTACGAATACGACCTGGACAAGGCCAACGAAATCCTGGACGGACTCGGCTGGACGGACACCGACGGCGACGGGATCCGTGAAGACGGCGAAGGCAACGCCATCCAGTTTAATCTCATCACCAACGAGGGCAACAGCGTGCGCGAGAGGGTCGGCGAGATAGTCAGCAAGGGGATGACGGATATCGGCCTGGGCGTGGACTACGAGCTGGTGGAGTTTGGAGACCTGGTCTCCAGTCTGACCACATCGTATGACTGGGAGGCCATGTTAATAGGCTTCACCGGAGGCACAGACCCGTACAGCGGCATCAACTTCTGGCACAGCAGCGAGAGCCTGCACCTGTGGTACCCCAACCAGCCGGAACCGGCAACGGAATGGGAAGCGGAAATAGACGATCTGTACATCAGGGCCAGTCAGGAGCTTGACCATGACAAGCGTGTGGAGTACTACCACCGCGCCCAGGAGGTCGCCGCCGAGAACGTGCCCGTGATATATACGACGCTGTCGGAAAGGCTGTCCGCAGTTCGCAACGTGTTCGGCAACACTACGCCGACCCTGTATGGTCTGTGGGATGTTCGCTACCTGTACCGGACGGACGTTTAGCGCGCCGGGCTGCTACGCTACGTTCAGTAAGCAACCTTGGATTTTCGCTGCACTCAGAATGGCAGCACCCCGTCACGCCTGGATACCCGCCTGCGCGGGTATGACGGTGGTAAGTGAGGGGCGTTCGCTTGTCCGTGCGTCCGCCCTACTGCTACCCTGAGGCTCACCGTGGCAGAGACAAACAAAGCAAGACGCCGCATGACGGCCCTGCGCGCCTTTCAATATAGAGACCTCCGCATTCTGGGATGGAGCTCGCTGTTCAGCGCATTCGGCATGCTGGGAGAGAACGTGGCCGTGGGCTGGATAGTTCTGGAGATGACCGATTCGCCGTTCATGGTAGGAGTGGCAATGGGTCTGAGAAGGGCGCCTCAGTTTGTGCTGGGCATCTTTGCAGGGGCGGTGGTGGACATGGTGGACCGACGCCTGTTCATGCCGTTCATCAATGCCATAGTGGCCCTGCCCAACATAGCAATAGCGCTGCTGCTTGTGGCGGGGCGTCTGGAGATATGGCACGTGATGGCCCTGGCGCTGCTATCCGGGATCATGGTTCCCTTTGTTCATACGGCAAGGCAGAGCTTTGCCTACGACATTGTGGGGCCGTCCCTGGCGATGCAGGGCCTGGCCGCTGTGGTGTTGGTCTCCAGGGCGGGCGGGCTGGTGGGCGCGGTGCTGGTAGGCGTGATCATTTGGCGTGTCGGGTTGGAACCGGCCTTCTTTGCAATAGGAGTTGCCCAGGTGGTGAGCGGCCTGGTGATGCTACTGGTCAGGTCGGCGGGGCAGGCCGCGCCGCTGATGCGAGAGTCGGTGATGGTGAACCTGAAGGGGTTCCTCAGAGAGGTGCGCCACAACCGGGTGCTGCTTCAGCTTGTGTTCTTCACCGGCGGGGTGGAGATGCTGGGGTTCTCCCACATGACGCTGCTGCCCAGCCTGGCGCGAGACGTGCTGAACGTGGGAGTGGCGGGCCTGGGAGTTATGAACGGGATACAGTCGGCGGGGGGCATACTGGGAGCGATAGTGCTGGCCTCCATCGGCGACGTACGGCGGAAGGGGCTGCTGTTCCTGGTAGTCGTACACGTATTCGGGGTGGCGCTGGTGCTGCTCGGTATGTTCAATTCGCTGGCGCTGGCGTTGGTACTACTGACCTTGGTCAGCGCCATGACGGCGCTTACGGACGTGCTTTCACAGACTCTGATGCAGCTGAACGTTCCCAACGAACTGAGAGGACGCGCCATGGGCTCCTGGGTACTGGCCATAGGCACCTCCCCCGTTGGCCATCTGCAGATTGGCGCGCTGGCGTCCCTGGTCAGCGTGGGGTTTGCGCTGTCGTTTAGCGGACTGGCGCTTGTGGCGCTGGCGGCGGGGTTGACGCTGTTTTCGGCGAGGCTGCGCAGGCTGTAGCGGGCAGACGGGCAGGTACCCCGCTCATTTGGTTCCCTTCGACGTTGCTTGGGAGCGGGGCGGTTCGCGAACCGCCCCTACGGGTATGGGTGGGGTTGGAGCAGGGATGGATTCCCGTGTCAAGCACGGGAATGACGGGTGAGGAGTGTGGGTGTCCCGTTGCCGCCTCTGATATGATGCGGAAACTCACGATGGCAGGCTCTTTACTACTCAGCTCTTTCAAGCAGCGCAACTTCCGTTTCTTTCTTACAGCGGAGTCGCTGACGCGCGTGGGAGACCAGATAGAGACGGTTGTGCTGGCCTGGGTGATCCTGGTGGAGACGGGACAGCCGTTTCTGCTGGGCATATTCGCCGCGCTGAGGTTCCTGGGCACCCTGGTAGCGCCGCTTTACGGCGTGATGATGGACAGGTACGACAGGCGACTGTTGCTGGTGGGAGGCCGCTTGGTTTCGGCGGCGATGGCGGCGGGCATCCTCCTCCTGGCCGCCGTGGATTCGTTGCAGGTCTGGCACATCTTCGTGCTGTCGACCATTTCCGGGCTGGCGCGGACGTTCAGCAACGTGATGCGGGAGGTGTTGACGGCGGACGTTGTGGAGCGGCGTCAGTTCGCCAACGCCATTGGCCTGACCAGGTCTGCGACGGACATCATGCAGATGATAGGGCCGCTCGTTGGGGGAATCATGTTGAAGTGGTACGGCATAGCTCCGGCATACGTGCCGGTGGTGATTGCATACGTGAGCTCGGCGGCGGCGGGGTACATGCTGAGGCTGCCGCAGCGGGACCGCTCGGCGGTTAAGGCATCGGTGTGGCGGAACCTCACGGAGGCGGGAGGCTACATACGCCGCAGCGAGGTGGTGCTGGCGCTTCTGCTCATGGCGTGCCTGGTCAACTACACGGCGCTTTCGGTGAAGGACGTGCTGCTTCCCGTGTTTGCGCGTGAGGTGCTGGATATAGGGCCGGACGGCTTGGGGAGGCTGTTGTCGTCGCTGTTTGCGGGGGCGTTCATCGGTTCTCTAGGGGTTGCCGGGGTGACCTGGCTGCAGCGTGGCGGGCGGTTCATTGTGGTGTCGTCCCTTGCCTGGCACGGCGTGTTTCTTATCTTTGCCTACTCCACGTGGGTTAACCTGTCGATGGGGTCGCTGTTTGTGGTCGGCATATTCCAATCGTTCACCATGGTGACCATGGCCACTCTGCTGATAAGGGTGACCCCCGAGGAGATGCGGGGACGGGTGATGGGTGCAAGGTCGCTGGCGGTATACGGTCTGCCCATGGGCCTGCTGGTGGCGGGAGCCGTCTCAGGGACGCTGGGCGCTCCCATTGCTATGGCGTTCAACGTGGTGGTAGGCGTGGCGGCGACGCTGTTGATAGCGGGCTGGCTGAGAAGGCTGTGGTGGGCGCGGTGAGGGGGGTGCCTCAGGGTGAGCGGGCAAAAGGGCAAGGATTCATGGTTCTAGGCCGAGTCTTAGCAGTTCATCAAATCTCAAACTGAATCCTTTAGGTATCTGATATGGGATCAGCTTGTAAGCCTTCTTAGTCAGCGGTGCTCTCAATCGTATTGGCCTGTCCAAGTAGAAGAGTCGCGTCTCGAGATGTGCAAAGCCCTCTTGCTTGGCCCGTTTGCGAAGCTTGCAAAGCCCTGTGCGCCATTGCTTGAGATGCTCGCCAGAAGGGGCTTCAGGAATGCTAGGGTTGTCAGCAAGCACGACGACTTGGGTGTCTATCACGTGGCTGATCACTGATATGCCGCTGTTTGCTGTCTGTTTAGTAAAGTAGGGAGCGAAGTACAGAGGAGCCTTCTTATCCTTTGGGCTGGTCACGTACATCCAACCTTCTTCAAATATCTCCGCATTGAGGAGATTTACGTCCTGAACGAGAATTTCGGCATCGTGGTAGCCCATGTGGTAATCCCTCCTGATGTAGCGATTGAACTCATCAAAAAGGTATCGCGACACTCCTGAGCCATCAGAAGGCCTGTGGCTGAGGGCAAGTTCAACGACTTCATGCCACTGCACGTTGCTGAAACGTATCCCCTGCTCAGAAAGTTTCTCGCGAACCCTTTCCCTGGTCGCTGGCGCCAATTCAACTTGAGTCAAAGCGACTACCCCGCGTGTCTTAAATCGCTCCCATAGGTCGTGTTCAGCCCCATATTTGAGTAGTTGCTCAGATGTAGGTTCGGCACGACCGATCTTGGCCTCCAAGACGATGCGCATTCCGCTGTCCTGGATGACAATGTCTCGGCGACCAAAACCTGTACCGGTTACTTCTTGTAAAAAGATAGCGTAGTCCGGCTTCACGGGCCTGCGCGGGGCAATGTGCAAACGCCGAACAAGCTTGGCGCAGAATTCCTGGTCGTGCGCCAGTAGGAAGCCCAGAGCATAGGTAAGAGCATCTTCGTCGTTGCCCACTAGACGAAACAGGCTTTGAACCGGCGAAGGCTTCCCTTTGTGATTCTTGCCGATGTACAGCCGCATAATGCTGCAAGTATGTGAGCAGGCGTCCTAGTACCAGTCGCGGTAGAAGGTCTCGTAGGGGACGAAGGGTGGCCGCTCCGGATGGGGGATGGGCAGATCCACGGGGCCCGCTTCCCTGGACGGCAGATACACGGTGCCGGTGCCGATAACCTGGGCTTCGCCGACCTGGTTGAGGCCCTGGTACTTGATACCGACGGCGTAGTACTGCTTCTTGCCGGCCACGGCGCCGGGGGCATCGGTGCCCTCCTGCACTTCCTTGAACTTCTTCACCACTTCACCGGTGTAGATGGTGGTGTCGGAGTAGTAGACGGGCTTGCGGAACGCCATCTGGAGGCGGCGGATGAAACCATCGTCGCCCATCCAGTCGGTGAACATCTTCTGCGGTATCTGGGAACGCTGCACACCGAAGTCGAAGGGGCCGGGCTGGCCGCGGAACACGGC
>DAOUKI010000059.1:0-4760 GCA_034421495.1 Dehalococcoidia bacterium | reverse complement strand
ACAGCTACCCCGGTAGGGTCGGCATCTACTCAGAGTTCGTCCGACCCCTGTTCGCCACGTCACCCTGGAGGAGGAAGTGATGATGATTAACTCTAAGAGAAACGTAGCCATAGCTTTGTTCGCCGTTCTGGTAGGGGCTGTGCTGGGAGTCACTTGGTGGCTTGCCCAGGATAGGGCAAGCGCCCAGGAGATACTGTATAACGCGTGCGAACAGACGGCCCAGCAGTCCTTCGACTTTACATCCAGGTTAACGCGGACTGAGGAAGGCGAGCCTACGGAGTCCTACGACGTACAGGGGGTCGTTTCGGGTAGTGATTTTGCCATGACGGTCACGCGACTACAGCCCACTGCCGGGACTCCGTTTCAGATTCTAGGGGTGGACGGCGTGACGTATTTTCAGGAGAACGGCAAGTGGGTGCCGGATGAGTACGGAGTGATTACCATACAGTTTGTCCACTCCTTCCTGAACAGCAAGGCGCTGGAGACGGAGGACGCCAATGTTCTGTGCCCCGATGTCGGGCCCGTGATGAATGTAGGGTCGGACGTTATCAACGGGGTAACCGTCCAGCACCTACAGGTCAATGATGAGACCATCGGCCCGGTTGCCAACGTGGGCAATATATCCGTAGACACAAGCGAGCAGCACATATCCGGCAAGACCTGGGACTACTGGGTAGGTACGGATGGAGTGTTGGTGCAGATCGGACAGGTTTACGATTTGAGTGAGGGAGACGTTAAGGTCGGGCAGCTTGAAATGGCCTCGACGATCTCAGGAGTCGGAGAGCCTAACGCCATACCGATACCATGATAATGCCAGAGGACTTAGAAGCACGGGCTCTTGACCTCGACCACAGAGAACGGTTTACAAAGTGCTGGTTCATCAGTGTGGTGGTCGGCACCTCGATAGTGGTGTCGGTTATCTATCTGCTCATCAGGTGGACTGCGTAGTTTCACCGGCTTCCGCTCTCTGGCTCATGTCCTCGCTCTGGTCCGCGTTCTCGAAGAGGTGGCCAGGTCGCGGCGACGTGGAGGGGGTGGACCGTCTCCGGATCCGCGGCGTGTTGATATGGAGCTACGCGTGGGTTCTTCAGAGTGTGTCTAATGCCAGTGTTTCAAAGAGCTCCAGGAGTATGTCCACGTCGCTGGCTGCCATTAGCAGGCACATGATATTGAACATCCCTTGAAGGTCGTTGTCTGTAAGTCTGGCCAGGTCCTGGTCGTCTATGAGCTGGCGCCAGGCTGCGGTGCTGATGTTGCTGAATGCGTCTCGACAGTCTAACGGTGTTCTACGTCGTCTACGCAATCCTGATGGTCCCCAGCATATTGCTGATCTTTTTCGCCTATCCTTTCGAATTTCAGGAGCTACTACTTATCCATGTCCTGGGGCCTACTGGCCAAGCGGCCATAGGGTCAGCTGGGCTGGCGGTTCTGGTGGGTATATTGGCCAATCTTGTGAAGGTGCTGTTCAGGAGACTGAAGTGAGTCGTAGTAGCTCATGTCCTGGCTAAGAGACTTCTCTGAAGAGCTGAGGCATCCCTGACATCTCCCCCTTCCCCATGCCAACCCACTCACGCTATCCTCTGTCCATGCATATATACCTGTTCAACCCGCTTTACAATCGTGTCAGACATACTCGCCGGAGCCGTTACGACAACCTCCCTGTCATGACTATATTCGGATTCGTTTCCCCATTTTTTGAAAAAAGTGGTTCGCGTTTAGCCTTGCAGCTTGACATAACGTTGGAAACGAATCCCCTTCCCTCAGCATTCCCACGGCCCTACCAACTGGCCCGGCTAGAACTGCCGGTACCGGTTCACAATCGGCATGCGGCGGTCGCGCCCAAAGTTGCGAGGCGTTATCTTGATGCCCGGCGGCGCCTGGCGACGTTTGTACTCGCTTCCGTCGACAAGGCGGACCGCCCTCTGCACGGCGGCCTCATCGTGGCCGGCGGCAAGGATCTCGCTGTACGTCTTGTCGTCCTCCACGTACGCCTTCAATATGGCGTCCAGCACGTCGTACGGCGGCAGCGAGTCCTCGTCGCGCTGGTCGGGCCTCAGCTCCGCGCTGGGCGGCTTCTCAATCACCGCGTCGGGCACCACCTCTCTCCCCTTCTCCTCGTTCACGTGACGGGCCAGCTCGTAGACAAGCATCTTGGGCACGTCCTTGATCACCGCGAACCCCCCAGCCATGTCGCCGTACATGGTGCTGTAGCCCGTGGCCAGCTCGCTCTTGTTGCCGGTGGTCAGCACCAGCCAGCCGAACTTGTTGGACAGCGCCATGAGGATGTTGCCGCGCACCCTGGCCTGCAGGTTCTCCTCGGCGATGCCGGACTCCGTGCCGCGGAACGGCTCCTCCAGCATGTCCAGGTATGCGCCAAAGGCGGGCTCTATGGGCACGGTCATCATCCGGATTCCCAGGTTCTCCGACAGCAGCTTGCTATCGACCACGCTCCCTTCCGAAGAGTAGCGGGAGGGCATGGTAACGCCGACCACGTTCTCCTTGCCCAAGGCCTCCACGGCGATCACCGCCGTAATCGACGAATCGATGCCGCCGGAGAGGCCGACAACCACCTTGTGGAAGCCGCTCTTTGTCACGTAGTCGTGGGTCCCCATGACCAGCGCCCGGTAAACCTCGTCGACAGGCCCAAGCTCTGCCGCTTCCTGCCGGGGCAGCGGCGGCCTGGCGACGTCGCCGGTGTGGCCGGATACGTGGAACCTGACCGGCTCGCCCATCTCCTTCAGTGCCTCGTGGTCCTCTGGGCGAGGCCTGCCCCCGTCCTGACGCGCCTGCGACAGAGAATCCATCTCCAGGTCGACGAAAAGCAGCTCCTCCCTGAACTGATTCCCACGCCGCAGCAGCTTCCCTTCGTGGTCGAACACCACGCTGCCGCCGTCGAAGACCAGCTCATCCTGGCCGCCAACCATGTTGGTGTACGAGACGATGGCCTGGTTGTCCACGGCGCGCTTCGCCAGCATCTCATGCCTGTAACTGCTCTTGCCGGCGTAGTACGGCGATCCGTTGATGTTGATGATGAGCTCGGCTCCTGCGCTGCACTGGACGTTGGTGGGGCCTACCTCGTACCAGATGTCTTCGCACACATTCACGCCTACATCGACGCCCCTGACGGTGTAGACGGGACACTTCCGGCCCGCCTCGAAGTACCGCTTCTCGTCGAAGACGCCGTAGTTGGGCAGGAACATCTTGTGGTAGACGTCGACAAGCCTGCCGTCGCAGGCCAGCGCCGCCGCGTTGTAGAGCTTCCCCTCTTTTTCATCGGCAAAGCCGACCACCACCGCGATGTCGTTACTAGCTTTGACCACCTTGTCCAGGTAACGAAGGTTGTCCCGGATAAACTGCGGTTTGAAGAGCAGGTCCTCCGGCGGATAGCCTGGGATGGCCAACTCCGTGAACGCGACAAGGTCGGCCTTCAGAGAACGCGCCTGCTCGATGTATCCGGTGATTTTGGCCGTATTGCCCTCCAGGTCTCCCACGGTGGGATTGATCTGGGCCATAGCCAGTCTGAAAGTCCGCATGCCTGAATTGTAAGCAGGGGAGATGGGGAAGTCTAGCTAGGTGAAGTAGATGGGTATTCATCTAAGCCCGATCTCTCCCATGGCCTCATGCGTTGACCTGAGTAGATGGCCATTGCTATAATGGTGTGGTCAAAACAACTGGTTGGAGCTACACATGCGTGAGATTCAAGCCACAGAAGCTAAGACGCGCCTGGCCGAACTTCTACGAGTGGTCGAGCATGGGGAGACGGTTGCCATAACCCGGCACGGCAAGCCGGTTGCACATCTTGTTCCCGCTCCCGCGCAGGGCCGCGCAAACCGAGAAAGGGCGGTAGAGCGTTTCCGGCAGCGACGCGCCGGGTGGGAACGAGTGGCTTTCTCCACGGAGGAGATACTCGCCGCGCGCCATGAGGGTCACCGCCTATGAGTGGACTGGTTGTCGACGCATCCGTTGTCGTATCTTGGCTCTTCGACGATGACGAGGAACCTCGTGCGGATGAGGCGCTGGAACGGCTCAAAGAAGATGGAGCGCTGGCACCGTACCTGTGGCATCTGGAGACCCGCAACACGCTGCTGGTTGCAGAGCGACGCGGGCGTCTTTCTGCGGGAGCGGTCAATGAGCGGCTGGATGCCCTGAAGGGCTTGCCCATCCGAACGGATGAGGAACCCGACCTTCAATCCGCCTTTAGCTTGGCAAGAGCCCATGACCTGTCCTTCTATGACGCTCTCTACCTGGAACTAGCCAAGAGGGAGAGCGCGGAGCTCGCAACATTGGACGTGGCGCTTGGTCGGGCGGCTGTTGCCGAAGGGGTGCCGCTATCGGTCACGTGACATCACGGTGAGGCGCTCCACCACGACACCCTGACAAGCCATGAGCAAGAAATCCCCTACTACCGTATAATGAAGTAGTCTCATGACTGAAGAGCATCAAATAGACAGGCGTATGGCCCTCCTCATAGACGGAGACAACGCCCAAGCGTCTCTGGTGGCGAACATCCTTACCGAGGCCAGCAAGTACGGTCTGGTCACCATACGTCGCATCTACGGCGACTGGACTACTCCCAACATGAACAGCTGGCGAGAGTCGCTGCAACTTCACGCCTTCCAGCCAATCCAGCAGTTCCGCTACACGAAAGGCAAGAACGCCACGGACAGCGCCATGATCATCGACGCCATGGACATCCTCTACGAGACCGTGGTCAACGCCTTCTGCCTCGTTTCCAGCGACAGCGACTACACCCGGCTCGC
>DAOUKI010000058.1:0-10832 GCA_034421495.1 Dehalococcoidia bacterium | reverse complement strand
TCCATGGTAACCAAGGACCTCTTCACCAAACAGGGTTCGCGCGGCAACCTCATCTTCTTCATATCTGAGCTGATGTACTGGGACTATCACGGCGACCTAGCCGGCAAGTGCTACGGGACGCTGATCATGGTGCCCATCGAGGCTATGGGAGCGTCGCGCTCCATGGACGTGAACAAGGTTGGCTCCCAGCTCCTCTACGAACGCGGCACCCAAAACTACTCCGCGGAAGACCTGCAGGCGATAGTAGAAGACATTGAAAGGATGCGCCCCTCGCGCCGCGGCGCTGAGACGCTCTACTGGGAAGACGTGGAGGTTGGCGAGAAGCTTGGCCCGGTTGTCGTTCCGCCTTGGACGCTCCAGGACCTGGAGGCCCCCAACATGGTCGGCTCCTGTGTGCTCCACATCGCCAAGGGAGACCCCGGCGACGAACTGGCCTTTGAGCCTGTATTCAACCGGTTCAAGACGCGTGGTGAAGGCCACCACGTCACCCATCCCGCCACCCGCTGGCCATGGTCGGCCTCCGCCGAACACTCCGATCCACTTATGGCAGCTTTCCGTGCTCTGCCCGGCCCCTTCGACGGCGGCGTGCAAAGAACACAGATACCGCACCGGCTCCTCAGCGACTGGATGGGTGACGAAGGGTTCGTACGGCGGCAGCAGACCGCTATCAGGAAGCCTGTGTTCTACAGCGACACCACGTACTACACAGGCGAGGTGGTCAAGAAGTTCAAAGAGGTGCAGGAAGGCGAGGAAGGCCCAGGCGCCGTCCCCGGCAAGCGCGAGTATCACGCGGTGGGCATCCGATTAGAGGGCAAGAACCAGGTCGGCGAGGTCTCCACGCCGGGTACCGCCTGCATCTACCTGCCATCGCGGCAGGATGGGCCGGTGCAACTTCCCATACCGCACAAGGCCCGCCCCGACTTTGTTCCCTACGATGTCTTCTACCGCGACTGGTTCTAGGCAACCGCCTCTTCTCCGTCATCCCCGTGATTGACACGGGAACCCAGAGACGCAAGATGTCATGCTGAATTGCTAGAACACAATCAGCGAATGCAGGTCGTAGTCCGTGAGCTTGTCGCGTCCTTTTAAGAAAGCCAGCTCTATCAGCACGGACATACCGGCCACCAAGCCTCCACACCGCTCCACCAGTTTCGCCGTGGCTTGCATGGTGCCCCCGGTGGCCAGAACGTCGTCCACTATCAAGACCCGCGACCCCTCCTTCAAAGCGTCCTTGTGCATCTCCAGGGTCTCCGAACCGTATTCCAGAGCGTAATCGACTCCGTAAGTGTGCCATGGCAGCTTGCCCGCCTTGCGTACGGGGACAATGCCTGCGCCCAGCTCCATGGCCACGGGAGCGCCTAAAACAAAGCCCCTCGCCTCTATTGCCACCACAGCGTCGATGCTTGCATCATTGAAAGGCTCGCTGAGCGCTCTCACCGCCGTTTCCAGGGCATCGGGGTTCCCCAGCAGCGGGGTGATGTCCTTGAATTGGATTCCCTTCTGAGGGAAATCCGGCACGTTGCGGATGAAATTCTCCAGGCGCAGGTCACCCTTCAATTCATCTCCTCCTCTGTAAATCGCTGCCGCAATGTCTCTGAACGAACCGCGGGAACAGTGCCGCTCCTCAATCAATGTGCCACCGGCACGCCTTTTGGCAGCAATCATGCTGAGCAATACAGGTGTTGGTCGGGGTGAGTGGACTTGAACCACCGGCCTCTACGTCCCGAACGTAGCGCTCTGCCAAACTGAGCTACACCCCGCAGTAACCTAAGCGATTATACCGCAATTACCAATGACGGTTAAGCAGCTTGGCTCAACCAGTGTAAGCGGGTACTACTCTGCCGCTCCGATATACCTGCCGCAGGGTAGACCGTAACAGACTGAGCAACAGCAACAAGCCGATGAACATGGATGCTGTGATGGTGAGAATAGTGGGTGCGCTCCACTGATCAGCCAGGTAACCGTTGAATAGGTTGGCGAATGCCATTGTGCCACCGGCGTGCATTGCGTAGATGCTGGAGACACGACCCCGCACATGGTCCTCTACGCCGCTCTGCACTAAGGTATTGGTGATGGCCATGAAGGTAGCCTGGGAGGCCCCCATCCCCATCGCCGCTAAGAACGCTAGGGGCAGAGTGGAGGAGGCGGCCAGGGCTATAGGAGTCAACCCACTGGCCAGTCCAGTAGCTAGCAGAAACCAGCCAGTCCACCGACTACCCGTCAGACTGGCTAGCACAAGAACTCCGATGAGAGCGCCGCCACCTGTGGCCATGATGAGCACGCTGAATACTGGTCCTCCAGCGCCCAGTTCTCTCTGAGAAAACACCGGCAGCATCGACTCAAAGGACATGGTCAGCGAACAGTGTAGGGCCACCAGCAGGATGATCAGCCCTATTGTGGCGTGACGATAGGCGTACAGAAGCCCCTCTGTCATGTTGCGTAACATACCTTGTTCAGAACGTACTTCACCTCTAGAAACGGTGTGTACCCGCAAGACAAAGAAGATTCCAGCGGCGTAGAAAAAGACGCTCAGCAGGAATGCGCCTCCCACACCAACCGTGGCCAGCAGCGGCGCGGCCAAACCGGGCCCTCCAATGCGCGAGCCGTGCATGGCAATACCGGAAAGAGCTACCGCGTTGAGCAAATCCCTGCGCGGCACTAAATTGGGAACCAAAGCCTGCATGCTGGGCATGATCATGGCCCGGACACACCCGCTGATGAAGGCGAACACCACCACTTGCCAGACCTGCACGACATCAAAGGCAATCAAGATCGCTAGCAGAAGCGCCTGCACCAAATTGACCGCATAGCCTAGAGCAATCAGCTTGCGACGGTCGAAGCGGTCGGCCAGCAGTCCGCCCAATGGTGCGGCAACGATGAGCGGACTCATTGCCGCAAACGTGACTATCCCAACCATCAGCGACGAAGAATCGGACAGGTTGAACGCCAGCCAGCCCCTGGCAACTATCATTGCCCAGACGCCCATCCCGGCAAAGGTGCTGCCTGTCCAAAGGTAACGGTAGTCGCGATGATGTAAGGAAGCGAATGTTGGCAGCCGAGAAAAGAAATTAGCCTGTCTGGTTTGGATCACTGGTTCACCAGGTGTCACTTGGCTGGGCATAGCTTACCAGAATAGCGAAGGTTTTAGCTGCATACAGGCGATCAGGACATAGGTGAAGCTTGGACAGACCGTCGTTAATCTCGGGAGGTCTGTCTGTCAAGGCCAGACCAGGCAGTGTATACATCAGCATTGACACGCAGCATTTGACATGTGCCCGTATCCCGTATAAGGTTAGGCTGTCTCAAGATCAAACGGGGGGTATACTGTTATGAGGTACAGTAAAGGCTAGTTCTCAAGCCACAAGGAATAACTCTGCTCGTCTCTCAAGGTTTCGGTAGTTTCAATCATCTGCCATCTGCACCCGCTCGTAGGTTTTCCCCTTTGTTTTCCCTAGGTAATTATTGCTTTTGTCCAAATAGACATTAAATAGCGAGGAATTGCACAGACTAATGTTTGAGTTTCCAGAGAGCTGGATAATACGCGCAGACGTCCAAACGTTCATTGACGATGCTACAGAGTGGGTTGTTATGAACTGGAACGCCTTCTTTCGCGCCATCAACGAAGGTGTCCTGTATATCCAGGTACCCTTGGAGAAGTTTCTCCTATGGCTCCCTTGGTGGTTTGTTATAGCAGCTGTCGGGATTTTGGCCTGGTGGATTGTTGGACGAAAGATCGCGGCTGTTTCTACGGCTCTACTTTTGTTGACAGGCGTGTTCGGGCTTCTAGACTTTGCTATGCAGACCTTAGCTATCCTCATCACAGCCACATTGCTGACTGTCGGGATTGGCATGCCCCTTGGGATCCTGGGGGCTAAGAGCGACCGATTTGACGCCATCATCAGGCCCATCCTGGATGGCATGCAGACCATGCCCAGCTTTGTGTACCTGGTTCCGGCCATCATGCTCTTTGGTCTGGGGACTACCCCGGCAATCATGGCAACCATCATCTACGCTGTTCCACCCTTGATCCGACTGACCAACCTGGGCATTCGACAGGTGGATCCTGAAGTAGTAGAGGCAGCGCGGGCCTTTGGCTCCACCTCACGCCAGATACTGGTTAAAGTCCAGTTTCCCATGGCATTGCCCACCATCATGGCCGGCATTAACCAGACCATCATGATGGCCCTCGCCATGGTGGTCATTGCCTCTATGATAGGAGCGGAGGGCCTGGGAATTGAGGTGTTGAATGGCATCAACAGGTTGGAACCTGGCCGCGGCCTCATCGGAGGATTAGGCATAGTCATCATGGCCATTATCATCGACCGTATTACACAAGGTCTCGCCAGGGGGAGAAGGGCCAAGTCCACGTAGTCCCCCTAGATTTAACAGATTCACTGGAGGAGATGTTTATGAAAATACTGCCTGAAATGAAAGCCAAGTTTCTTTTGATAGCTGTCGCGGTGCTGGCGCTTCCCCTCTTCGTTGCATGTGCATCCGAAGAAGAAGAGAAGCCCACCATTAAACTGGCCGACAACCAGTACGAATCCCTATGGATAAACAACGCCGTATTCGACTTCATTGCACAAAATGGGTACGGTTATCCGGTAGAGCACGTCGAAACTACAACCCCGATTGCTCAGGTGTCCCTGGCCAACGGCGATGTTGACATTTGGATAGAGCTCTGGGTCGCAAACATAATCGACTGGTACAACGAAGAGACTGCCAACGGCAACATAGAGGATCTCAAAGACCCGCCCATTTTTGAAGGCGGGCCTCAGTTCTTCACGATACCCAAGTGGGTAGCGGACGAGCACAATATAAGAACTATAGATGACATGAAGCGCCCGGAAGTCGTAGCCCTGTTCCCTGACCCTGAAGATTCTAGCAAGGGCGCCTTTGTCAACTGCCCCATAGGCTGGCAGTGCGCTGAGATCAACCGCGCCAAACTGCAAGCCTACGGCCTGTCAGACCTGTACAACATACAGTCGGGAGGCACCGGCGCAGCTCTTGACGCCGCTCTTGCCGGAGCACAGCTCAGAAACGAGCCCGTCTTTGGCTACTACTGGGCTCCAACGGCCCTCATGGGCAAGTACGAGTGGTCCGTAATAGAAGAGCCCACATACAATGCAGCGTGCTGGGAAGAGGTAATCAAGGGCAGAGACGACGCTTCCTATACTCCTACCATGGCATGCGCCTACGAAGACAACCCCATCGGCAAAGGCATCAACAGCGGCCTCAGGGAAAAGGCTCCTGACATAGTTGAAATGCTGGAGAAGATGGACCTGGGCGTGGATGCCATCAACAAGACTGCCGCTTGGGCAAGTGACAACGATGTCCAAGAATGGGAGCAAGCTGCCGTCTACTTCCTCCAAAACTACGAGGACAAATGGACCACCTGGATGCCATCAGAAAACGCTGACAAGGTCAAAGAAGCACTGGCGGAAATGAGCTAGTAAGGCAGATCTAGCCATCAAAGTAAAAGGCGGGCTGTTTAGCCCGCCTTTTACTTTGTGAGATATAGTCCCCTGCTTCTACGAGCGCTCTGTCTCGCTGGCAGCTCCGGCGGTCTGGGGTTCGTTCTCTTCTTCAGCCCCGTTGTCCGTTACCGCTGACCCTATGCTAGTCAGCACGGCAGCGCGGTGCACTTCTCCCAGCAATCGTCCATTCTCGTCTACAACCGGTATGGGATGCTCGTATTCCGCCGCCAGGCTCACCAGGTCCTCAACCAGAGTATCAGACGTGACACTGGGCATATCCATACCGTCCAGACCCTTGAACTCAGTGACGCCTCCTCTGAGCGCACTGTTTGCCGCATCCAGGTCTATCAAGCCCCGGAACTCGCGGTTGCGTCCCAAGACAAAGGCGTGGTTCACATCATTGGAGCGCATTGAATGCAGCGCCACTCGCGGTCCTTGCCATTCGTAGACAACGCTCTCCGGCTCCTGCATTATGCTGCTCGCGCTCAGCACCTTGGCCGGTGATATGTCCTTAACGAACTCGGTCACGTAGCTGTCTGCGGGTATTGTAACTATCTCTTCCGGCGTACCTAACTGGATTATTTCGCCGTCGCGCATTATGGCAATGCGGTCGCCCAGCTTAAGCGCTTCGTTAAGGTCATGGGTAATGAAGACAATTGTCTTTTGCACCTGGGTCTGAAGGGTAATCAATTCGTCCTGCATCTCGCGACGGATCAAGGGATCAAGCCCGCTGAAGGGCTCGTCCATGAGCAGGATCGCCGGCTCCAATACCAGGGCGCGTGCAATCCCCACGCGTTGCTGCATCCCTCCACTGAGTTCGTCCGGATAGGCTTGGTCCCATCCTGTCAGCCCTACCGTTTCCAATGCGGTATGGGCTCTCTCGTACCGTTCCTCTTTGCCAATACCCTGGACTTCCAGCCCATAGGACACATTGTCAAGAACCTTTCTATGGGGAAGCAGGCCGTAATGCTGGAATATCATCCCGATTTGCTTGCGGCGCAACCGGATAAGCTGCTCATCGGTGTATTGAGTTATGTCTTCACCGTCTATTGCAATGGCGCCAACCGTAGGCTCAATTAGGCGAATGAGGCACCGCACCAGCGTGGACTTTCCTGAACCGGAAAGCCCCATCACCACAAAAACCTCTCCGACGCCAACGTCAAAGGAGACGTCCCTGATACCAATTACATGCCCTGTTTTCTCCTGAACCTCTCTCCTAGACGACTCTCTTATCCATTCCTCATGTACAAGAGAGTCTGCGTCCGGGCCAAATATTTTCCACACGTCGCGAACGGATATTCTTGCTTCTGCGGAGTCACCATTCATTGTGAAGCTCCTCCTAGAACTATTATGCTTGTGGATTGATCAGGGGACGGTACCGTCCAATAAACGAAGCGTCGGTTGACGATTAGCTTTAGGAAACGAAGTTCCACCTTATTAACATACGGGTTGGGTGTCAAGTTGCCTGCTTATCTATCCGCCCGCACGGCTCGGCTGGCGCCCTTAGCTTGGCTTCCTTCCTAGTGCTATACTCAACTAATGCTCAAACCGGTGACCATAGCCGTTCCCGCCACCACTGCCAACCTTGGACCGGGCTTCGACTGCCTGGGAATGGCGCTGGATATATGGAACTACGTTCAGTTTCATCCCGGCCAGCAGCCCGGGGTAGAAGTGATAGGTGAAGGAGAAGGAAGGCTCACGCCAGGCCAGGGCAACATGGTGTTCCGTGCGGCCCAGCGGTACTTCCAGGAAACCGGCACAGTTCTCCCTCAGTTCTCGATCACGTGCCATAACCAGATCCCCCTGGCCCGTGGTCTCGGCAGCAGCTCGGCGGCCATAGCCGGAGGCATCCTCGGCGCTTGTCTAATGAGCGGGGCGACTCCTGAGCCGGAATTGCTTTGGAAGCTGGCAGTCGCCACGGAAGGGCACCCGGACAACGTTACCCCGGCCCTCTTCGGCGGGTGCCAAATAGTAGTAACGGACGGCAATAGACTGGTGAGAGCGCCCGTATCGTTGCCGGAAGGGATCAAGGCCGTACTGTTCATACCGGACCAACCCATGGGGACCAGGAAGGCCAGAAACGTTGTCCCTCAGAGGGTCAGCCTAAAGGATGCCGTATTCAACTCCGGTCGTGTGGGGTTGCTTGTTAACGCCCTGGCAACAGGCCGACTGAACGACTTGAGAGTCGCCACGCAGGACCGCCTACACCAGCCGGCGCGCCAATCTATCTTCCCCGCCATGAAGCCACTCTTTCAGAGCGCGCTGGACGGCGGCGCACTGGGCGTATTCCTCTCCGGAGCAGGCTCAACCGTGCTTGCGCTCACCAAAGGCAACGAAGTTACCGTAGCCAGGGAGATGGAAGACGGTGCAAACAAGGCCGGGGTCAAGGGTAGTATAAAGATTACGCAACCCTCATTGCAGGGGGCACATGCCACCTCAGATAGCACTATAGGCGCCACTTAGGCATGGGAGACCAGCAACAACCCAACCCGCAGCACGCTCCATTCCTCTGTGTAATCATCCCGGCTTACAACGAGGAAAAGCGCATCCCCTCAACCTTGGAAAGGGTTGCTGCCTACTTGCAAACCCAGGACTACTCCTGGGAGGTTCTTGTCGTTGACGACGGCAGCAGTGATGGCACCGCCCACCTCGTCTCGGACTTCGCGGCCAGCCATCCCGGCGTATCGCTGCTGTCCATTGAACACGCCGGCAAGGGCTGGGCGGTACGGTCCGGTATGCTCCACACCCGTGCCGAGCACCGGTTCATCTGCGACGCAGACCTCTCCATGCCCATAGAGCAACTGGAACGGTTCCTGCCTCCCCATCTCAGCGACTACCACGTGGCCTTGGGTTCGCGGGAAGCGCCCGGAGCGCGCCGCTTCAACGAACCGCGCCGCCGCCACCTCATGGGCCGGGTATACAATACCCTGACAAGGTTGTTTGCCGTACCAGGGGTCAGCGATACGCAATGCGGGTTCAAGTGCTTCACAGGGCCGGCGGCGGATAAGCTCTTCGCCATGCAGCACACTCCGGGGTTTGCTTTCGACGTTGAGATACTATTCGTGGCTCGCCGTCTGGGGCTACGTCTTGTAGAAGTACCCATAGACTGGCATTACTCCTCAGAAAGCAAGGTGCGTCCCCTGCGAGATGGGTTGAGCATGATGCTGGATATCCTCAAGATTCGCTGGGCCTTCCTCAGAGGAAGGTACCGCGCCACCGACTCCTGAATGAAGACCCTAGTTGTCATCCCAACCTACAACGAGGCTGAGAACCTCCCCACTCTGTTCGATGCCCTGTTTGCACTTCAGCTGCCGGGGCTGGAGCTCCTTGTGGTGGATGACAACTCGCCGGACGGCACCGCCGACCTTGCGCATAGACTCGGCCAGGAGCGAAAGGGAGGAGTGCACGTGCTGCGTCGCGCCCAGAAAGAGGGGTTGGGCCCCGCCTACGTGGCCGGGTTCGAGGAGGCGCTGCGTTTGGGAGCGGAAACCGTGGTGCAAATGGACGCCGATATGTCGCACCCCCCTGGGGTGTTGCCGGATCTGCTGAACGCCCTTGACCGGTACCAGGTAGTCGTCGCGTCGCGATATATGCCGGGGGGAGGAGCATCGGAAGATTGGGGAGTATCACGTCGTCTAATCAGTCTCGGCGGAGACTTCTACGTGCGCTTGGTAACTGGCCTGAAAATAAAGGACGCCAAGTCCGGCTTCAAGGCCTTTCGCAGAGAGAGTCTGCAGGCCCTGTCCCTGAGGTCCATACGAAGCCGTGGTTATATCTTCCAGGCAGAGGTGCTCTTCATGTGTCAGCGCCTTGGCCTTTCAATGGGAGAGATCCCGTACATCTTCGAGCAAAGAGCCGCCGGCCGCTCCAAACTGAGTCTGGGCATAATGGTTGAGGGTTTGTGGCGCGCTCTTCAAATGCGCTTGCGCCCCCCGAACTGATAGGCCGTTCATCCGATACCAGACGTAAGTAGCCCAATCACGGGACGGAGACCAAAGCGCGGGCCTTTGCCGATATACCGCGGCGACCCAGCCCCAGCAGATCCACGGCTCTAGCCCGGGTCTCTTCGTCGAGCTCCGTGTGCATGTGAAGTTCTCCACCCTGCTTAGAGGCCTGGGGAATGCCGTCTCGATAGATGATCCTGTTGCCATTCACGGCGGGGACTTTGGCCCCGGGTGTGAGTATGCCGGCCAAGTTCAGCGGATCGCTGGCGGAGATGGCCACCAACCGTTGGTCCGGTTCTGACTTGCGCATATTTCGCAGAGTCTCGATTGCCTCCGGCAGGGCGAACTGTTCGCCTATGAACCCGGCAACGAACCTGCCGCCTCGTATTTCCCCTCGCGCTTCAGAGCGGCGATAGACCTGGAGAAGTGTACGCCAAGACGGAGCCATGGGCTCACGGGCCAGCAGGTCGGGGAACACTATTCCATAGCGATGCAGCAGCTGAATGGCGCGCTCCTCCACGGCGTCGTCCGCCACGTAATGCGTTTGGAGCAGCGACCAGCGACTGGCAGATCGGCGTCCCGCCTTGGAGCGTCGTTTGAACCTGGAAGAGCGGTGGACCCGCTTTGCAGCGCCGCTGACAAGACCTCGCAGAGCATTGAAGCCGTCAGCCGTGACCAGACCGGCCGCGACAAGCTGCCATAGAGCGTTCTCAACCTCTGAGGGCATCCGCTTTGTACCGGCGATGATATCCGGAAGGAACGAGGCTCCATAGCTGCAAAGGAACTCCTCGACATCGGCGGATGCGCCCGTAAGCAGGTAGCCGTCCGGGGGCATTTCATGCAGCAGCCAGGGCAGCGCTTCTCTGAGGCCCAGGGACACTGTCCCGCTCCTGGAAAGCGGCATCCGCAGAATCTGGCCGTCGGCGGGACGACGGCTGAACCTGCCCCAGACAACCTCACCGGCCAGGCATAGGTTATCCAGCGTGGAGGGGAGATAATTCTCCATCCGCGAGGGCAGTATGTCCGATTCCCAGGACGATGCGGAAGCCTCGAAGCCCTGCAACTGTTCGATAACTTCCAGCAAGCCGTCCTCGCCGCGCGCCCTCCATGAAGCCGACGCGTGCTGCCACCGGAAGAGGAATCGCATGAACTCCGCCGACGACACGGGCTCTATCTCGCGCCTCAACCGGGTGATGGTGTCCTTGTGGATTCTGGCCAGGATGCGGCGGTCGCAGAACTCCTCATCTTCCAGGCCGGGGGTGAAGTAACCTCTCAGTACGCCGCCCGTGGCTTCCAGGTGGGCCAGCGCTATGTCCACTGCGCCCTTCCTCATTCCCAGCGCCTCTGCCATAGCGGCGGGCGTGAACGGGCCGGAGCACTCCACCCGGTTTCTGACCAGAATCAGCTCCGC
>DAOUKI010000057.1:0-26026 GCA_034421495.1 Dehalococcoidia bacterium | reverse complement strand
AGCAAGTTCCAGCTGGACAGGGCAGGCTACGACATAGAGTCCCGCGTCCTGCTCCCGCCCGATTTTGACGAGTCGAAGGTCTACCCCATGGTGTTGGAGATCCACGGCGGCCCCAACGGTGTCTTCATGGACGCTTTCAGTACGCTGCACCAGGTCCTGGCCACCGCCGGATACATTGTGCTGGTGGTGAACCCCAGGGGCTCGTCCACATACGGCGGTGACTTCACCATGGCCGTCCTCAACGATTGGGGAGGAGAGGACTACCTTGACATCATGCAGGCCGTGGACGAGATGGTCTCCAAGCCCTACGTGGACGAATCGAGACTTGCGGTGCACGGGTACAGCTACGGCGGCTACATGACCAGTTGGACCGTGGGACACACCGACCGGTTCAAAGCTGCCGTGGTGGGAGCGCCCTGCATAGACCTCTCCAGCATGGCAGGCACGTCCGACATCGGCATCAGCTTCGGCGAGAAACAGTGGGGTGGCAGGCGCGACGTGGTATTCGACGAGATGATGAAGCGCTCCCCCATAACCTACGCTCCCCAGGTGAACACGCCGGTGCTGCTGCTGCACGGAGAGACGGACTACCGCTGTCCCATAGGACAGAGCGAGCAGTATTTTGTCTCCCTGAAGAGGCTGGGCAAAGATGTGGAGTTCGTGCGCTTCCCCGGAGGCGCGCACGGCTTCCGCAACAGCGGTCATCCCAAGATGAGGGTGGAGTATCTGCAGCGCGTCCTGGACTGGTTCAACAGGTACCTTGCCTAGAGCCGGAGACCTGATTGGACTCACCAGAGACCGGGCCCGCTGACACCACAAAGCCATCCGGGGAAAGGGCCGCCAGACGACCCGTTGTAGAGGTCCTGCAGGACAGGAACTACCGCCTCTTCTTCCCTGCCGGGCTGTTCACCCAGATGGGACGCTGGATGTGGTTCCTCGTCTCCGGCTACCTGGTGCTCCAGCTCTCCGACTCCACCTTCCTCACTCAGATGGTGGGCGTGGCCTCCACCGCTCCCCTGCTCCTCGTCGGCGTGGTCATTGGCGTAATCGCCGACTCATTCGACCGCAGGCGGCTCCTCCTGGTTGGCCTGGGAGTGAACCTGGTCACCTCGGTCATAGCGGCCTTCCTTGTCTTCTCAGGCAACGTGAACGAATGGCAGATCATCTTCCTCACCTTTGTTGTCGGCGCATCTCTCACCATGGACCAGATCACCCGACGCTCTTTTGTGCCCGACTTAGTGAGGCGGGAGGTGCTTGCCTACGGTGTAGCGCTGGACACGGTGAACATGACCGCCGGCATCATGGCGGGCCCGTTCATCGCCGGGCTCCTCCTCGACTTCCTGCCCGAACAAGGTTTTCTCAACGTGGCCTGGGTGTACCTGGCGGCAATGCTGATGTTCTCTATCGCGGCCTTCCTGGTTTACCGCGTCCAGCCACAGAACCTGCCCCGGCGGCTGGGCCTCAAGCCAAGCTCCGTCTTCACGTCCGTCGCCGACGGGTTCCGAGTCATCGCAGGAAACAGGGCCATCATCGGCGTGTTTGGCATCACCATCCTTTTCAACCTCACCTTTCCGCCTCACACGCCGCTCATCCCTGTCTTCGCTCAGAAGGTGCTGCTGGTTAGCCCCACCGCAATGGGAGTGCTGGCCGCCGCGAGCGGCCTCGGCGCGCTCATAGGCACCATCTTCATCGTCAGCAGGCGCGATATCGCCAGGAAATCGCTCTACTACTACAGCGGCACGCTCGCCTGCATGGCGTTTCTCTTCGTCTTCGGCGTCTCCAACACGTACCCCCTCTCCTTTGCCGCGCTTCTTTTCGCCGGAATGGGCATGTCGGGCTTCGGCACCATGCAGGCCACCCTCGTGCTGCTCTCTGTCAGCGAAGAGGTGCGAGGCAGGCTGATGGGAATCCAGAGCATGGCCATCGGCGTATTACCTTTGGGATCGCTCATCATGGGCGCGCTGGCAGAGATATGGTCGCCCCAGCAGGCGGTGGCTACTATCGCGATTGTGGGCTTTGTCCTCACCGCAATATGGGTGACCTTTGCCAAAGAGATGAGACGCCTTTGATTGGGCTATGACGTTGGGCGCCCGCAGACCCACCCATTACGCTCGGGGATGTAGTGCACTAAGGGGCATCTGAGTTATCGTTGTATTTTCTAGCCGCAACATATTGCAAAGCGGCGAGGTTTGGATGATACAATGCCTAGGTCGGTGGCTTGCGACGACCCTTATGCTCCCCAAGTAGGGAGAAGGGAAGCCTATGGCACGTGTAGCAGCATTCCATCCGTCCAACTCCGACGACCCAGCCCAACCACGTTTTTATTTCGCAGTTCCCTTTTTACTGGCGATCCTTTTGTTGATTGCCTGCCAGCCCACGCCATCGACACCTACTCCAACAGCGACGCTTGTTCCCACCCCAACGCCTTCGCCCGTGCCAACGAACACTCCCATACCTGCGCCGACGGCGACAGCCACTCCCATCCCAACGAACACTCCCACCCCTATGCCGACGGCGACACCTACTCCTGTCCCAACTAATACTCCCACTTCTATGCCCACAACAGAACTGTCGTCCGCAGAAGTGTATGAACGGGTTTCCCCCTCGATAGCATTCATTGAGACGGCGGCGGCTACGGGCAGTGGTGTCCTGATTGACGGTGGTTATGTCATCACCAACTACCACGTGGTATGGCCTTATGAATCGGTCTGGGTTGTCTTCCCTGATGGAACCGAGCTGGAGAATGTGCCTGTAGTGGGGTGGGATCCCATGGCGGACTTAGCAGTCTTGGGTCCAGTTACTGTATCGGCCCAGCCGCTGAGGTTGACCGATGGGGAGGATGCGGCCCTTGGGAGCGAGTTGCTTCTAGTCGGTTATCCCGCCGAAGTAGATCTGTTTCCGCAGCCTACCATCACTCGCGGCATCCTATCTCGCTTCCGAGAGTGGGAGCGTGCTGGAATTACATATTTTCAGACCGATGCAGCTATCGCAGGTGGTCAGAGCGGCGGGGCACTAGTCAACTCTAGGGGTGAGGTGGTCGGCATCTCCACATTTTCGTTCAGTGAAGCAGGGTTTGGGTTGGCGGCATCCTCAGCCGACATCATTCCTATAGTAGAGAAACTCAGCCAAGGCGAGTTCACATCAGGGCTGGGCGATCGTCGGTTGCCAGTGGGCCGTGGCAGCTTCGAGGTTGAACTGGGATTTGCGCAACCCCTGGGATACGCGTGCGTTTGCACTGGATGCAGAGGTAGGAACCATACTTGAGGTCAATATTGAAGGATCAGGGGATGGATGGTTCCACGTGTCCAACTCGTTTGGCCCAATACTAGAAGTGAATGACGGATATACGGGCGGTGAATACGGCTCCGTAGAGATATTGGCCGACGATATCCATTTCCTGCAAGTCGCGATGGCATCGGGTGATACATCGCGACTTGGCTTATCCAGCAACGTCAGGCTCAAGCCACTAAATGATCCGGATGATGGTAGGACTATCGAAGTGGGCGAGACAGTCACCGGAAACCTCGACCACTTATCTGATTGGGATTGGTTTTCGATTCACCTGAAGGAAGGAGAGACGGTACGGATCGTTACTGATTCCCTCAACGTAGACACCTTTATCTACGTTGATTTCCCCAAGTCCCGCAACAATCAGACCGTATTTGACGACGACAGTGGTGGCGGGCTTGGTGGAAACTCCGAACTTGTCTATCGTGCGCCTCACACAGGAGAGTATTTCATCGCCATCGCAGATGCGGAAGGCACCAGCATAGGGGGCTATTACTTGTCGGTAGAATCTGCTAGGGAAGGTACTGAAACGGTCATTGTGCCGCCCAGCCCTCAATTGGTGGATAGCCGATTTGGAACCATGATGGTTTTTGAGGATCCTTTGGGCTACTTCTCTATGCAAGTTCCCGAAGCCTGGCTGGAAGTGCAGCATGATGAATCGCTAGCTGAGGTGTTCTATGCGTTTGACCCAGGGACGACCAGCGATATCCTCATCGTCGCGGAGGATGTTCTTGGATATGGATTGGGAGAACTATCCCTGGCCGAGTACGCCGACGCAATTGAAACCACAGTACTTATACCTGCTGGTGCAGAAAACATTACCAGGGAAACAGTGCGATCAACACGAGGACTTTCGGCTGTCAGGTTTGAAATGTCGCTTTTCACGTATCGGGTGATTCGGTTTATCCATTTGTCTGATGACAATATAGCTATCAGCTTTACGTACTCATTCCCAACCGACCAATTCGACACAGGAAAGCAGCTGGCGGAGTACACACTCAATAGCTTGCAAATAAATTGATTCTTAAGAGGTCGGTGCGCCTTCGGGTTCGCTTTGTCCTCACCGCAATATGGGTGACCTTTGCCAAAGAGATGAGACGTCTGTGATTGGGCTATAATGTAAGGGTGAACATCTTGGCGAAAAGAGGCAGCCGGCTCAAGGTCTGGGTACAGACCTATCTCGTCCTGCTCACCGTTGGGGCGGTTTTCTACGGCCTTCTCGGTCCGCTGTTCGACCACCACTTCGCCGAGCGGCTGCCCTACCACGGTCACGTCTTCAGCCACGGCGCGTCTCCGGCGCACGAGCACCCTCTGAACACAACCCACTCCCACGACGGCACCACCGGCCACGACGGCATACTGTTCCTGCCCGGTCACTCCGCGCAGAGCGGCGGAGACGGCATCGGCGGCTGGCAGTGGGCTGAACAGGCCGGTTTGCTTACCGTCCTGCCCCTTCTCTTCCTCTTTCTACTGCAATCAAGAGAGCTCTGGCGGCTTAGAGTCGCGGAGCCTATACCCCTCCACCGACCTCCCCTCCTCACCACCTGATCTGGCATCTACACGGGCTGGCTTGGTTTGCAAGCCGGGCCTGCCCGCTATTTTCTGATTCCACGCTTTATGAAAATACAAGTCCGTATAGCTTTGTTTGCTAGCCTTGTCTTGAGTCAGCTGCTCTGGGCAACGCCTATTTCGGCCAACGGTGCGACCAACGTGGAGCTGTTCCGCAAAGAGGAAGGCGCATATCAGCTCGCCGTCTTCTCTAGGGACGCTACCTCCTCCGTGGGAGAGGTGTTCCTCTCTGTGCACCTGCTGCGGGACGACGCGCCTGTGGAGGCCGCAGAGGTCGTTGCCAGAGCGTCCGGGCCTGAAGGCTCCAGCGCGAGTCAGGCGGCGGGGCAGATCGCTCCAACCCTTCCCGTTCACTACGACCTCAGAGTACCGGTCGACGCTGCCGGGGATTGGGATATAGAGGTCGTTGCGCAAGTGGAGGGAACCACGCTGCATGGTGAATTCCCCATCCGCGTGACGGACGCCGAGATCAACTGGGAAGTGGTCGGCGCAATCCTTGTCGCCGTGCTTCTCATACTCCCTGCCCTGGCGGCTACTTACCGGAGCTTGCGGACCGGTAGAAAGAGTAGAGGTTGATTATGAACAGAAGAGCTTCCTTACGGGTCTTCCTGTTGATGCTGTTGACCCTGCTGATCGCCGCTTGCGGCGGCGACACGGAGCCCCAGACCCGCATCTTCGATCTGGATATAGCCGGTGGCTCGATTGACGGCGAACACAGGACGCTGAGAGTTGACCACAACGACGAAGTCGTGCTGCGCATCACCAGCGATAGCGAAGGCTCCTTCCATCTCCACGGTTACAACCTGGAAGCGCCCCTCATACCGGGAGAAACCGCGGCCCTGGCCTTTACCGCCAACGCGACCGGCAAGTTCGATTTCGAGATGCATGCCGCGTCCGCCGGGCACGAAGGAGACGGCCACAGCCACGACTCCACCACCGAGATCTGCACCGCCGAGCTGCCCCCGGGCACGACCGAGCCTCGCATCAACTTGACCACTGAAACCGGGCCGGAGGCGGGTATGCTCCACCTGGCGGTCGAACCGGAGAACTTCGTGCTGGGCACTGACCCGGATGTTTCCGATATGCCGGTAGGTCACTGGCACCTGTACGCCGACGGTGACCTGAAGGGTATGTACACAGCGAAGGAAGCCATGGTAATGCTCAGCGAGGGTGAGCACGATATAATGGCCACTCTGTCCGACCCCTCCCACTGCGGCTACGACGTCCAAGAAATGCAGACCGTAATGATAGAGGAGGGCGCCCCTATGGACCACAAAGACGATCAGCAAGCCCCAAGCGGGGATATCCTTCTGGGTTCCCTGGAAGTCCACCCTCGCTAGGAGAACAACGTGCCGAAACGCAGATTTAGCTGGCTACTGGCGATAACCGCCGCCCTTGTCCTGGGGCTATCCCTGCAGCCGGTCTACGCCCACGGCTTCGGGCAGCGCTACGACCTGCCCGTACCGCTCTATCTGTACGTCAGCGGCGCGGGGGCCGCCGTTGCCCTCTCCTTTGCCGCCATCGGCTACTTTGTGAGAGGGCAGCGCGGCCATGGCGGCTATCCCACCTTCAATCTGCTTCAACTGCGGGCCGGACGTCTGCTGGTGCATCCCGTATTTCTGCTAGCCGTCAGGGTGGTCTCCGTCGCGCTGTTCCTGCTTACCGTGGCTGCGGGCGCTCTGGGCACCCAGGCGCCCATCGATAACCTGGCGCCCACCATGGTCTGGATCCTCTGGTGGGTGGGCATCGCCTACGTATCGGCGCTGCTGGGCAACGTCTGGGCGCTGGTCAACCCGTTGAAGATTATCTTCGACTGGGCCGACGCTCTCTACCGCCGTTTCAACCCCGGAGACCAGCTTTCCCTGGGACATAGCTATCCTGAGAAGCTGGGCGTATGGCCTGCCTTCGCTCTCTTCTTCATATTCGCCTGGATAGAGCTGGTCTACCCGGGCTCTTCCTTACCGCGGAACATCGCTTTTTATATCGTGGCCTACTCCATGATCACCTGGATCGGCATGGTGGTTTACGGCAAGGAGGTCTGGCTGAGCAAAGGAGAGGCCTTCTCCGTGGTGTTCGGGCTGCTGGCAAGGTTCGCTCCCAGCGAGGTGAAAGTGCAGAACCCGGCCCGCTGCAAAGCCTGCCCGGCGCAGTACGAATCCATCAGCGATGGATGTGTCGACTGCTACCACTGTTTCGCCCTGGCCGCTGAAGCCTCTCGCCAGCTGAACATCCGTCCATTCGGCGCGGGGCTGCTCCGCGACCAGGCGGCGTCACCGTCGCTGCTGGCACTGGTTGTGCTCGTTCTCTCCACCGTCACCTTCGACGGATTTACCGCTACGCCGGTATGGGTGGACATAGTGAGTGCGGTGCTTCCCGCATTCAGTTTTCTAGGCGGCGACAGGCTGACCGGAGTAGAGACCGCGGGTCTGCTGGCTTTCCCCGCCCTCTTCCTGCTCGTCTACTGGGGCTTCTCCCTCGCCATGGCTTCCGCCAGCGGAAACGCCGTACCTGCTCAGAGGCTGGCCAGGTTGTTCGTCTTTTCGCTGGTGCCCATAGCCCTTGCCTATCACCTAGCGCACTTCCTCTCATTCCTGCTCATCCAGGGGCAGCTGATCATACCCCTGGCGTCGGATCCCTTCGGTTACGGATGGAATCTGCTGGGCACCGCTGAGTTCAGTCCCAACATCGCCATTGTGGGGGCAAGGTTCGCCTGGATTACCTCGGTTATCTCCATTGTGGCCGGGCACGTCGTCGCCGTTTACGTAGCCCACGTGGTGGCTCTGAAGCGGCTGCCCAACCGGACGGCTGCGCTGCGCAGCCAGTATCCCATGCTGGTCTTGATGGTGGGCTACACCATGGTAAGCCTATGGATACTGGCCCAGCCCATCACCGAGTTTACGGGAAGCTGAGGGAGAGGGAGTCTTTCAGTGCTCAGCTAGTGGCTGCCGCTGCTCATTCGCTGGAAGGAGCATTACGATTCCTCGGCGAGCTCTTTCTTGCCCTGGTACATGCCGTACCCAATGATGATCAGGCAAACCCCCTGAATGTAGAGGACTGCGATGCTTACCAGGAGTAGTGAGCGTATCCCCAATTCTGGAGAGCTTATTGCAAACAGGAAGTTGGCCAGCCCCACAAGTGCGCCTGCTACCAGGACATAGCTCGCAGCTTTGAAGAGGTCCAACGAGGCAAACCGTTTGGATAGCCCAAGGCCGACCATGCCGGATGCAATAGGGGCCAGCGCCGCGAATGCCAGCGTGACCGCCGTTACTTCCATGTGCACGGCCAGTGCCGCATCCACTAAATCTGCCGACGACAGGGCCCCGCCGAGGTCAAGGGTGCTGCGTTGCAGCAGGTGGATTTCGAAGTGTCGCATTCCCGTGGCGATGATGAGGATGCTCCATTCGATAAGGGTGGCGATAATGCCGAACTGCAGGATCTTACCTCCCAGTCCGGCTTGCCGGATCGCCAGAGGATAGAGACCCAGGAGGCCAAAGGACATCAGCACCAGCGAAATGAGCGTGAAGAACGTCATCCATTGTGCCAGGACCGGCATATCGCCCAGGGCATTCACTGCCGCGACGAAGTCAATCTGGTCCACCGGGTTTATCAGCGAGTACCCCGGCATAAATAGTGGGGCCACAAATGCCAAGACCACACCTACTATCAATACTAGACCTGCATGTCGAACTGTCATCCTAGCCGCCTTTCAGGACTCTGTTCAGCCAAGCCTGAGTTGTCTTGATTCAATTCAATGGGATACTTGGTATCACACCGTATCACACCGTATCACACCGAATTTATCGACGGCCATTCTATTTTTGCGGCATACCTGTGTCAAGCTGTTCACCGGCGTCTAGGTCTTCGGCGGTGTGCTGACCCACGGCCACCTTGGGCTTTCTCGATTCTTGTCTATGATAAACTTGACGGTGGCGCCGTTAGAGCCCGATACCTCGGTCTGAGTTATCTACAGGCCCGCCACTCACTCTTCTCTCTCAAACTACTAAGCCGATACTGGTAGGAGGACGTCAGGTGACTACAACCAATGCGCTGGACGACAACTTTGAAGAAGCCGAAAGAGGCCTGGACTGGCTTGAGAAGCTTGAGGCCTTGCAGGCCCGCTCTGCGTCCGACCGGGCCGCGTATGAAGTTGCGGAATACGTGATGAAACTGCGGACAGCGGTGACCGAGTTGGCCGGCAACCGGACCGTCCCTGAATTGAGTGAGGATGTAGGAATAGAGATGGCGCAATTGGTGAAGGAGTTGCGGGAGGTGAGGGACGACGATTACTGGAATAGAAGAATCCGTCCCGCACTTCTGAAAACGGATTCCTGAGTATGCCCTAGCTTCACCCGATCTTAGGTCCACTAGGCAGTTGTGGCTTACCCAAATTACATATGATATCTTTATTGCGTTCCTACATCTTCCCATTCAACTCCCTGGTGGAAGCAGAGAACTTCGCTGTAATCAAAGCAGCATTGGCTGAAGGGGTGACCGAATATGGCTAAGAGGCCGGAGATGGCCATTCTTCTAGTGCCTGCAGTGATCATGGTCATCGCAATAGTTGGCATCTTGGCTTTTCTGATCTTCCGAGCAGGTGAATCGGCCTCACCAAGAGTGGGCTTGACGGCTGAGGCCGTGCTGGAATCACCGTCCGGCGCTTCAATCGGAACCGTCAAATTCCGCCAAGCCGCCTCTGGAGTATTGGTCATGGCCGACCTGATGGGACTAGCCCCTGGCGGACACGCCTTCATTATCCACGAGGTCGGCGCTTGTACGCCTGACTTTGGCGCCGCCGGCGACCACTTCAACCCCACTGATGCGGAACACGGCTTTATACATCCGGCCTGGCAGCGCGGCGAATCAAGTGAAGGACACGGCGGCGACCTGCCCAATATCTACGCCGCCTCTGACGGTTCTGCGCGCGCCGACTTCTTTACCGTTGGAATCACACTGGACACGGGCCTGCGCCATTCCGTATTCGACGCTGACGGCTCCGCCATCATCGTGCATGAAAAGCCCGATTCTTATGGAGAAGAGGAGACCGATACCGGCAACCGCATAGCCTGCGGGGTCATTAACCGCAGATAGGATATCCGGTACTTGTACAGGACGGGGGTCGCAGGTCCAGGGTGATGAACAGCGCCGTGGTCCGCAGATGAGCGTCGCTTATGGTCAATGCCCCTCCTCTGGCTCCAGTCCCAGCATCCTGATCATGGCCCTGGTCTTGTACTTGCGATTCACGTTCAAAATCAGCGCGGTGATGCCCTCCACGTAGCGGGCAACCTTCAAAGCTCCGCCGTCGACCGGTCTCAGGTCGGGTATCATCCTGGCCAGTTCCATGGTCTGTAACCTGGCCTGCTCATCATCCGAGCACACCAACACGTCGCCTTCCAGGGTGCGGCTTGGCGACCATAGGTCGACCGCGCTGACGTTTTGAAACGCCGCCGCCACCCGCGACTCCGGCAGCAACCGTCGCGCCTGCTCTGCCGCCGAGCCTTCGGGCACCTGTATCAGCCCCGCCAAGCCCTCATCGAACACCAGAGGGGCCACCGTGGACACCACCAGCTTCCCCGCCAGCGCCTCTGCCAGCGGCTCAA
The DNA here is from genome assembly GCA_034421495.1 of Dehalococcoidia bacterium. Taxonomy (GTDB): domain Bacteria; phylum Chloroflexota; class Dehalococcoidia; order Lucifugimonadales; family QGNO01; genus DAOUJH01. Next base: position 15,572 of record DAOUKI010000057.1, on the reverse strand, counting down.
GCAAGCCTATCTGGGCCTGGTACGGACAGGTAATGAACACCACGTCAGCCTGCTCAGCCGCCTCTCGATTGCGAACGCCTGAGACCCCCTCCACCGAACCCCGCTCCGACACCGCGCGAGCGGCCTCCTGGGCACGGATAGCCTGGCGTGACCCAATCACGACTCGCTCGCCCGCTAGGGCAAAGCGCAGAGCCAGCCCTCGCCCTTCAAGTCCTGTTCCTCCCAGGAATCCAATCACTCTTTATCCGCCTACCTGGTTCTGAATTGGCAAAGTATACCATCCGCGAGCCTGCCGAAGGGTCATTGCGAGCGTAAGCGAAGCAATCTCCCTATCCGTCATGCCCGTGACGACGGGCATCCACCACGTAGGTGCGGTTCGCGAACCGCACCGGATGTCCCACACACGCGCATCCAGAGAGTGGTGCCTACTCCCCTACCCTTGTGATAAGCTCCATCCATCCCGTACCGGAGGGCTGCCTTTGGCGCAAGAGTTGACCCGGATGAAGTCCCGGCTCTACCCCCGGAACTCGCCGCCCTTGGACGCCCGGCAGATAGCGCAGAACACACCCGCGATCTCCCCGGAATGGGAAGTGGTGGACGACAATAAGCTCCGGCGTCTCTTTGCCTGGGACAGCTTCAAGGAAGCTATGTTCTTCGTGAATGCCCTAGCCTACCTGGCCGAACAGGAAAATCACCACCCCGACCTTACCGTCGGCTACAAACGGGTCACCGTTGAGCTGACCACTCACGACGTGGGCGGCCTCTCTTTGAACGATTTCATTGTGGCCGCTAAGATTGATAAGCTCGTGGAGAGCGCCGAAGCCAACCAGCCAACGGAGTGAATCATGATCATCGACTACAAGTCCCAACCGCGTTCCGAGCCATCTTACGACGTCCTTACCGAGAAGGACATCATGGTGCCCATGCGGGACGGAGTGAGCCTGGCCACCGACGTATACCGACCCGCCTCCAACGGCAAGCCCGTTGAGGGAGCGTTCCCCGTCCTCCTCGAGCGCACCCCTTACGACAAGGAGGCCCGCGGCGCTTCCGACCTCGCCGCATACTTTGTGCAGCGCGGCTACGTCATGGTGCGGCAGGACAACCGCGGTCGCTACAAGTCGGAGGGTACCTTCACCAAGTACGTGGACGACGCCAACGACGGCTACGACTGCTTGCAGTGGATAGGAAGCCAGGACTGGTGCAACGGCAACGTGGGTACCTACGGCACCTCCTACGGTGCGCATACCCAGGGCGCTATGGCCTCATCGGATCCGCCCTACCTCGCCGCCATGGTCATCGATAGCGGCGCGTTTTCCAACGCCTACATGTGCTCCTGCCGGCACAACGGCGCATTCGAGTTGCGGCAGGCCACCTGGGCCTTCAACCAGGCGCTGGTCAGCAAGGAAGCCTCGGAAGACCCCGTGATCAAAGCGGCGCTGGAATCAACCACGATCACCGACTGGTTCAGCCGCTTGCCATGGAAGAAGGGCCTTTCTCCTCTGAAGTGGGTGCCGGACTACGAGGAGTACCTGCTTGAGATATGGACGCACAGCGAGTACGACGACTACTGGAAGCAGCCCGGCCTCTGCGCCGAGGAGCACTACGATACCTGGTCGGACGTGCCGCAGCTTCATTTTGGCAGTTGGTACGACTCCTACACCCGCACCACCTGCGACAACTACGTGGCGCTTTCCAAGATGAAAAAGGCACCGGTGCGCCTGCTCATGGGCCCTTGGACCCACGGCCAGCGTTCCGTAAGCTATTCCGGCGAGGTCGACTTCGGTGAGCAAGCCCCCCTCGACGGCAACCTTGCCCACGACTACGACGACTTTCGCCTTGCCTGGTTCGACGCCTGGTTCAAGGGACTGGAAAACGACGTCGAAAAGCAGCCTCCCGTCCTCATCTTTGTCATGGGCGGCGGCGACGGCCGTATCAACGCACAGGGCAGGCTCAACCACGGCGGTAGCTGGCGCTTTGAGAACGAATGGCCGCTGGCTCGCACCAAATACGCCAGTTTCCACCTCCACGGCGACGGTTCGTTGAGCCAGGAGGCCCCGGCGGCGGACGTACCGCCCAGCCGCTACCAGTTCGACCCCGACCATCCCGTGCCCACCATCGGCGGCAATATGTCGTCTGGACCCGGCATCCTTGACCCCGGCGCATACCATCAGGCGGAACGCCCCGACCGTCTGGGCAGCCGCGAACCGTACCTGCCCCTATCGTCAAGGCACGACGTGCTGGTCTTCCAGACCCCTCCCTTGGAGGACGACGTGGAAATCACCGGCCCAATCACGGTCAATCTGTGGATATCCTCGTCCGCCGTGGACACCGACTTCACCGCCAAGCTGCTTGACGTCTATCCGCCCAGCGAGGACTACCCCGACGGTTTCGACATGAACATAAGCGACAGCATCATGAGGGCGCGCTTCCGCGATTCATGGGAGAAACCGGAGCTGATGATTCCGGGCCAGGTCTACAAGCTGAGCTTTCCCCTATACCCGACCAGCAACCTGTTCAAGAAAGGGCACCGCATCCGCGTCGACGTCTCCAGCTCCAACTTCCCCCGTTTCGACGTCAATCCCAACACGGGCGAACCCCTTGGCAGAAGCCTACGGAAAGAGGTGGCGGTAAACGCCGTCTACCATGACCGGGAGCGCCCCTCCCACGTCGTGCTGCCCGTAGTGGCGGGCTAGGCAAAAGTGGCAAGCCGCCCCCCTTTCGTCATTGCGAACGCAAGTGAAACAATTCTTCTCCATCCGTCATGCCCGTGACGACGGGCATCCAGCGGCGGCGGGGTGGGGCGTCTCCTACCGGACACCGTGGGCGGCAACTATATCCAGCCCATGTCTCCGGCCAGCGAGTCCACGTCGAACCCTTCTTTCCGGGCGCGCAGGTCCAGGTAGACCACCACCGTCCCAACATAGGTGAACGGCGCTATAACCGCGGCCCCGGCCATGGTCAGCAGATTCCCCACGACTGTCGTATCCCCCTCTCCCGCAACCAGCAGACCCGGCAGCGAAGCCGCGAATACGGCCACTACGGTGATCGCAACATAAACTATGCCTATGCCCAAAACCCTCAGCCAGCTGCCCCTGACCAGCTCCCAGCTGCGAGCCAGCGCATCCATGGGACGCCTGCCCTCTATCATCACCGCCTGAACGTAGAAGAACCAGGAGACAAGAATGAAGACCAGTAAGGGAATGCCAATGACAACGAAGCTCAGTACCACCGCCGCACTCACCGCCGCGGCGTATATCAAGGTGCTGCCCAGCAGAGAAGGGACGGATCTGATGGCCGCGGCGTACCCTCCGGCAACCGTACCCGTGTAGCCCAGGTACTTCCCCACCACTATGTAGGTGGTGGCGGCATTGGCCAGCACGCCGGCAAGAAAACCCAGGACGAATACCGTTATGACTTCATACGTGAGCGCCGGTGTTGGCGCAGCAGCATCCGTGGGAGCCGGAGCAGCCGATAGGAAAGCGCCTATAAAGAACGGTATGTGCCCTATCAACGATACGCCGAGCAGCAGGATAAAGCTGTTCTGGTAGATTCTGAACGTTTCGCTTAGCAGAGCGGCCAGGTCTTTGGTAGAGAACCCCACCGTGTTCGGAGTGAGGTCCGGCACGGGCGGCAGGCCGTAAGCGTCATACTGAGCGGATTCTCGTTCAACGGGCAGCTTCATACCGCACTGATCGCAGTACTCAGCCTTTTCGCCGTTGTAAGCGTTGCATCTGGAACAGGTCAAAGGCAAGTCCTTTCTCTCTCAGTCCACAAACTCCGCTCATGGTGAGCTTGTCGAACCAAATGAGCGGAGTTGTTGTGCCATGTCCGCTCACTCCCTTCAACCGTGCTCAGGGTGAGCGGGCAAAACATGTTCACCAAAATCCTTGCCTTGCCAGCAGCCATAGGGGGTGCAACCCGCTAGATGACCCCCTCCTCGCGCATTGCAGTGAACGCCTCTTCGTAAGCGGCCACCGTGAAATCTATGTCCGCTTCCTGGTGTGTCGCCGATACAACCATCGTCTTCCACATCGGGTCTACTCCGGCATTGAGCATGCCCACCTTCAAGGCGCCGATCTTCTCCGGCGTCATGGAAGCCCTTATCTGATCGTGAGGCATATCGTTGATCGACTCCGGGTCCACCGGCGTGCCCATGGTCAAGTGCACCAGCGAGGCCACACCATAGGCGCAGCCCGGTATCTCCAGGCGTGCCATCACCTGGTTGACCCCGTCTTTCAGCCGTGTCGCCATCGCCTCCGCATGGGCATTGGCGTTGGTGGTGGCAACCAGGTTCAGCGCCGCCGCGCCCGCCGCCGCCGATACCGGGTTGGCGTTGAAGGTGCCCGGATGCGAAACGCGACGCGACGCGTCCCAGCCCGGGTCGCCGCGGCGCTGGATCATGTCGACTATCTCCGCTTTGCCCGCGACGGCCCCTCCCGGCAGGCCGCCGCCCAGTATCTTGGCCAGAGACGTCATGTCGGGTGTAACTCCGAACCTGCCCTGTGCGCCGCCCGGCGAAGAACGGAATCCCGTAACCACTTCGTCGAATATGAGGACTACACCCCGGCGATTCGTCAGCTCGCGCAGTTCCTCCAGGAACGAGGGATGTATCGGCGACACTCCCATGTGCGCCCCTGTAGGTTCCAGGATGATGGCTGCCGTGTCATCGTTGTCGTCCAGCGCCTTCTCCACCGCTCCGATGTCGTTGACCTCTGGCAGCACTATCATGCTCTGCCACGTCTCGGCGGGAATACCCGGCCCGGACTCGTTTCCATTGGCCATGGCGTAGTCGTGCCAGCCGTGGAAGTGGTCGAAGAACTTGATGATCTTGCTCTTGCCCGTGTAAGCGCGGGACAGGCGCATCGCCATCAACGTGGCTTCCGTGCCGGAGCTGGTGAATCGAACCTTCTCCGCCGATGGAATCAGCCTCGACACCAGTTCGCCCCACCTCACTTCCAGCTCCGTGTTCGCCCCCAGGTGCGTCCCTTTGGACACCTGTTCTGTCACCGCACCGACCACTGCCGGATGCGAGTGCCCCAGCAGCAGGGATCCGTGGCCGGAAACGTAGTCTATGTACTCGTTGCCGTCCACGTCCCACTTCCTCGGCCCCTCTGCGTGCGTGGCGTAGATGGGGAATGGAGCAAGAAACCGGGTCTCGTGCGTAACGCCGTCAGGGAAAAGTCCTTTCGAACGCTCCTCGTACAGCTTTCTTGAAGTTGGATGAAGCTCGTAGAAACGTTCCGTCATACTTGTCATTGCTACCTCCGTATCGTCAAACCGGCGCTCTTGGCCCCGGCCACTGCGCACATTGTAGAACAGCGCCCCTCACTTGGAAAGATGCACAGCGTGCAACAACCCCCTACATCGTCATTCCCGACCCCGATCGGGAATCCAGGGGCGGGGCCGCTGTCATTCTGAACGAAGTGAAGAATCCAAAGCGGTTCATCCAATACACCCCGTTCGCCCAAGCCACGCCACACCGTCATTCCCGACCCCGATCGGGAATCCAAGGGCGGGAGGAGTGCAACAACCCGCTCGCCCTGAGCTTGTCGAAGGGTGCGAGCGAACCTAAGCCCCCTGACACCAGCCCCTTCCCCATCCCCTCCCCCACCCGCTACCCTACCCATATGGACACACTACAAACAACCAAGCGCCGCCGAGGCGGGCAGCCCGGCAACTGGAACGCCCGCACCCACGGCTTCTACTCAGCCCGCGCCACGGAGAACGATCGAGACTCCATTCCAGACGCCATCCGGCTCAGAGGCCTCGAGGGTGAGATTGCCCTGCTCCGCCTCAGAATCCGACGCATCGTCTCCTACCCGGACGCTCCCCCCGACCTGCTGTTCCGAGCCGTCGGAGCGCTCGCCCGCGCCATCCAAGCCAATGAAACCATCAAGAAATACCTCCGCTAGAACCGCCAAACCGTCACGCCCCCATCCCGCTCGTCATTGCGAGCACAGCGAAGCAATCTGGTGGCGGGGTGGTGTCCCTACATCTTCATTCCCGACCCCGATCGGGAATCCAGGGGCGGGGCCTACTGTCATTCTGAACGGAGTGAAGAATCCAAAGCCGTTCATCCAATACAACCCGCTCATTAGTGAACTTACCGAAGGAACCTGTCCTGAGCTTGCCGAAGGATCGGATTCGTTTCCCCATTTTTCACAAAAAAGTGGTTCGCGTTTAGCCTTGCAGCTTGACATAACGTTGGAAACGAATCCTTCCCCTACCCGCCCGCGGCCATGTGATAGGATGCCCCCCGTGGACGCATCACCCGAAGACCGGCAAGGCCTCCAACGCGCCGCCCAAATACTGGGCGCGTCTCAGTACGTAGTGGCCCTCTGCGGCGCAGGCATGAGCGCCGAGAGCGGCATACCCACCTACCGAGGCCCCGGCGGCCTCTGGACCCGCATCGGTGAGCCAGACCCCCGCAGCTACGACGCCTTCATCGCGGACCCCAAGGCCTGGTGGGAGCGGACCCTAGGCCTGCGGGAAAGCAATGAACAGCCGGAACGCGTCGAGTTCCGCAAGGCCATTGAAGAAGCCGAGCCCAACCCTGGTCACTACGCGCTGGCAGACCTGGAAGCAATGGGGCTGCTCAAGCACACCATCACCCAGAACGTCGACGGCTTGCACCGGGACGCGGGAAGTAGAAGCCTGTCTGAGATACACGGGAACCGCACCCTTCTCCGCTGTATGGACTGCTCGCTGAGACTGCCCCGCTCCGAGTTCAGCTTAGACGAACTGCCGCCCCGCTGTGCGGAGTGCGGCGGCATCGTCAAGGGCGACGGCGTCATGTTCGGAGAGCCCATACCGCGCGACGTGCTGGAAAGGTGCTTCCAGGAGACGGACAGATGCGACTGCATGCTTATCCTGGGAACGTCGGCCACCGTCTATCCCGCCGCCGGATTCCCCATGCAGGCCAGGCAGCGCGGCGCCTACCTGATCGAGATCAATATCAACCCCACCCCGTTCACTGACTGGGCCGACGTTTCCTTGCGCGGCCCCACCGGCGAGATGCTGCCTCAGTTGGCGGTACTGGTGCGGGAGCTGCTGCACGGGCCACGCCGAGCTACATAACGCTCTTCAGCTCGTCCCATACGGGGTCACAGGCCGCTATCTCCTCCGGTTCCAGCCTCGCTTCCGCCGCGGCGATGCTCTGCCGTAGCTGCTCGGTGTTGCTGGCCCCCACAATCGCCGACGTGATTGCCGGATTCGCCAGCACCCAGCTCAAGGCAAGCTCAATCAGCGTATGGCCGTACTTGCCGGCTATCGCCTCCAGCTTCTCCACCGCCTCAAAGTTGCGCTCGTACCAGTAGATGTCCCGGTACATCTCCCGCAGATCGAACCGCGTGCCCGGAACCGGCGGCTGCCCGCGCTTGTGCTTGCCCGTGAGCAGTCCCGCCGCTATCGGGTTGTACGGTATCACGCCCACCTCCTGCGAAAGGCAGACCGGGAGCAACTCCTCCTCTATGCCGCGGAACAGCAGGTTGTAGCGGGGCTGCACCGTCTCGAACCTGGCTAGTCCCTTCACGTCGCTGACCCAGAGGGATTTGGTGAGCTGCCATCCGGCAAAGTTGGAGCATCCTATGTAGCGCACCTTGCCCTGCCGCACCAGGTCGTCCAACGCGCGTAGTGTCTCCTCCAATGGAGTGTCAGAGTCCCAGGAATGCACTTGGTACAGGTCTATGTAGTCGGTCTGAAGGCGCATAAGGCTGGCGTCTACGGCGTCCATGATGTGCTTCCTGGACAAACCGATGTCGTTGACGCCGGTGCCCATGCTGCCGCGCACCTTGGTGGCAATCACGGCCCGGTCACGACGGCCCTTGAGCGCCTCACCCAAGTACCTCTCCGACAGTGTCTCCGTGTAAACGTTGGCCGTATCGAAGAAGTTAATGCCCGCGTCCCAGGCTGTATCCACAATGCGCCGCGACTCTTTCTCGTCGGCTTGGCCGCCAAAGGTGAGGCATCCCAGGCAAATACGGGATACTTCCAGACCGGTCCGTCCCAGGTTAACGTAGTCCACAAGCGCCTCCTAGCTACGCGCAATTTCTACAAATATACCAGTGCTGGACTCCAATGGTAAGGAGCCAACTGAGGATTGACAGCCCCTTACACGCGGACTAGAATCGCCGACGACTTGAGCCTTAAACATAAACATTCCTACTATTCTTTAACAAAACAAGGCTGGGAACAGGAAGGTCTTTACATCAAGGCCATGCAAATTGAATTCTTGCCGCACCGCCGGGTGGCAGCCTGGATAATCGGGAAGTAGCGGTGCAACCTAGCTCCACAAGAAGACCGGGAGACCGTGTGCTGCGGCAGGCGCGCAGGCAGGAGCTCGAACCCGTACACATTGCCCCGGCAACACCGAGAAGGCCCGGTCGCAGGTTTAACTCGCCGCTTATCCTCCTCTACGGCTTCGGCAGTCTGATAGCCGTGGGCACCTTCCTGCTCTGGCTACCATACTTCAATACCACCGGCAAGTTCACCCCGTTCCTGGACGCCCTTTTCACCGCCACCTCGGCAGTCACCGTCACCGGGTTGGTAACCGTGGACACCGCAACCTTCTGGAATACATCCGGCCAAGTGATCATAGCCGCCCTGATGCAGATAGGCGGCCTTGGTTTCATGAGCACGGCCACTTTCCTGCTGGTCATCTTCACTCAGCGCATAACCCTGACCAATCAGCTCTTCATGGGCGACTCCCTGGGCGTGAGCCACTCCAGCGGCCTACTCAGGCTGACCATCCAGGTGGTAATTCTGACCTTGATCATCCAGGTTGTGGCCTTCCTGATCCTGCTTTGGCGCTTCCTACCCCAATATCAGGCGGGGGAAGCTACGTGGCAAGCTATCTTCCTTGCCATATCGGGTTTCAACAACGCCGGGTTCAATATACTGCCGGAATCCAACAGCCTTGCCATATTCCGAGAAGAGATATGGGTTATTGGAACCGTTACCATCCTCATCATATTGGGCAGCATCAGCTATACGGTCCTTGTGGAGCTTATACGCTATCGCAAATTCAAGAGACTCAGCGTGGACAGCAGGCTGGTTCTGATAATGACCGTCCTTCTGTTCTCTGTAGGCACCGTGGTGGTGTTCGTTTCCGAGTTCCGCAATGAGGCGACCCTCAAAGGATTGCCGTTCAGCACTCAGATCGTCGATTCATTCTTCCACACCGTCAGTGGACGCACCGCGGGGTTCACCACAATAGACTTCTCACAAACCGGCCAGCAGACTAACGTTTTCTTTGCCGGTATGATGTTCATTGGCGGGGCATCCGGCTCTACAGCCGGGGGCATCAAAGTGAACACCGTGGCAGTGATATTCATCGCCATACTGACCACTATCCGAGGCCGTGGCCAGCCGGAGGTCTTTGGCAAAGAGATACCCTTTGGGCAGATCCAGCGAGCGTTGACCGTGGCGGCTTTAGGGGTAACAGTGGTGTTCGTTGTTGCGTTTCTACTGGTTATAACGGAAGGACTGGCGTTTGAAGACCTGCTCTTTGAGACTTTTTCCGCGTTTGGCACCGTAGGGTTGTCCACGGGAATAACGCCGGAGTTGACACCATGGGGCAAGTCTATAATCATTAGCACTATGTTTGTGGGAAGGATAGGCCTGCTCACCATTGCCCTTGCCCTGGGACAGCAGCAGCGGCGGGCCATATACCGTTATCCACAAGAACGAGTTAGAATAGGTTAGGTAGCAATCATGGCCAACCAAGCAGCAGTCATAGGCCTGGGACGGTACGGTATAAGCCTGGCTCAAGAGCTGTACCAGTTGGGATTCGATGTCTTGGGCATAGACATGGACGAACAACTGGTGCAAGACCTTGCGGGTCAGCTTACCTACGTAGTACGAGCCGACGCCACCAGCGAGTCTGTACTGCGGGACTTGGGTGTTGCCAGCTTCGACCTCACCGTTGTCGCTATCGGCACAGACATTCAGGCCAGCATCATGACCACCATACTCCTCAAGACCCTGGGCGTGAAGCAGGTGATAGCCAGGGCCAGCAATCCGCTGCACGTACAGACTCTGGAGCGCATAGGAGCGGACTTTATAGTCAATCCCGAGCAGGAGGCGGGTGTTCGCTTGGCGCACACCCTGTTTAATCCCAACGTTATGGAGTACGTTGGGATTACCAATGACTTCGGCATAAGCAAGTTCAAACCGCCAGAACACATGGTGGGGAAGACGCTGGAGGACGCCGGACTCGGCGGCACCCGCGACCGATACGGCATAGCCGTGCTGGCTATCCGTAGGCGCAGAGAGCCTATCCTGTTCCCTTCCAAGGATGAAGAGGTGGAGCCCGGGGACATCCTGTTTGTGGCTGGCAGAGACGACCTTCTCAATAGGGTCAGGCTTGGAGAGGCCCCGCCTTCACGAACGCGTACACCATCTAGGGCGAGTTGAGCCCTGAGAGCCACCCTTCATCTCGTTGATTTAATGTTAATTTGACGTTAAATTTGACGTTGATTTAACGCCGCTATGAAGGCTATGATCAAGGCTGCATCTACACTATCCCTGACTTTGAACACCTAAGAACAGGAATAAACGAGGGTCATGCGAGCACATAAAGTTCTTGTGCCTGTTCACGGAGATGAATGCGATACCGAGGCACTCTCGCTGGCGTGCGACGTCACTCGTGACAGCAAAGGCAAAGTATACGTAGTCTACGTTATAGAAGTGCACCGTGAGCTCCCCTTGGACGCAGAAGCTATCCTGGAAGAAGAGAGGTGTGAGACCGTTCTTAAGCAGATGGAGAACCTGGGCAAGAAATTCCACGGCAATGTACAAGCGGAGATACTCAGAGCCAGAGACGCCGGTCCGGCATTGGTCCAAGAAGCAGAGGAGCGAGAAGTAGAGGCAATAGTAATGGCCCTGCCCTATAAGACACACCACGGCGCCTTCAGCTTGGGCCATACGGTTCCATATATCTTGAAGAACGCCGCATGCCCGGTACTCCTCTGGCACCCACCAAGATCCAACAACGGCATAGAGCGCAATGGTTCTTGACCATCAACCATGTCGTTCTGAGCCCTTCGACTCCGCTCATGATAAACTCTGCGAAGAATCTGTTATGGCTATACCCTTATCAGGCCTTCGCAGGGCCACAGTGATTCCTGCAGCGCCTGTCCCGTCTTTCCCGCGAAGGCAGGAATCCACAACCTCCCGAATACCAGCGCGTCAGACATCCGAGACAGTTTGCTCATGAACATAGTCATTTCAGGCTGCAGCCGCGCCGGAGCTATGATTGCTCGCAGACTGGCTTCTCAAGGGAACACAGTCACTGTTGTAGACTCCAACGAGGAGAACTTGCGGCGCTTGACTGAGTCAATCGAGCTCAGGACGCTTCTTGGCGATGCCACGCAAGACGAAGACCTGGTTATGGCCGGCATAGAGCAAGCGGAAGCTTTCCTTGCCGTAGAGACAAGAGATGCCAGGAATATTCTGGCGTCGCAGAAAGCGCTGCACACCTTCGGCGTGAAGAACGTGATTTGCCATATCGCCGACCCCATCAGGCAGCAGATGTACGCAGAACTGGGATTGAAAACGGTCAGCACGGCCAACATACTGTCTGATATGATTCTGGAGGGGATATACAGCTAGCCATGTATGTCATAATCGTAGGTTGCGGAAAGGTTGGATATCACCTCACCAGAGCTTTGCTAGAAGCTGAGCATGAAGTGCTGGTTATAGAACGCGACTCACAGCGCTATGCTTACGTTGTCGACAGGCAGGGCAGCATCGCCATAAGCGGCGATGGCTCGGAGGCCTCCGTCCTGGAAGATGCCGGCGCCAGCCGTGCCGACGTTCTCATCGCCGTCACCGGTCTTGATGAGGACAACCTGGTAGCCTGCCAGGTTGCCAAGCGCAAATTCCGAGTGCCGCGGACAATAGCCCTGGTTAACAACCCTCAAAACGACGATCTGTTCCGCAAGCTGGGCGTAGACGTGATAGTCAGCCATACCGACATAATACTGAGCCATGTAGAAGAGGAGTTGCCCCAGCATGCACTGGTGCATCTGCTGCCGCTGCCCGGATCTAAAAGACACCTGGTCGGAGTACAGATACCTCCTGATGCCGAAGCGGCGGGCAAGCCTTTGGAGTCGCTGGAGCTTCCCCAGGGCACCGTAATAGCCCTGCTGGTAGATGAAGAGGGAGAACCAGAGGTTCCTTCTCCTGACAAGGTCCTGCAACCCAACTCTGAAGTCATAGCGGTGACCACCGCCTATGACGAAGAGACATTGTACAACGTTCTAACCCGCGTGGCGGTCAGCTGATGCCACACAGGATGGCCTATCTAGGCCCAGCGGGCACGTTCACCGAAGGCGCTGCCCTCAAACACGCTCCGCAAGCCGAACTAATCCCCTGCCCCAGCATCTCCGCGGTCGCCGAAGCAGTGAGCAAAGGCAAGGCGGAAGAGGGGATCGTACCCATAGAGAACAGCTTGGAAGGCTCGGTCAACGACACCCTGGACATGCTAATCAACGAACCATCGTTGTTCATTTGTGGGGAGCTTGTGCTGCCTGTTCAGCACTGCCTCTTGGTGAGAAACGGGACGAACATTTCCGATATAAAGATAATCTACTCACATCCGCAGGCGCTGGCGCAATGCCGCAGGTACCTGGAGGCGCATTTCCCCGGCGTTTCCGCCGCTGCCTCCTTGAGCACGGCTGCAGCGGCAAAGCGGCTGAACGACACACAGGAGCCGGCTGGCGCCATAGGCACAATTCGCGCCGCCGAACTTTATAAGCTGGACGTGCTGGCCCACGGCATCCAGGACAACCCCAACAATGTGACTAGATTCGCGGTGCTGGGGCCTTCAGACCGGGAACCTACGGGTAACGATAGGACCTCTCTCTGTTTCTCCTTCACCAATGACCGTCCAGGACTGCTCTACGGCGTGATTAAGGAGCTTGCCGAACGCGGCATAAACCTAGCCAAGATAGAGTCCAGACCCACAGGCGAGAGCCTGGGAACGTACATATTCCTCATAGACCTGGACGGGCACAGAGAAGAGACACCGGTCAAAGAGGCGTTGCAACACCTACAGGAACAGGCATCCTGGTTCAGGATTTTCGGCTCCTACCCGCGCTACCGTCGCATAAGCTGACTTTTCCCCAACTCGTACCGGTGTCCACTGACACCCACTTCTCGCTTTTGCCTCAGGCTGTCTTGTCATTAGCTAGAAGTCCTGCGAAACGGCTTGCTAGAATTGACTCGATATGATCCCGGTAAGACTCACCGTAGAAAACTTCAAGTGCTACAGGCAGAACGTACCGCCACTGCATCTTGGCGGCATCCATATCGCGTGCCTAACGGGGGCCAACGGTCACGGGAAGTCGTCTCTGCTGGACGCCATCACTTGGGCTCTTTGGGGAGACGCCGTACACCGGCCGCAGGAAGAACTGGTGCACACTGGCGAACAGGATATGCGAGTTGAGCTTGAGTTCATTGCGGAAGGACGCACCTATGGAGAGGGTCAGGGGCAACTGTACCGGGTGATACGCAGGTACTCTAGGGGGCGAGGAGCACGGGCGGGAAGCACCGATTTACAGCTGCAGATAGCAACCGGTAGTCCAAGGCAAGCAACGGCTGTTTCTCTCGCCGGTCATCTGGCGGCAAGCACGGCTGCCGCGGAGCAGCCTGTGGCCGCACTGGACCTTGAAGATGAACGAGGCACTACTTGGAGAGAAGCCGGAGGAAGCACGGTGCGAGAAACGGAGGCGGCCATACGCCGGTTGGTGCGGATGAACTACGATACCTTCGTGAACAGTGCCTTCTTGGTGCAGGGTCGCGCCAATGAGTTCACCACAAAGCGCCCCGCGGACAGGCAAAGAGTGCTCGGAGAGATACTGGGGCTGAGCTTCTACGAACGGCTCATGGAGCGAGCGCGGCGTAAAGTGCGAGAGATCAGCACCGAGTCCCGGCTGCTGGAAGGCCAGCTACAAGCCTGGTCTCAGCAGTTGGAACACAGAGCAGAACACCAAGCCCAACTGCCGGAAGCACAATCTAAGCTTGCGGCAAGCTCGGAGACGCTGAAGCAGGCTGAGGAGTTGGCCAATTCACTGCGCGGGCAGACTGAATCGCTCAGGGCACGACGAAAGGAGCTGGAAGACCTTGCATCCAGAGTCGCCTCGGAAAGTGAGGAATTGCGACACCTCAGGGAACTGGCGTCGCTGCATAGCAGACAGATCAGCGAATGGGAGAAACTGTCCCAACGGCGAGAGATCATCCAAGAGGCGTACCGCAGGTTGACAGAGGCGCGCCTAAGAGAGCAGGACGCCGTCCAGCGGCAGGTGCCGTTCGCCCGCCTCCAAGAACGGATGAAGCCTCTGGAACTGCTGGCTGGGAAGCTGGCCGCATTGGAAATGGACGTTGCAGCGGCGGAGCAGGAGCAATCCGCTCTGGAGGAGCGAGAAACGGTGCTCGAATCACAACGCCTCGAGCTACAGAACCTGGAGGTGCAAGAGCAGACCCTGACCACTGATAACCGGCGCCTGCGAAGAGAGATGCAAGCGCTTCGTGACAAGGTAGACATGCTGTCTGAGGGAGAAGCCAAATGCCCCCTGTGCGGCACAGACCTGGGTGAACATGGCAAAGAGCATATCCAGGCTGAATACGAAACGCAGGGCCAAGCGCTGGCTCAGCAATACCGCCAAAATGACGCCATATTGGCGCAAACATCGCCCAGGCTAAAAGAGATCGCGGCGACTGTAGCTAGCGACTCTGACTCGCTGCAGCAGGCGAAGCGAACACTGCTGACACGCTTGGCGGCCCTGAAGCAGCAACTGGATGAGGCACAGAAATCGCCGCATCAGTTGGAGGTGATACGCCGGGAGCTGGCCGAACTAGGCTACGATCCCGAGGCACACCAGCGCCTCAAGGAAGAGATCGATAAGCTTCTTCCCGCCGAGAACGAACACCGGCTGTTGGAACAGGCGGAAAGCTCTCTACCGGAGGAAAGAGACAAGCTCAACCGGGTCGTGGCATCGGCGAACCGGCGGGAAGAAGATATCGCCCGGTCTGAGCAACAAATCGAGGCCATAAGAAAAGAGACCGCATCGCTCGACGAACTGGAACGTCGATATATCGCGGCGGAAACGGAAAGACGGTCCCGACAAGAGGAATTCCAGTCTCTGACCGGACAGGTGCAGCATCTGGAATTCATGCTGAAGCAGTACGCTGAAACAGACCTGAGAAGGAAGGAGGCAGAAGTCAAACTCAAGGAGCTGTCCGAGAGGCGAGAACTCTATGAGCAGCTTGTGACTGCTTTCGGCAGAACGGGGGTCCAGGCATTGCTGGTGGAATCCGCCTTGCCGGAGCTGGAAGCGGAGGCAAACAGGCTGCTGGGGCGGATGACGGACAACACAATGCACCTCAAGCTGGAGACTCAGCGAATCCCCCAGCGGGGTGAGCCCGTGGAGACGCTGGAGATAAAGGTAGCGGACGCACTGGGAACGCGCAGCTACGAAACTTTCAGCGGAGGAGAGGCCTTCCGAATCAATCTGGCGCTGCGCATCGCGCTATCCAAGCTGCTGGCGCAACGGTCCGGTGCGCCGCTTCCC
>DAOUKI010000056.1:0-22762 GCA_034421495.1 Dehalococcoidia bacterium | reverse complement strand
TCTTCAGCCCCAGGATGCGACGAGCCGACATCGAGGTGCCAAACCTTGCCGTCGATGTGAACTCTTGGGCAAGATCAGCCTGTTATCCCCGGGGTAGCTTTTATCCGATAAGCTACGGCCCTTCCACACGGAACCGTAGGATCACTTTGACCTGCTTTCGCACCTGCTCGACTTGTAGGTCTCACAGTCAAGCCCCCTTATGCCAATGCACTCCGCGGGCGATTTCCATCCGCCCTGAGGGGACCTTTGTGCGCCTCCGTTACCTTTTGGGAGGCGACTGCCCCAGTCAAACTACCCACCAGGCATTGTCCCCTGGCCTATCCAGGGTTAGAGCCAGAAACAGGAAAGAGTGGTATTTCAACGACGGCTCCACCCCGACTAGCGTCGGGGCTTCTCAGCCTCCCACCTATCCTACACATTCATGCCCCCAGTCCAATGCCAAGCTGTAGTAAAGCTCCACGGGGTCTTTTTGTCCTGTCGCGGGTAGCCCGCATCTTCACGGGCAATGCAATTTCGCCGAGTCCCTCGTTGAGACAGTGCCCAGGTCGTTACGCCATTCGTGCGGGTCGGAACTTACCCGACAAGGGACTTCGCTACCTTAGGACCGTTATAGTTACGGCCGCCGTTCACCGGGGCTTCGGTTCGGAGCTTCTCCTTACGGATAACCCCTCCCCTTAACCTTCCGGCACTGGGCAGGCGTCAGCCCCTATACTTAGGGTTTCCCCTTTGCAGAGACCTGTGTTTTTGTTAAACAGTCGCCTGGGCTAATTTGCTGTGTCCCGCAAGGCATCCGTCCAGCAAGTGGACTTCACCACACGGGAACCCCTTATCCCAAAGTTACGGGGTCTTTTTGCCGAGTTCCTTAACGAGGGTTCTCTCGACCGCCTTGGGACTTTTATCCCTGTCTACCAGTGTCGGTTTGCGGTACGGTCACCTTTACCCCATAGCAACGAGGCTTTTCTAGACGGCATAGGCTCAATGGAATCCCCCAGGTATACCCTAGAGTTCCCTGCCCCCTCAGCTTTAACGCCGGAGTGGATTTGCCTGCTCCGGTATGGCCTACAGGGAAGGACGCACCATGTCCAATAGGCGCGCTCCACCTGCCTTTCCGTGTCCCCCCTTTGCTTTAGTCGAGGTACTGGTGGTGTAGGAATTTTGACCTACTGTCCATCGCCTGCGCCTTGCGGCCTCGGCTTAGGCCCGACTAACCCTACGTCGAAAGACGTTGCGTAGGAAACCTCAGACTTTCGGCGTCCCGGATTTTCACCGGGATATACGCTACTCATGCCGGCATTCTCACTTCTGCGCGCTCCACCACACCTTACAGTGCAGCTTCTCTGCCCGCAGAACGCTCCCCTACCCAGCCCCCGGTCAAAAACCGGGAACTGCCACAGCTTCGGCGGCAGGCTTGAGCCCCGTTACATTGTCGGCGCGGAATCCCTCGACCAGTGAGCTATTACGCACTCTTCAAAGGATGGCTGCTTCTAAGCCAACCTCCTGGCTGTTTTAGCGACTCCACTTCCTTGCACACTAAGCCTGCACTTAGGGGCCTTAGCTGGCGGTCTGGGCTGTTTCCCTCTCGACAATGAAGCTTATCCCCCACTGTCTCACTCCTGAAGTAAGAGCTTGAGGCATTCGTGGTTTGGTTGGGTTTGGTAAGCTCACGCTCCCTAGCCCATCCAGTGCCCTACCTCCTCAAGTCCTCTTCAAGGCTGCACCTACATGCATTTCGGGGAGAACCAGCTATCTCCAGGTTCGTTTGGCATTTCACCTCTACCCACAGCTCATCCCATACTTTTGTACCAGTAACGGGTTCGAGCCTTCACTCCGAGACTATCGGAGCTTCACTCTGGCCATGGGTAGCTCACCTGGTTTCGGGTCTACTAGACGCAACTGCTGCCCTATTAGGACTCGCTTTCGCTACGGCTCCCTTCGTCCACGAAGTTAACCTTGCTACGCCTAAGTAACTCGCCGGCTCATTCTTCAATAGGCACGCCGTCATCCTGACTAGTCAGGACTCCGACTGGTTGTAGGCTCACGGTTTCAGATCTATTTCACTCCCCTCCCGGGGTGCTTTTCACCTTTCCCTCACGGTACTGGTTCGCTATCGGTCGCTAAGGGTATTTAGCCTTGGAGGGTGGTCCCCCCAGATTCCCGCAAGATTTCCCGTGTCCCGCGGTACTCAAGGACACACCAGGAGCCTGTCATCTTTCGCCTAAGGGGCTCTCACCCGCTACGGCGGTCCGTTCCAGGAACCTTCGGCTAGACGACAGGTTTCTTACTCCTTTGAGGATGCTGGGGCTCCTCTAGGTGACCTTACAACCCCTGGAAGACATGGGCCCCCAGGCCGTGAAGCCTTCCAGGTTTGGGCCTTTCCCCGTTCGTTCGCCACTACTAGGGGAATCTCGGTTGATTTATTTTCCTCAGGGTACTTAGATGTTTCAGTTCCCCTGCTTACCCATCCTAGCTTAAGGGTTAGGCTAGGACTCTCCAACTTTCAGTTGAAGGGGTTCCCCCATTCGGGAATCCCCGGCTAAGCCAGCTAGACGGCTCACCGAGGCTTATCGCAGTCTTGCTACGCCCTTCTTCGGCCCTTAGCGCCAAGGCATCCACCGCGAGCCCTTAGTAGCTTGACCCACATAAAGACCCGGACAGAACCTTTTCTCTTTTCTCTATTCTTTTTTTAAGGTACAAAAAGCGGCAGCCAGGATGCCCTAGGCTGCCGCCTTGGTTTCTCTGACTTTAATTCCGCTATCAGGTATTGAGTTTTGCCAAAAAGCTTACTCCCTTTTAAACCTGTCCACCTAATATAGCAAGGCTGCCATTGCGCCGTCAAGAGCACTAGCGGTTGGTTTCACTGTATGTGAAACAGCACAGGCGGACAGATGGACATGCGCCGCCTTCTCTTGACCCCCATTTCACCCGTTTCTATAATGGCCGCGCCGGAAGACCGCCCACTTGCCGGCCAAGGAGGATACTATGACCGCTCAACAGGCGCTCTTGCACCCACAAACCGTGATTGACCAGTTCAAGAAGAACAACGTAACCCACGTGGTCTGGCTCCCTGACAGCGAAACCAACTGGATGTACCTGGCCATGCAAGAAGAAGAGAGCATGGATCTGATCCCCGTGGCCCGGGAAGGAGAGAGCATGGCCATAGCTGCCGGCCTCTTCATAGGCGGCAAGAAGCCGGTATGCCTCATCCAGAACACCGGGATGTTTGAATCCGGTGACTCCATACGCGGCATAGCACTGGACGTCAAACTTCCTCTGGTCATCATGGTGGGTTACCGCGGCTGGACAAGGCACGGGGTCACCACCGACTCCGCCGCCAGGTTCACAGAGCCTATCCTGATCGCGTGGGGCATCAACTACTACCTGGTGGAGAGCGACGCCG
Source organism: Dehalococcoidia bacterium (assembly GCA_034421495.1). Lineage (GTDB taxonomy): Bacteria > Chloroflexota > Dehalococcoidia > Lucifugimonadales > QGNO01 > DAOUJH01. Next base: position 19,365 of record DAOUKI010000056.1, on the reverse strand, counting down.
ATGCCGACCGCATCACCACCGCGTTCGAGGAAGCGGACGCCACGGGCCGTCCCGTAGCGGTGCTGGTGGGAGACGAGTTCCACGGCTTCAACCGTCCCGTCCTAAGCACCGACACCGCTTGATTATCCAGAAGGAACCAAGGAGCAGCGTATGAAAGCTATAGACGCTTTCCGAGTAATAGAGAGCCTCCAGCGCGACTCTGTGATAGTGGTCTGCCAGGAAGGCCGCATCCCCTGGGAGTCGCTGGATCCCAACCTGGACCTCTACATACCCTTTGTCGGTTCAATGGGGAAAGGTTCTTCCCTGGCGCTGGGAGTGGCGCTGGCCCGCCCGGACCGCCGGGTGATTGTCCTCGACGGCGACGGCAGCTTGCTGATGAACCTGGGATCCCTGGTCACGGTGGCAAACAAGGCGCCCAAGAACTTCTGCCACATGGTGGTGGAAAACGGCATCTACGCGGGAACCGGCGGACAGCCCGTACCCAACTCCGGCAATACGTCCTTTGCAGGCTTGGCCAAGGCGGCCGGTTACGTCAGTACCTACGAGTTCAACGACCTTGAAGAGTTCTCCCTGCGGGCAGAAGAAGCAATGTATGCGGAAGGCCCCACCTTTGTTTCGCTAAAGGTTGAGCCTGAACCTGAAATGCGGCCTATGGCAACGCGTCCTAGGGGCAGACCTATGCGAGAAGGCATCTATACGGTGAAGGCAACTCTCGCCGGCTCCTGAGGCAACCCGCTAACGGCTAACCGTTCCGGCGCATCATGACCGTCACCTTGCGCTGCTGGCCCTCACCCACGCTCTCCGTAGTTACGGAAGAGTGGTTTGCCAGGGCAAGGTGTATCACCCGCCGCTCAGATGGCGGCATCGGTTCCAGGGTTATTGGCCTGCCGCTTCTAGCCACGCGCTCCGCCACTCGTGAAGCGAGCGCTTCCAAAGACTTGCTGCGCCGCTCCTTGTATTTCTCCACGTCAACCACAACTACCGGGTGACCCTGCATCGATTTGTTCAGGGCCATGTTCACCAGGAACTGGAACGCTTGAAGGGTCTCGCCCCGCTTTCCAATAAGCAACCCGGAATCTTCACCGTGTACGTCTATCACAGGGCCCGTTTCGTCGTCGCCGGAAGACCTGATCGTGGCAAGCACGGCGATATCCATCCTGGAGATGAGAGAATTGACCACCCCTATGGCTTGCGAAGCCAAGCCTTGCGAGGAGGAGAGGCGAGTCACTCGGACTCGCGCCTGTTCGGAACCTATACCAAAGAAGCCGGCTCGCCCATGGTTAACGACCTCTACCGCGACCTCCTCGCGACCTGCGTCTAGCTCCCTTAGGGCGAGCTCTAGCGCCTCCTCTACGGTTCGGGCGCTGATCTCTATCATATCGTTGTCCATCACTAGCAACCTCCTCATCAGGTGAGGAGCCGCCTTCCGTCTCCGATTCTTCGCCGGCCGCGGATGCCGTAACAGTAGCAGGTGCGGTGCGCGATCGCAGAAGGCCGCCCCATCCGGTAACAAAGTATTGAATGACTATTCCAATGGCATTGGAGACCAGCCAGTAAAGCGGCAGTCCAGCAGGAAGGGACAATGTGAAGAAGCCAAACATTATTGGCATCATCCAGAGCAGCATGCGGTTGGTGGATTCCTGGCGCGGGTCCGCAGCCAGGGGAGTGCTCATCTTTTGCATGACCCACATGGACCCGCCTACCAGTACGGCCATAACGTACGTAATTGGGGTGTTCCCAGCCACCGCCAGGTCCAGGCCAAGGAAGTTGCTGTTCAGCGGCACCACCTGGTTTACCAGGGGCAACCAGGAGTAGAGGTGCCCCGAAAGCCCCGCCAGCGATTCTGGGCTAGTGGGCAGCACCTGGATAATCGCCATGTACAGTCCTATCCAGATGGGGAACTGAATGACAAGGGGCCCCAGGCATCCTATGGGATTGACCCCGGACTCGCGGTACAGCTTCATCGTCTCCTGGGATAGCCGCGCCCTGTCCTTGGCGTATCTCTGCTGAAGGACCCTCAGCCTGGGCTGAAGCGCGGTCATTTTCTGAGTAGAGCGGATCTGACGCAGGGTAAGGGGTAGAGTCGCCAGCCTGACGATAATGGTGAAAACTAGAATTGCAATTCCAAAGTTGCGCCCAAGCACAGCATAGAGAAGGACCAGCCCGTTCAGCAGCGGGTCCAGAATAAACGTGTTCCAGATTAAAGCTATTGCTTCCATATGTTGTCTTTCTACCGGTCAGACGTGTCCGTCTGCCAGAGTTGCCGTTGCCCCCCAACGAGCCTCAACGCCCAGACCCGTCTGTCCATATCGTTGACGTATACCGTATCTTCCAGCACACCTATGTCCGCTCTGACCTCGGCGCCCACGTCGAACCCCGGGTTCTCCTGCTGTCCGGACGTTGCATTGAGCGAGAATACGATCCCTTCGTCGGAAGTGACCACAATACGGCCTTCCGAAACGGCCGGTGAGGCGATGATGGGCCGCTGCAGATCAAACTGCCAGCGCAATCTCCCTGTGCTCGCGTCCAAGGCATAGAGAAGGCCGTTGGTTGTGGTGGCGTAAACCGTATTGTCTACCGTGACGGGGTCTGCCCAGAACCAGCCGTCGCCTTCGAACTGCCATATTTGCGTGCCGTCATCTGCGTCCAGGGCGTGGAACGTACCGTCGAACGAGCCGAAGAAAACCCTTCTATCGGACACCAGGGGTGAAGTAACAATGGCCCCCCCTGCTTCGAACGGCAGCGTCCATTTCTCATCGCCGTCGAAAAGGGACAGCGCGTAGAAGTTGTGATCAAGCGAGCCGAAGTAGACTACGTCTTCCACGATGGCAGGGGTAGACCAGACCTGGTTTCCCGCCTTGAAGGACCACTCCACTGCGCCCGTGGAAGTATTCAGGGCGCGCACCACACCTTCGGAATCACCGAAGATAACCAGGCCGCCGCCAACGGCCGGCCCCCCTACTATCCGGCCTATAAAGCTTCTGTCTGAGGGGAACTGCCATAACGGCGTCAGGTCGAATGCGTTGAGAGCGTGCAGTCTGCCTTCAAAAGCTGCCACGTACACACGATCCCCGTCGTAGGAAGGTGTGCCATAGATTCCTCCAAGCGGGTCCTGGCCTGGGAGTGGATAGCTCCACTGGACTTCGCCGGTAGCCCTGCTCAGCCCAAGCACCCTTCCGTCCCTGGAGCCTACGTAGACCATGTCCTGCGAAGCCACGGGGCCGGACCAACCTCCGGAGAAACGGAACTGGTCCGTAATGCAACCCGTTGCCAGAAACAGCATGGGGAGCAGAAGGACCAGCAACCTCTTTGCCGTCATGCCCTGACCTGCTTCACTTCTGTAGATTGACCTTCCCGCAGCGGGACGGGGTCGTAGCCATACTTGCCCCAGGGCTGGCAGCGGCCCAGCCGCTTCAGGGCCATCCAGCCTCCTCTGAGAGCGCCAAAGCGTTCAACCGACTCATAGGCATACCCAGAGCATGATGGAGTGTACCCGCAATGGGTGGGCCAGTACGGGGAAAGGGTGGCCTTGTACAACCTGATCAGCGCAAGCAGCGGGGATTTCATACGGCGCCCTCAGCCGGCATCCTGGCATGAGCCTTGCTTGAAACGTCCAGGACGGCTTTCAGCAGCTCTGCATACGTAGCTCGCGCCGCACCGGCGCGGGCTATGAGGACGACATCCCAGCCCGCCGGAAGCGGCGCTAATCGCACTGCTTCGCGAAGTCTTCGTTTAACCAAGTTCCTGACTACCGCATTTCCCAACCGGCGACTTACGGAAAACCCTATCCGGGTTTTGCAAGTGCCGTTGACTCTTACCCGCATTACTACCAGCCGGTTGTTCCAACTTCTTCCTTCTCGCTGCACGGTTTTGAAGTCGGACGCCTTCCTAAGGCGACGGTCTTTGGTCAAAGGAGGTCTTATAGTCTGAGGAGGGCCTTCTTTGAAGGGCAGCTTACTAGACCGTGAGCTCTTGCCTGCCCTTGAAACGCCGCCTACGCAGGACATCACGGCCTCCTCTGGTGCTCATACGAGCCATGAAGCCGTGCCTGCGCTGACGCCGTCGTCTCTTGGGCTGGTAGGTCCTTTTAGGCATAAATCGTAAAAATAGGGTCGGTTGCAACTGTGGATTATAAGGTGCTGTTGTGCGGAGTGTCAAACTGCGATGCATCGACCGCGCTTTGCCGCCGCTAGCCCGTTCTCCACCTCCTGGATTCCCGCTCGGGGGCGGGAATGACCCTTCGGCAGGCTCAGGGTAAACTCCCCACCGCCACCGCCAGATTGCTTCGCTGCGCTCGCAACGACGGAGGGGGTGGCAGCGGGAGTATTTGTTTCCAACGTTATGTCAAGTAGCAAGGCTAAAATCGCTCCAAATTTTTCGAAAAATGCGAAAACAATTCCGATCCGGGCGCGTTTTTTTGTCGCGGGTTTGGGGCAAGACGCATCCTGGAGGTTGCCGGTTTGAGGAACCCGAACCGAGGAGCATAGATGGGGGTGACGCCGAGTATTTTGTGCAGGTATTCATGGGGCTATGATAGGGGGAAAGCGGCCTATGGGATAGGGAGAGATGTCGGTCTTGGTGTGGGGCGGCTCATTCCTTCCCTTCGGCCAGGCCCCGCTCATATGGTTCCCTTCGGCAAGCTCAGGATAAACTCTAGGCTCACCATGAGCGGGGAGGGGCGCTGCTCCTGGATTCCCGCTCGGAGGCGGGAATGACGGTGACGGTGTAAGGGTCACGGGCATGGCGTTCGTTCTGCAGCACCGGGAGCGATGCTGCTGCGGGAGGCTTTGGATTCTTCGACGCGTGGCGTCTCAGAATGACAGGTAGGTGCACCGATGGCGATTCCTAATCCGGGAAAAGCTCCTTGAGCCTTGCCTTCCGGTAGTCGAAGATCCTCCTTAGCTCCCTGGCAACGAAGATCCGGTTGACCAGCGCTCCGCCAAGAACCGCATAATCCACATGGTCAGTCACCAGGACGCCATCCGGCCTCTCCTGGAACGTGTGCCGGTGTATCCAGAACCGGTATGGCCCGCGGCGCTGCTCGTCGCGGAAGGCAAAGGGAGGCTGCCACTCCGTTATCTCGCTGCGCCAGGTGACTGGCACACCCCTGAGCCTGATCCTGTACTCTATAATCGTCCCTACCGCCATCTCAATAGGCAGGGGGGTCAGTATGGAGAACCTAACCCATGGCGGCGTGAGCAGGTCCAGGTTCTCGGCAGTGGAGAAGAAACCGAAGACCTGCTCAAGGGGGTGTCTTAGAAGCTGCTCCTGGTGTAGTTGAAATGCCATTGTGCTCAATCTTGGGAGGCGCGGGCTGCGCCTCCACTAATGGTACACTGCCCCGTCTGGCCAAGAATAGCCGAGAGACTGAGTTTTAGGCGACTTCAGTCTCCACCCCTATGCTATATTACTCCGCGTCCACAGGGAGATAGCGATATGTGTGCTCGGTACAGCGAAGAGTGGAAGGCGGAACTCCTAGACCAGGAGCGTAGATTTCACGGCTTGGGCATTGCCGAGCTTCTGGAGGAGCTGGGACTCGGCCCCGGAATGACCGTGGTCGAGTACGGCTGCGGCCCCGGCCTCGTGGCCTTGCAGGCCGCCGTGATGGTGGGGCCCTCCGGCAAGGTGTACGGAGTCGATATTCACGCGGGCATGGTGTCGCTGGTCAACTCACGGGCCGACGAAGCGGGGCTGAGCAATGTGACGGCGCTGCTGAAGGACGGGCCCAAGGCGCCCCTGCCCGACGTCGTGGCCGACCTTGTGACGTGCTTCCTTGTCTTCCACTACATGGAGGCGCGCGCCGACAGGCAGGAGCTGGCCGACGACCTGGCCAGGATCGTGAAGCCCGGTGGCCGCGTGGCGGTCATACAGTGGGACCATCACGTTCCATATGAAGAGACGGTCAATTTGCTCACGGCGGCAGGCCTTGAGTGCGCGGGGCCGTACTCCGTTTTCGATAGCCAGTACAGGGTGGTGGGGACCAAGCCGGAGGAGTGACGCGCCCCGTTCGTCGCTCCCGTGCAGACGGGAGCCCACGCCCCACTGCCCCTGGATTCCCGACTTCTCGGGAAAGACGGTGGTGGGCAAGGGTAAACTCCACACCGCCACTGCCAGATTGCTTCGCGGAGTTCATCCTGAGCGCAGCCGAAGGGCGCGCAACGACGGAGGGGCGTGGTGTCCCCGCTTGACCGTCGCCGGTTTTGGAAAAGCGGTGCGGCGGTGCTAGAATAGCTGTGTTATTTTCGCCACCGTAGCTCAGGGGTAGAGCAGCTGTTTCGTAAACAGCAGGCCGTCGGTTCGAATCCGACCGGTGGCTCTCGCATATCATGCAGGAAATCCATGCGGGAGGCGCGCCGTGTCATTGATACCAAAGGTGATGAGCACACAGCATCCGGATAATGCGACGCCGGCCCCCTTTGCCGACGAAACTGGAGTGCTGAAGGGAGACGGCGAGGTAGAGGAGGCCGTAGCCGCGTTTGACCTGGGTTGCGACGAGCAGATGTGGGACTCCGAAGGAAAGGAGGTCGACAACCAGGTTGTGAGGAAGCTCCTCACCAATTACCCCGACGTGTTCCAAGGTGGCCTCCAGCTTGGTCGCGACGTGGCCCTGACGCTGCGAGTGCCCAACCCGAGCATAGAGCGGGACTTGCGCAAGTCGATGGTAGAGGCTCTGCAGAGCGTGCCCGCGGCCTGGGACATGGCCTCCAGCTATTACGGGGAAGACGCCGTGGCTCCCATCCAAGAGGTGATACTCCCCTTCACCACCTCCGCAGAAGAGATTGCCCTGGTGGAGTCCTACTATCGGACGGCGATAGTAGGCCAGGAAGAGCAGATGTTGTTCAGCGGCCAAGTCGTCAAGGACTGGGTGGGCGAGTTCTTCCCCAAGCAGATCCGGATGATCCCCCTAATAGAGGACAAGGAACACCTCCTCTACTGCGACCAGATAGTGGAGGAGTACCTGAAAGTGAGGGCCCTGCCGTACCAGCGGGTGTTCCTGGCCCGGAGCGACCCCGCGCTAAACTACGGCATGGTGGCCGCCGAACTGGTGCTCAAGGTGGGGCTGCGCCGCCTTTACGAGTTGGAAGGCAGACTGGGATTGCCCATGTATCCCATCATAGGCGCCGGCTCCGTGCCCTTCCGGGGCCACCTTACCCCCGTGAACATACCTCGCGCCCTTGCCGAATACCCCAGCGCCCATACCTTCACCACCCAGTCCGCCTTCAAGTACGACTACGACGAGGATACCGTCCGCGAAGGCATCCGGCAGATCAGCGCCCACGAGAGAGGCGAGCCGGCGCCCATCGACCAGGAGCGCGCCATAGAGGTGATAGAGAAGGCCACCGCCGGGTATCAAGAACAGGTGCAGAAGCTGCTCCGCGCCATAAGCACGGTTTCGAACCACATTCCCAGGCGGCGCGACCGCAGGATGCACGTCGGGCTCTTTGGATACGGCCGCTCCATGGAGGGCGTAGAGGGTGTGACGCTTCCCCGCGCCATCAGGTTCACGGCATCGCTCTACTCCATCGGAGTGCCGCCGGAGTTGCTGGGCCTGGCAGCCCTGGACGAGGATGATCTGGCCTTCGTGCGCGAGGTCTACCCCAGTCTGGACAGCGACCTACGGGCCTCGCTGCGCTTTGCAAACGAGCGACTGGTGAAGGAGCTGCTGGGCGAACAGTACCTGCGTCTTGTTGGGCAGTTCACCGACGAGATAGACCGCGTTCACCAGGGGATGACCACCGCCATCACGGCCAGCATCGCCGATAGCAGGACCAGCATGCGCGTGTCGCACTTCGTTGAGGAGGCCGCCCATCTTCGCCGGTTCTTGGGGTAGGCCTGGATTAGGGGCAGTGGAGCCAGCGTTATGTCTGAACTGAGCGAGAGGTTGGACTTTGCGGTGAGAGCGGCCATAGAGGCCGGTGGGCTGACTATGCGCTACTTCCGCTCTCCCAGCTTGGCCGTAGACGCCAAACCGGATAATTCGCCGGTGACCAGGGCGGACAAAGAGGCTGAGGAGATGCTGCGCGAGCATATCGCCAGGGAGTTCCCGGATGACGGCATCGTTGGCGAGGAGTTCGGGGTGCAGGACGGTTCCAGCGATTACAGGTGGTACCTGGACCCCATCGACGGCACAAAGTCGTTCGTTCGCGGGGTTCCCCTGTTCGGGACCATGGTGGGGCTGGAATGCAAGGACGAGGCCGTGGCCGGCGTCATCGTCTTTCCGGCCTTGAAGGAGATGGTCTTCGCCGGCAAAGGTCTCGGCGCTTGGTGGTGCGACGACCTGGCGCCGCACGACCGGAAGAAGGCGTCCGTATCGAAAGTGTCGCGGCTCTCAGAAGCGTGTCTCTCCGTCAACTCGGCCAGCGAGTTCCAGAGGATTGGGAAGGAAGCCGCCTATCGAAAGCTGTCCCAAGCGATGGGGCTCAGCCGCGGCTACCCCGATTGCTACGGTCACTACCTGGTTGCCACGGGCCGCATTGAGATCATGATAGACCCCGTGGTGAACGCTTGGGACAACGCTCCCCTTAAACCCATCATGGAAGAAGCAGGCGGGCGCTTCACCGACCTAGACGGGAACGCCACGATTCACGGGGGCAGCGGGATATCCAGCAACGGCGCGATGCATGATGAGGTGGTGGCCATGTTCAAGGGTGATCCCGCATAGGGAAACGTAGGCGGTTTCAGACCGTTGACCCTGCCAATTCCCGGTGCTAATGTCGGATTCGAAGCTATAGCGGCCAGGGAAGGAGACGACCTATGTACAAGAGAGAAGCCATGCCATATTACGGGGGCCCCGTCTCCTTCTTTCGAGCGCACCAAATCGAGTTCGACGAAATCGTTGAGGGCGCTGCCGTGGTATCGGGAGTGCCTATAGACAATGGGATATACTCGGGAAGGCCCGGAGCGCGGTTCGGCCCCAGGGCGATTCGAGAGGCATCCCTGCACAACAGAGCAGGCTACGACGTTTACCCGGAAAACACGCGAGTGGACGTGGAGACCGGAGTTGGGACCCGCCTCAAGAACGCGCCCAAGATAGCGGACATCGGTGACTTCAACATCTATCCCAACGACCTGATGAAGACAACCGAGTCGGTGAAGGAGGGGGTGTACGAGGTAGTGAAGCGCGGCGGCTTTTCAGTGGTAATGGGAGGAGACCACTACGTTGCTTATCCCTCCTTCGAGGGATTCGCCAAAGGCATCGCCGAGAGAAAGGAAGGAGCGCGCCTCGGCTACGTCCATATAGATGCACATTCCGATTTTCAGGACAGCAACTCGCTGGGAGGAAAGTACCACCACGGGACAATGGTGCGGCGCGTAAGCGAGAACCCCATAATCTCGTATAAGAACCTGAGCTGGGTCGGCCTCAATTCCGGGATAACGATAGACCAAGAGCATCTAAAGAGGGCACATTCCTTGACGATGCTCACGGCTAGGAACGTCCGTGAACGAGGAATAGTCGAGGTTATGCAGGAAGCCATGGACGTGGCGGCAGACGGGGTCGACGCGGTGTACGTGAGCATCGATATCGACGTGATAGACGCCCATGAATCGCCGGGGACGGGCGCCCCTGAGTTTGGCGGCATCACCGTGCCGGAGTTCTTTGAGGCCATGGAGATGTTGAGCAACTACAAAGCCATGGGAGCAATTGACCTCAGCGAGGTGTCTCCCGATTGGGACTCTTCCGCACAGACGGTTAAGATTGCCGCCTCCGGCTTGCTCAAGCTACTGCACCCCTGGCTGTTCGAAACGGTCGAGGTGTAGCGTGGGCCGTGGCCACGGCGGTCGTTCTCACAACCCGTCGCTCCCGCGGAGGCGGGAGCCCGTACCCCCCACCTCTCCTGGATTCCCGACTACTCGGGAATGACGATGTGGCGCGGTTGTGGATTCCCGACTATTCGGGAGTGACGGTTGGCAGGTGTGGAGTACCGACTTCTACGGAGTGACGGTTAGCGGGTGTGGATTCCCGACTTCTACGGAGTGACGGAGCAGGCGCGGAGTGAAGAACCCAAAGCCCCTGTCTGCAAAGCTACGATGCATTGATGAGCCGCCTTGGATTCTTCGCCTGCAGCTCAGAATGACATTGACATGGCCTCCTACAAACCGAAACCGTCGCTCCCGCGGAGGCGGGAGCCCATACCCCCCACCTCTCCTGGATTCCCGACTACTCGGGAATGACGTTAGCAGGTGCGGATTCGCGACTACTCGGGAATGACGATGTGGCGCGGTTGTGGATTCCCGACTATTCGGGAGTGACGGTTGGCAGGTGTGGATTCCCGACTATTCGGGAGTGACGGTTGGCAGGTGTGGAGTCCCGACTTCTTTGGAGTGACGGAACGGGCGGAGTGACGAACTCAAAGCCCCTGTCTGCAAAGCTACGATGCATTGATGAGCCGCCTTGGATTCTTCGCCTGCGGCTCAGAATGACATTGGCATGGCCTCCTACAAACCGTCGGGCAGGTCGACGACCATTACGCCTCGTTCCGTGTCCACCGTTTTGACCACGTCCGCCAGCGCCGGGACCAGGGTCTCTTTTTCAGCGCCCTTCACCACGTAAACGTCGTTGGCGCCGGTCTGCAGGACGTCCGTTATCAGGCCAAGCTCGTCTCCGGCGGTGGTCACAACGCACATATCCAGAAGCTGGTAGTGGTAGTAGGCGCCGGGGGGAGGCGGGATGGCGTGCTCCTTGCCAATGAAAACGGGCTCATTGCGAAGCTCTTCCGCGTCCTGTGGAGAGTCGATGCCTCTGAACTTGATGAGCAGGCCTTTGGGGGTGCGGCGGGCGCGCTGTATGGAGTGAGGCACTCCTCTAATGAGCACCTCTCGCCCCTCGGAGAATCTTCCCGGGACGTCGGAGAGGAGCTCAACGTGCAACTCGCCGCGCAACCCTGCGGGGGATCTGATGCGGCCCACCTGGATGAGGGAGTCTTCCCCGCCATCGCAGCGGGAAGCTGAATTCATGCGCGCTAGACGATTTCCAAGCTGGCGCGAGCGCCTTCCTTGACCGCGGCCACTCTGAGCAGAACCCGTATGGCCTGGGCCACTCGACCCTCGCGGCCAATGACCTTGCCTTTATCTTCCGGGGCTACTTCCAGCTTGAAGATAATGCGCCCGTCTTCCTCGGTCTCGGTGACCTTGACTTCTTCGGGCTTGCTGGCAATGGACTTGGCGATGTATTCGACCAGTTCCCGCATATGTGATTACTCCTCCGCAGCGGGCTCTCTGCCACGAAGAATCTGGGCTACCGGATCGGAAGGCTGGGCTCCTTTGCGCATCCATTCCTGGACCTTCTCTTCGTTGAGGACAATGGTAGGGGGATCGGTCATGGGGTCATAGTGACCCACCTGGTCCACGAAAGCCCCATCCCTGGGAGACCTGGAATCGGCTACCACAATTCTGTATGAGGGGTGCTTCTTGGCACCGACTCGCCGTAGGCGTATGCGTAACATGTTTTCCTATGAGAGGCGTACTTTTAACCGTATTAGATTGTAGCCCCCGCTTGGAGACATTGTCAATGATGAGGAAATTACGAGAGAAGTGCAAAACAAGGCTGACGCCTCTAGCCTAGGGTGATTTCAGAACCATGGGGGTTATGCCGGCAGACGCCAGTTCTCCCGTTCTTCCAGGATGGTTTCAATAACACCATAAGGGAAGGCAAAACGAAAACGGCTCTCTTCCTGGGTCATCAAACCATGGGGCTCCGAACACAAGAACCCACAGCATGAACATATAGAAGGCAACCCCTAGCCAAAAGACCACCAGCGCAACGGCCAAGATGGTCGCCAGCCTGTTCTTTATCACTGCTGCAACCCAGCGCCAGTAGACCGTCAGGTCAATGGTCAGGATGCGCGTCAGCTTGCTTCTGACCTCTTCAGGAATCCTAGACATCAGGGCATTCCGGCAGACTACTAAGGTAGGTCTTTTCAGGTGCGCCGTGATTTAGCGTCGGTACCATGGCCTACGTGCCCTCCAGGAGCCTTTGCACCTCGTCGCCTGGGCATTCCGGCAGGCTGTAGGTATCGTGATGTAGCGTCGGTACCATGGCTTTTATCTCTTCAAGTGTAATCGTATCTGGAGTAACGTTGGGGTCCAGGTCTGACTCCAAGAGGAAGGTCTGCTCGTCTGCCGATGCTGACACTGCGGGCAGCCAGGCCTTATAGCGGGGGGCTGCAACTGAGTATCGGTCAAGCTTATCCGTCTCTGCAAGTAAGTAGCGCCCCGGCTTCCAGATGGGGCTACTTACGCCTAAACTAGACTCACTATCTCTCTTCAGGAAGACGATTGCTTTTCTGTCGTCCCAATTCGTCTTACGGTGCTGGTCGGGTCGTTCAGACAGGAGAGCACCGACGGGAGTTCTATATTTCCCACCCGCTCGTCCCCCACCTATGACAGTGGCGACGATCCGGTCTTCACCTGCACCTTTCAGATATTCCTCAACCTCAAAGGTGTAATCTAGTGTCATGGTGTACCTAAATGTGGGATCTAGTGCCATGGAGTACCCTCCGTCGCATCTGTATCTAAATCTTTCGACTCCTCGGCTGACCGATTCGAGATTCACAACCGCTATGAAATCGGACCGCATGATCATCTCTTCCATTGAGTGCAATTCATACATGTAGAATTGAGGGCCCAAGCCAAGCGTGTATTTCAGAGACGACGCCGTATTGATATCGTCGGCAAATCCGCTGGCCACTGCAATGACGTACACGACGGTCACCAAAACGACGGAGCTTATCAGGCTGGCCCCCAAGATGCGAACACGTCTGTTTACCATTTCTGCTAACCCATCCGTCCGTTCAGGAGTAGTCCATACCTGATTCTATCGAAAAGTTCATTTGTTTGTCGTCCCTTGCGCTTGGTTGGGGGACTAATGCATTTCCCTCAATGTTAGTAGCCAATTGCGACGTCGGCCAGAGTTCCAGTAACGCTGTTGCCCCACCCTACTCGGTGCGCTACAGTATCGGGCGGGAGGAGACAATGACCACAGCCACCGGCGCCCTGGAAGCAGAGCTGCGCCGCCGCGTCCAAGGCGAGGTGCGGTTCGACGCTTTCTCCAAGGCGATGTACAGCACGGACGCCTCCATCTACCGGATGGAGCCCGTGGGCTTGGTCATTCCCCGCAACGCCGACGATGCGGCAGCCGTCGTTGAGATATGCCACGAGGCTGGCACGGCGGTGCTCCCCAGGGGCGGCGGCACCGGGCTTGCCGGACAGACGGTGAACCACGCCGTGGTCATGGACTTCTCCAAGTACATGCACGGCGTGATGGAGGTCAACGCGGAGGAGAGATGGGTCAGGGCCCAGCCCGGCATTACCCTAGATGAGCTCAACCATCACCTGCGGCCTCATAGGCTGCATTTTCCGCCCGATCCCACCACCAGCAACCGGGCCACCGTGGGAGGAGCCATCGGCAACAACTCCTGCGGCAGCCACTCGGTGCTCTACGGCAAGACCTCCGACCATGTGAAAGGGGTCAGCGTGGTGCTGTCGGACGGGACTTCCGCCATATTGGGTCCGCTGACAGGGACCGCGCTGGAGGCCAAGCTGAAGGGCGAGGGCCTGGAAGGCCGGATATACGACGGCGTCAGGCGCATTGCCGGGGAGCAACGCGACGAAATAGAACGCCGCTACCCCAAGATCATGCGCCGCGTGTCCGGCTACAACCTGGATGTGATGCTGGAAGCGGACAACGTCAACATGACCGGGATGATCGTAGGCTCCGAGGGAACGCTGGCCACGGTCACCGAGGCCAAGCTGAACCTGGAGCCTCTGCCCAGCATGAGGGCGGTGGCGGTGCTGCACTTCCGCAGTCTCATAGAGGCCATGGAAGGCACGCTGGCCACCCTGGAACACGGCCCGTCCGCGGTGGAACTGGTCGATAGCATGCTTCTACAGCGCACCCGGGAGTCGCCCAGCTTCTCCCGGCGCATGACCTTCGTGGAAGGAGACCCGGAGGCCCTGCTGCTGGTCGAGTTCTACGGGGAGTCGGAGAAGGAGCTACAGGGTAAAATAAGCGGATTGAAGCGGCACATGGAGAGCAGCAGACTGGGCTATGCCTGCGTGCCCGCTATGACCCCGGAAGAGCAGGCCAACATTTGGGAGATACGGAGAGCCGGCCTGGGTCTGCTGATGAGCGTCAAGGGCGACTCCAAGCCGTTGCCGTTCGTGGAAGATACGGCGGTGCCGCCGGAGAAGCTGCCGGAATACGTGCGGCGTTTCGATGAGATGGTTCGCGACCACGATACGGTCGCGGGGTACTACGGCCACGCCAGCGTGGGGTGCCTGCACATCAGGCCCATGGTCAACATCAAGACGAACGAGGGGCTGGATAAGCTGGTCTCGATAGCCACGGCGGTGAGCGACCTGGTGCTGGAGTACGGCGGCTCGCTGAGCGGAGAGCACGGCGACGGCATCGTGCGAGGCGTGTGGACGGAGAAGATGTTCGGCAGCACTCTGTACGACGCCTTTCGCGAGGTGAAGCGCACCTTCGACCCCAAGGGCATTATGAACCCGGGCAAGATAGTGGACACGCCGGGACTGACGGAGAACCTGAGATTAAGCCCCGCCTACAAGGCCATGGAGCCGGAAACCGTCCTGGACTTTTCGGCGGACGGCGGGTTCGCCCGTTCAGTGGAGCTGTGCAACGGAGTGGGCGCTTGCCGCAAGGCGCTGGGCGGCACCATGTGCCCATCGTACATGGTGACACGGGAAGAGGAGCACTCCACGCGGGGACGGGCCAACGCCCTGCGTTCGGTGCTCTCAGGGGCTTTGGACTCGTCCGAATTCACCGGCAAGCGTCTGCACCAGGCGCTGGACCTGTGCCTGGAGTGCAAGGGCTGCAAGGGCGAATGCCCCTCCAACGTGGACATGGCCAAGCTGAAGTACGAATTCCTCAACAGCTACTACAAGAAACACCGCATGCCCCTGCGAGCGCGCCTCATGGCCCGCATTGCCGGTGTCAACGCTCTGAGCGCCCCCTTTGCGCCGCTGGCCAACTTTGCCTCCAGGAACCCGCTGAGCCGGAGGCTGATGCACCGGTTCCTGGGTCTGCACAAGGATCGCAAGATACCGGCGCTGACCAGGTCGACCTTTCCAAGCCGGTTCAAGAAGAGGACTGCGAGTGGACGGAAAGCGGTCAGAGGACAAGTCGTGCTATTTCACGACACCTTCACCGACTACAACGAGCCACAGGTAGGTATTGCTACCGTGGAACTGCTGGAAGCGGCGGGATATGAAGTCGTACTTGCCGATAAGGTCTGCTGCGGTCGTCCCATGATCTCCAAGGGGATGCTGGAACGCGCCAGAGAGAACGCCCGCATCAACGTGGAGCGTCTATACTCGTTCGCCAGAGAAGGCGTGCCCATCGTGGGCACCGAGCCGAGCTGCCTGCTCACGCTCCGCGACGAGTACCCGGACCTCCTGCGCAACGAGGAATCCAGAACGGTGGCGCAAAATTCGTATCTGTTGGAAGAGCTGCTGGTCAAGCTGCAAAGGGATGGAGAGCTTGACCTGGAGTTCAGCAGTACGCCTCAGAAAGTGCTGTTCCACGGCCACTGCCACCAGAAAGCGGCGGTGGGCACCGCAGCGTCTGTGGCGGCGTTGAAGCTCGTGCCCGGCCTGGAAGTGGACGTGATCGACTCAGGGTGCTGCGGTATGGCGGGCTCGTTCGGTTACGAGAAGGAGCACTACGAGATGTCGATGGCCATTGGAGAAAGGCGGCTGTTCCCGGCGGTGCGCTCCAATCCGGAAGCGCGTATCGCCATTACGGGATTTTCCTGCCGCCACCAGGTAATGGACGGCACCGGTCGCGAGCCGGAGCACGTCGCCGAGATATTGCGGAGCGCGCTGGTGGGGTGATGGGTGGCTTCAGTGCGTGCTTAAGGAGGGCGTTGTGCAGAAGATAAGGCTATGGGAGATAACCCCCGATCAAAAGCTTGCCGAAATGACGAGCAACCAGATACCCCTGGAAAAGCGTTTGGAAGACTGGTTGGAAAGCGACATATCGGTGCTGGACCCGAATCTGCTGGTAATTGGAAGGCAGGTAGACACCGACTACGACGGGACAATAGACCTGTTGTGTCTTGACAGCGCAGGCGACACGGTGATTGTGGAGTTGAAGAAGGGCAGAACTCCGAGGGAGGTAACAGCCCAGGCACTGGATTACGCGTCCTGGGTAAAGGATTTGTCGTATGAGAGGCTAACGGAAATAGCCGACAACTACTTCCGAGACGAAGGTTCAATGGCTTCAAAGTTTCAGAACAGGTTCGGGGAAGAACTACCGAGCGAGCTAAACCTGAACCATCGCTCTCTGGTGGTTGCCGAGGAGATAGACCCCAGCACGGAGAGGATTGTTCGCTACCTGTCTGACCTGAATGTGCCTATCAACGTAGTCACGGTACAGCACTTCAGAGATAAAGACGGGCGCGAGATACTGGCACAAGTGTACCTGATAGAGCCAAAGGAGGCGGAGGCAAAGGCGCAGTCCGCGTCCAAGAGGACATCACGCAACACACTGCCCGGTCTTCAAATGATGGCCGACGATAACGGTATTGGCGACCTATATCGGCACATGAGGGAGGGAGTTCGGAGTCTTCTTTACCCACGAGCATATCAAGAGAGCGTTGCCTACGTTTTGCTCCTAGATGGTGGTGGGGAGCGTACAGTGCTGATTGTCAGTGCTAACTCTAGTGAAGATAATGGGCTACCATTCATCGTGCACGTTACCCGTTTCAAAAGCCACTTGGGAGTTGACCTTGAGGAGTTGAAGTCATGGCTACCGGAAAACACAAGGGATGAAAACGTGACCAGATGGGTTGGAAGTTCACCGGATGAAAGACTGAACGCGCTCGGTTTGACCGGTTCCTTTCAAAGCGTAGAAGAGGTGGACAAGTTCCTCAACGGACTCAGGAACAGCATCGGCAGAGAGGAGGTCCAAGAATAGCTTTGCTTGCTCTGACGAGCACTTGCTCTTTAGCTACTGACTTACTACAGTAGCCTGAACGTTCACCTTACGAATCGCACAAGCAATGGACAGATGCAACATGGACGCAAATAAAAAAGATGAACACCTAGAGTCCCAGCCAACGCAGCCCAAGCCGGTGCGCAGGCTTCCACTTGACGAGGTATGGCCCGTACATCCCACCGCGGCGTGGCCCGAAGGCCTGAGTCTCAGGCGAGAGGACATCTACGAGGAGAGGGTTTAAGCCCTCGCCGTGCTCTTAACCTCCACGCCCAATGTGGTGTACCATACTGGCAATCGGTTTCTATGCGAGGCTTGAGTGTTTGACCTCAGTGGGAAAAGTGCGCTTGTAACGGGCGGCAGCAGGGGCCTGGGCCGGGCGATCGTCAAGGACCTGGCGACTGCAGGGGCCCAGGTGTCATTTTGCTATCACAAAGACTCGGCAAGCGCGGAAACGGTGGCAGCAGAAGTGGAGGGCTGCACCGGACGCAGACCCCTGGCCATCCAGGCGGACATAACGGAAGGCGACGATAGACAGAGGCTGGTGGAGCACACCGCCGAGCAACTGGGAGGAATAGACATCCTGGTCAACAACGCGGGCACCAGGGAGGACGGAGTAGCGCTCAGAATGGGCGATACCTGGGACCACGTGGTGGACCTTGACCTGAACGCCCCATTCCGACTGTGCCAACTGGTGCTGAGGTTGATGATACGGCAGTCTTGGGGCAGAATAATCAACATAGGGAGCATCGCCTCCCGCATAGGCCTTGGCGGACAGGCGAACTACACGGCGGCAAAGGCGGGCCTGGAAGGCCTGTCTCGCTCCCTGGCACAGGAGTACGGCAAACGCGGCATCACGGTGAACACGCTGAATCCCGGATTCATAGAGACCGACCTCACGGAGGACGCCAGCAGCCAGTTGCGAGAGGCCCTGCTGGCCAGGGCAGCCATACCGCGCACATTGTCGCCTGAGGCGGTGGCAGGCGCGGTGGTGTTTCTGGCCTCGGAAGAGGCCTGGGCCATAACCGGTCAGACGATAAACGTCGACTGCGGGCTGGTTAAGCTATGAGGAACGGCAACGCAAAGGTGGTTATCACAGGGATTGGCACCGTCAATCCCCTGGCGCACAACGCCCAGGAAACCTGGGACAGCCTGTTGAGCGGAAAAAGCGGCATTGGCAATATACAGTCCTTTGACCCTGACGAGTTCGGCATGCGTACACGAATAGCGGGTGAAGTGAGGGGATTCGATCCGGAAAACTGGATGGACCGCAAGGAAGCCAGGCGCATGGACAGGTTCAGCCAGTTTGCCCTCGCCTCGGCAAAGGAGGCTATAGCCCACTCCGGACTCAAGCTGGAGGGCGACACCCGTTACGAAGTCGGAGTTCTGATTGGCAGCGGCATAGGCGGACTCGCCACCATCGTCGATCAGTCCTACGTGGTGAAAGACAGGGGGGCACGGAGGGTAAGTCCATTCACCGTTCCCATGCTCATGCCCAATGCCGGCTCCGGGATCGTGTCCATACATCTGGGCTGCTGGGGCCCCAGCTTCACCACGGCGTCCGCCTGCGCCTCATCGGCGGACTCGCTTGGCGTGGCGCTGGATATGATACGGAACGGCCGCGCCAAGGCAATGGTAGTAGGAGGCAGCGAAGCCACCATTATCCCCGTATGCGTCGCGTCCTTCGAGCAGGCGCAGGCCCTCAACTTCAACAGCAACGATCAGCCGGAGAAGGCGTCCCGCCCCTTCGACCTGAATCGAGACGGGTTCGTGCTTTCCGAGGGAGCGGCGGTGCTGGTACTGGAAGACGAAGATTTCGCCAAAGCGCGCGGTGCCACGATTCTCGCCGAGTTGGCGGGCTACGGCGCGGGTTCAGACGGCTATCACATCACAGCCCCCGAACCCGGAGGCCGCGGGGCGATCAAGGCAATGGAGAGCGCCCTGGAAGACGCCCACGCCGCGAAGGACGAGGTCGTCTACATCAACGCCCACGGCACATCCACGCAGCTCAACGACAAGGTGGAGGCGCAGGCGGTTAGCGAGGTATTCAATGGAGCCAGGATACCTATCAGCTCCACGAAATCGATGACGGGACACCTGGCGGGAGCGGCGGGGGCCTTGGAAGCCCTGGTCTGCACGAAGACGGTGGAGACCAGCTGGGCGCCGCCGACAATCAACTACGACACCCCTGACCCGGAATGTGACGTGGATTGCATTCCATGGGAGCCCAGGGAGATAGGAAGCGGGGTTATTCTATCCAATTCGTTCGGGTTTGGGGGGCATAGCTCCTGTTTGGCTTTCAGGCCATATGAAGGATAGCTTGCGGTCAGGGGACATTTAGCTCTACTATATTGCATTGCAACTCAGGAGCGGACACAGTATATGGCGATTCATCAGACGGAATTTGTGTA
>DAOUKI010000055.1:0-5376 GCA_034421495.1 Dehalococcoidia bacterium | reverse complement strand
GCCCTGCTGGTGGGCGCAATCTTCAACTTCGTCTTTGCTCCCACGGAAGAGCTCATCGGCCTGATTGTGCCGGGAACGCTCTGGGTGGCTATCACGTTTGCCGGCGTCCTGGGCTTCAACCGTTCCTTTGTACTGGAGAAGGACAAGGGCAGCTTGGACGGGCTGCTTCTCTGCCCGGTGAGCCGCGACGTAATCTACTTTGGGAAGCTGCTGGGCTTGCTCATCTTCATGACGGTGGCGGAGATCGTGATTGTGCCGCTGTTTGCCGTGCTATTCAACGTTTCCATCCTGGACATAAGGATTCCGCTGGTGGTTCTGCTGGCTACGATAGGCTTCGCTGGCGTTGGCACCCTCTTCTCCGCCATCTCCGTCAACACGCGTTCGCGGGAGGTGATGCTTCCCATTCTGCTGCTGCCCGTCGCCGTGCCGGTGATAATCGCCGCCGTGGAATCGACGCGCGCTATTCTGGAAGGCTCTTCTATGGGAATAGGGCGCTGGGTTCAGTTGCTAGTCGCCTTCGATGTGATATTCTTGATTGTGGCTTCTTTCACTTTCGGCGCCGTTCTGGAGGAATAGCTTGAGATCATGGTTAACCGGTGAGCGGGATGGAGGATACGCCGTAAGGATGGCGCTGCTTCTTGCCGCGGCATCCACCATGATCGTCAACCTTGCGCTGATCTACTTCTGGGTTCCCACGGAGCAGGTGATGGGAGTGGTGCAAAGGGGGATGTACTTCCACGTCCCGCTGGCCTGGGTGGGATTCCTTGCCTTTTTCATTGTTCTTATCGGCAGCATCGCGTATCTGTGGAAAGGCGCAGAGAAGTGGGACGCCCTGGCGCACTCTTCCGCTGAGGTAGGCGTGCTGTTCACCACGCTGATGCTGGTCACTGGCGCCATTTGGGCCAAACCGACCTGGGGCGTGTGGTGGACGTGGGACCCGCGCTTGACCACCTCCACGATTCTCTGGCTCATGTACGTAGCGTACCTGATGCTGCGGGCTTACGCTCCCTCACCTCAGCAGGGAGCGCGTTACGCGGCGGTCATGGGCATAGTGGCCTTTATAAACGTGCCAATTGTCTATTACGCCACCATTCTCTGGCGTACCGTGCATCCGGGGATGGTGGTGGGCCCCGCCGCCGAATCGGGCAGCCTTGACCCCACCATGCGTTCCGCTCTGCTGTTTTCCACGCTGACGTTTACCCTGTTGTTCGCCTATCTGGTGTCCGAGAGGCTGGCCATTCGCAGGGCTTTCGATACTCTCGTCTCGGTGCGCTACCAGGAAAGGACTGCCTGACATGGAGATACGCCGACTCATTGGCAAAGCCGGGCTTCTGGCCGCTTTTGTTGCGTCGCTGCTCTGGTTGGTGTTCGGCGGTGTCGCCAGTGCCGCCGTCAACGCTCAGAGCGGTTCAGACGCGGAGTCCAACCTTCCATTTCTCTTTGCCCTCTATACAATCACTTGGCTGGCGTTCTTTGCCTACGCCTTCTATATGACCAGGCGGCAGAGCGAACTCAACCGCGAGATTCAGGAGCTGCGCCGTATGCTGGAGCAGCGCGAACAGAGCGACGCTTAACTCCTCTTGGATGCGGACGGCTCTTCTACTGGCGCTGCTTCTCTTGGCGGTGGTAGCGTGCTCCCAACCCGCGCCGACCCCAACCCCCACCGCGACCCCTAGTCCACCGGTCTCCACACCCACGACCCTACCTCCCGCCTCCACGCCAACACCGGCGTCGCCCGTCGTTGCGGATACGCCCTCGCCACCGACCCCTACCCCTGCCGGCACGGCGGAAACCGCACCGCTGCTTCAGAGCATCGATGTCGAAGTGGCTTTTCCCAACCTCAGCTTCGAGCGCATGGTGTTCCTCACCCACGCCGGCGACGGTACGGACAGGCTGTTCCTTGTGCTCCAGCCGGGCCGGATCATGGTCTTCCCGAATCAAAGCGATGTTTCAAGCGCCGAGGTGTTCATGGATATACGGGACAGGGTCAGCGATAGGGGCAACGAGGAAGGCCTGCTCGGCTTGGCTTTTGACCCAGGATTTGCCGAAAACGGTTACTTCTACGTCTACTACTCCGCATCCAACCCCCGCCGCTCCGTGCTATCCCGCTTCTCCGTCGATGGGGAGCAGGCCAACCCCAGTAGCGAACGGGTGGTTCTCGAAGTCCCGCAGCCGTATTCCAACCACAACGGCGGCGCAATCGAATTTGGAGCGGACGGCTATCTGTACGTAGCCCTGGGCGACGGCGGTTCATCGGGCGACCCTCAAGGAAACGGGCAGGACCCGGGCACGCTCTTGGGATCGATTCTGCGAATAGACCCATCCGCTGCCAGCAGCTACGGCAACTACTCCGTACCGGAGGACAACCCGTTCCTGGGCGTATCCGGGTTCCGCGACGAGATTTGGGCCTTTGGGTTTCGCAATCCCTGGCGTTTTTCCTTTGACCGTGAGACGGGTGACCTGTGGGCTGGCGACGTAGGACAAAGGGGCTATGAAGAGATCGACCTGGTGAAGCCCGGCCTCAACTACGGATGGAACGTCATGGAGGGGTTCCACTGCTACCCGCCGTCCGTTTCTTCCTGCCGGCAGGACGGATTGGAGCCTCCCCTGGTGGAGTACCCGCTTACTTCAGGAAACTGCGCCGTCACCGGTGGGTACGTCTACCGCGGCAGCCGTGTTCCTCCGCTCCGGGGCGCTTATCTGTATGGCGACTTCTGCAGCGGCAGGATATGGGGCCTCATCTACGATGGGAATGAGGTGTCCGATACCCAACTGCTGCTCGATTCCTCCCTGGATATATCCTCCTTCGGCGAGGATGAAGCGGGAGAGCTGTACATCCTGTCCTTTGACCGCAAGATATACCGGTTGAGGCAGCAGGGGTAGGTAGGTGGACAAGGCCCCCCTTCCGTCGTTCCCGAGCAGTCGGGAACCCAGGAGCGGGGTGGTGTCATTCTGAACGAATTGAAGAATCCAAAGCCTCTGCACGCAAACCTACGATGTGCACGTCGTTCCCGCGACGGCGGGAACCCATGGGCGAGGCCAGCGGTCCCCACCCGCTCATGGTGAGCTTGTCGAACCATTTGAGCGGATACCCCCGCCATACCCGCACACCGTCTTGCCCGTGGCGCCTGTCCCCCCCCCGCTCATCCTGAGCTTGTCGAAGGATATGAGCGGATACTCCACCCCTGCCACCAACCACTTCCGCACACCACGACCCTCCCCGTATCCTGTATCCATGAACACCACCCCTAAACCACCGGCCATCCACAACGACAACGGTCGCATCCATGACCACTTCGGATTCGTTTCCTCATATTTCGACAAAAAGTGGTTCGTTTTAGCCTTGCTAGTTGACATAACGTCTGAAACGAATACCCCGGCTCCCCGTCCGCTTGCCCGCTTGCCCGCTGCCCGCTATGATGCTGCTGGAAAGCGGAGGAGGTATTGCCATGGTTGACCTGCTAATCAAAAACGGCCTGATCATAGACGGCACGGGGAACCCCGGTTTCTACGGCACGGTGGCGGTGGAAGGGGACACCCTGCGCATCCTGAGAGGCGACGTAAGCGGCATTGAGGCCGGAAGGGTCATAGACGCCGCGGATCACGTGGTCTGCCCCGGATTCATAGACCTGCACTCGCACGCCGGGCTGACCATGCTGCGAGAGCCTGAGAACGAACCCAAGCTCCGGCAAGGCGTGACCACGGAGCTTATCGGCATCGACGGAAACTCGGCTGCGCCGTTCAAGACTCGTGAGGACCTGGAGGCGTTCATCGAGTTGGACTCAGGGCTGAACGACGTAATGCCGCCCGGCCGCGACTGGCGCAGCGTCGATGACTTCCTCTCCATGTATGAGAAAACCGTGTCGCCTAACATTGCCTTCATCGTGGGCAACTCGCAGGTACGGATATGGGCCATGGGCTGGAACAACCGTCCCGCCAGCGGCGAAAACATGGAGGACATGAAGGCGGTCCTGCGGGAGACCATGGAGGAGGGGTCGTTCGGGATGTCTACCGGCCTGGACTACCCGCCGGGCGCATACGCGGACACCAATGAGCTGATCGAGCTGAGCAAGGTAGTGGCGGATATGGGCGGTTTCTACCATACGCACACCAGGGCCCAGCTTAGGAGAATATCGCACTTGGCGCCGTTCGAAGAGGCGGTGGATATAGGGCGGGGCAGCGGCGTCCCGGTGCATCTCACCCACTACAGGCAGCCGGCGCAGGGTACGGGTACTCACTTCGACTACCTGGGGCTGGTGGAGAACTCGCGCGACGAAGGAATAGACGTCACCTTTGACTGCTACACCTACGTATTCTCGGGGACGAGGATACTGATCGAGGTGCCCAACTGGGCCAAGGACGGAGGCCCGGGGCCGCTTAAGGAGAATCTTAGGTCGGATGAGCAGAGGAAGCGTATGAAGGAGGATATGCTCTCCGGGCCAAGGGCAATGAACATGGAAGAGATGTGGCTCACCGCGTTCCGCAAGCCGGACAACGCCAAATACGACGGACACTCGCTGGCGGAAATAGGCAGAATGAGGGCGCAGGACCCGCTGGACTCACTGTTCGATCTACTGCTCGCCGAGGATTTGGGCATATCGTTCGTGGCGGTGGGGACCAACCCGCAAACGCTTCCCGACTTCGTGGCGCATCCCCATGGCATGGTGGCCAGCGACGCTATCCTGTTCGGCGAGTGGCCCAGCCCGCGCACCTACGGATGCTTCCCGGTAGTACTGGCGGAGTTTGTACGCGCCGAAAAGCAGCTCAGACTCCCCGAAGCCATACGCAAGATGACCTCCTTCCCCGCACAGAGGCTGGGACTGAGGGAGCGAGGTGTATTGCGGGACGGCGCAAAGGCGGACATTGTGGTGTTCAACCCCCAGACGGTGAAAGCGCCGGCAACCCGCGCCAAGCCCAAGCAGTACCCCCTGGGCATTCCCTACGTGATCGTCAACGGCCAGGTGGTGGTGGACGACAGCCGGCACACCGGAGCAACGCCGGGTACCGTGCTGAGACACGGGAAGTCCTGAGCCTGCCGCCGAGATAGATTCAAAGAATGGGGCTCTGGAAGAAATGGTGGGTGCGGCAGGGAAGCATTCTCCTTGTAGGCGTCGCTTTCAGTGTCGTGCTCGGCTGGTTGACGATCCAAGGAATAGAGTGGGGCAGGGTTGGAGAGCGGGTCGTCGAGTTCCCATTGCCGCTGCTTGCGCTGGCCCTGGTGTTGCTGGCCGTCTCCGGCTACTTGCGAGCGGTGCGCTGGCGCGTCCTATGGGCCAAGGAGCGGGTATCCGCGCTGCGCTTGTTCTGGGTGGAGAACGCCGCTATTGGGCTCAACAACGTATCGCCGGTACGCGCCCTGGATGAGCCGTTGATCCT
>DAOUKI010000054.1:0-7534 GCA_034421495.1 Dehalococcoidia bacterium | reverse complement strand
AATCTATGGCAGGGCGTGCAGTTCCGGGAGGTGATGAACTGGCTCAGACCCAAACCGGAAGGCAGCCAGGTCATGGTGCACTGCTACGGGGGCTACTCCACCAATCTTCCGCTCGACGTGCTCATGGAGGAAGACGTGCTCTTTGCGCATATGCACGACGGCCAGCCGCTGGAGCGTAAGCACGGCGGCCCCATGCGGCTGGTGGTGCCCAGCAGATACGGTTGGAAGAGCGCCAAGTGGGTAAGCGGCCTGGAGTTCATGGACGAAGAACGCCCCGGTTTCTGGGAGCAGCTGGGCTACCACAGTAACGGCGACCCCTGGAAGGAAGAGAGGTTTGCGTAGGCCGGAAGCGGCTTAGACCAACCGGGGAGTAGCTACAATACCTGCAGGAGCAGAGCGGCGGTGCTCAGGAATATGGCGAATCCGGCCACGTCAGTCACCGTGGTCACGACCACAACGGAGGCAAGGGCCGGGTCGATGCCCACGGCACGGAACCCCAGTGGCACAAGAGCTCCCGCCAGCGCGGCCACCACCATGTTGGCCGTCATGGCGATGAACAACGCCAGACCCAGGACGGCCTTGTCTTCCAGGACCAAGCCCAGTCCGGCAATGAGCAGCCCCAGAAGGAGCCCGTGTATCATTCCCAAGAACGCCTCTCTGAGGACAATGCTGCGCGCCCTGCGAAACGTAATTTCCCCCAGCGCCAGGCTCCTGACCATTAGGGTAAGCGTCTGTGTGGCGGCCGCCCCTCCTTGACTTGCCACCACCGGTATGAAAGCGGCGAGTATCAACAGCCTGGATATGGTGTTCTCGAATGCGGCTATGACCGCGGCGGCAAGGACAACGGTGGCCAGATTGAGGAGCAGCCAGGGGAACCGCTTCAACACGGACCTGCCGATTGTAGAGCTCATCCGCTCCGTTGAACCCAGACCGGCCAGGCGGTGCATGTCCTCCGTCGCCTCTTCTTGCGCCACTTCAAAAACCTCTTGCAAGGTGATGGCTCCCAGCAGCGTGCCTTCCGCGTCCACCACCGGAACCTCCGATAAGCTGTAGCGGTCCATCAGCCTTGCCACCTCTTCCTGGTCAAGCTCCGGATCGACCGTGGCAACGGGTTCCTGCATTACGTCTTGGATGCGAGAGCCGGGCTCGGAAAAGACCAGGTCTCCCAGCGCAACGGTTCCCAGCAGCTTGCTTTCCGTATCCACGACAAAGTAGCTGCCCAGGCCCTCCGAGGAACGGCCAAAATGCCTCAGCAGCGACATGAACTGGTTTACCGTGGTCTCGTCGGAGACCGTGATGGTAACCGGCGCCATCAGGCCGCCGGCGCTCTCCTTGGGAAAGGCGATGAGAGGAGCTATTTCATCGGCGTGAGCGGACTCAACCAGGACCCGTTCGGCTCTCTCAGCCGGAAGCTGCTGCAAAACGTCCGCGGCGACTTCCGGCCGCACCTCGTCCAGCACGGCGGCCAGCGCGGGATGGTCCAGAGAGCGCAGGGCGGAGGCGGCCTCCTCTTCGTCCAGATTCTCCAGGATATCGGCGAACTGCCCCGGAGTCAGGGCCGCGGCGAGCGCATTGCGCACACGGGAGGAGACTATTTGTATGACACTGGCCTGGTCGGCGGGATGCAGCTGCGCCAGCATCACCAGAGAGTCGCCGCTGATCTCCCCTTCCAGGGCCGCCGCCACCCGGCGCACGCGGCCTTGTACGGAAGATGCCTCTTCCGTGGGCGACGTCTCATCTCTGCTCTTCCTCTCCAAGTTCTCCAAGAAGGCGCCTTTCAACCGGTGGGTTTGCCCGCCTGCCAGTATAGCGACGGGGCACTAAAAAGGAAGTGCCCCCCAGGGCTCCCTGGAGGGCACTTCTCCAAACAGCCGGTTTTGCCTTAGGCTACCTCGGTGGTTACCTCCGCTACCACACTGGCAGCTATCTCCTTGCCGGAATCGCCATCCACGTCCGCCTCGTAGCCGCACATCAGGCACTCTTTGAACCAGCCGTAATGATCGCCGGTCAAAGTCATGTCTCCTCTGCAACGCGGGCAAGCCTTGAAGTAAATCATCTCCACCTCCTGTATCCCGGACTTCACTCCTTTCAACCTACCTTTCTATACCTGTTCATTATAGACTGATACGACGGAAACCCGCTACTGGATTCGTCGTAGTGTTGTCGATATACGTAAATAACGAATTCGACCCACTTTTTGTCAGGCGGTTCCCCATCTTTTCCCAATTCCGTTCGGGAAACATCATACACCTTGACACGCTCCGTATCAAGGCCTATAATACAATTCATCGTCAACGATGTGACCCATAGGGCAACAATGACAAGCGAAACTCGAAGAGAACAACCTCACAGCGAGAAGGCCACAGGCCGCACCGGCGAAGTCGTCCCACCTCCCTTTCCCGGCGAATCGCTGCCCATGCGCAACGACGCACAGGAGGGGGAAACCCCCGACAAAGGCAACCAAGAGCCCGTGGAGGGCCTCTACATCATCAGCGTTGCCGCCCGCTTGCTGGCAATGCATCCTCAAACGCTGCGCAAGTATGAGCGCGCCGGGCTGATACATCCGCCCAGAACTATCGGCAAGCTGCGGCTCTATTCCGAGCAGGACATAGCCAGGCTCAAGCTGATCAAGCACCTGGTAGACGACCTGGGCATGAACCTGGCAGGTGTGGAGCTTGTACTCGACCTGCTGGGTCGGATCAGCCAGGCCAAGCAGCGAATCGCCGCTTTGGAAGCGCAGCGCGACTTCAGGAGAGTGGTGGCACAGGAGTTCGATAGGATGCTACAGTTGCTTGACGTAGCTATGGATAACATGGATTTTCCCAGAGAGGTGAAGTAGCCCATGCCAGGGACAACCGACTCACCCAATATGCCGGAAGAGCTGAACGACGGGCCTCAAAAGCCGTGCACGTCCAGGAAAGAGCTGGAAGCACAGCTTGAGGAAGCGGACCGGGAACGCGGTCAGTTTCGTGAAATGGCGCAGCGGGCCCAGGCAGACTTGACCAATTATCGCAGGCGGATGGAGGAGGAGCGAGACGAAATCTTCCACGCCGCTGCGTCCCGTGTCGTCAACAAGCTGCTCCCGGTTGTGGATGACCTGCAGAGGGCCCTGGAGCAGGCCCCATGCGGAGAGGAGGACGCTCCCTGGGTGGAGGGGGTTCGGATCATAGAGAAGAACCTGAAAGCGCTGCTTGAATCGGAGGGCGTAACCTCAATAGAGGCGGAGGGAAAGCCGTTCGACCCGTGGGAACATGAAGCGATCATGTCGCTCCAGAGCAGCGAGCATGAGCCGGGCATCGTGGCCCAGGTGATCAGGCCGGGCTACAAGATGCGCAACAAGATACTGAGGGCGGCGCAGGTCGCCATAGCACAGGAACAACCGCAAGAAGAGGAGTAAAGTTATCAAGGCAGGGAAACCGCCTTAGACGGAGGAACAAAGTGGCAAGAGTGATTGGCATAGACCTTGGAACAACCAACTCGGCAATGGCCGTTATGGAGGCCGGGGAGCCTGAGATAATCGAAAGCAGCGAAGGCGGCCGCACCACCCCTTCTACCGTGGCGCTCAACGTCAAGACCGGTGAGCGATACGTGGGACAAGCCGCCAAGAGGCAGGCGGTGACCAACCCGGACAACACCGTCTTCTCCATAAAGCGGTTCATGGGCCGCAGGTATGACGAGGTGGCGGAGGAGACAAAGCGCGTCCCGTACAAGGTGATCAAGGCCCAGAACGCGGACTCGCACGTACAGCTCGGCGACAAGGTGGTCTCACCTCCTGAAGTATCGGCCATGGTGCTGAGGAAGCTCAAGGAGGACGCGGAGGCCAAGCTGGGCGAGCCGGTAAACCAGGCGGTCATCACCGTACCCGCCTACTTCAACGACAGCCAGCGCAACGCTACGAAAGACGCCGGGCGCATAGCCGGACTGGAGGTTCTGCGCATAATCAACGAACCGACCGCGGCATCTCTAGCCTACGGAATGGACAAGAAGGGCGACCAGACCATAGCGGTGTACGACCTTGGCGGAGGCACCTTCGACATCTCCATCCTGCAAATAGGCGAGGGCGTCTTCGAGGTCAAGGCCACCAACGGCGACACACACCTCGGCGGCGACGATTTCGACCAGCGCATCATGGATTGGATTGTCGCCGAGTTCAAGAAGGACCAGGGCATAGACCTGACCCAGGACAGGATGGCCTTGCAGCGGCTCAAGGAAGCCGGTGAAAAGGCCAAGATAGAGCTGTCCAACGTAATGCAGACGGAGATCAACCTGCCGTTCATCACCGCCGACGCCTCCGGGCCAAAGCACCTGACCATGACCCTCTCCCGCTCAAAGCTGGAGCAACTCATCGGCGACCTTGTGGACCGCACCGTGGGCCCCTGCAAACGGGCAATATCCGACGCCGGGGTCTCCACCGGCGACATCAACGAGGTCATCCTGGTCGGGGGCATGACCCGCATGCCGCTGGTACAGGCAAAGGTCAACGAGTTGTTCGGCAAGGAGCCGCACAAGGGAGTCAACCCGGACGAGGTTGTAGCGGTGGGCGCAGCCATCCAAGCCGGCGTGCTCAAGGGAGACGTGCGGGACATCCTGCTCCTAGACGTCTCTCCGCTGACGCTGGGAATCGAGACGCTGGGCGGGGTGTCCACGTCTCTGATACCGCGCAATACCACCATACCCACTTCCAAGAGCGAGGTGTTCACCACCGCCGCCGATAACCAGGGTTCCGTCGAGGTGCACGTCCTGCAGGGTGAGCGGAGCATGGCCAGCGAGAACAAGTCGATTGGTAGATTCATGCTGGACGGAATCCTCCCCGCACCGCGCGGCGTGCCCCAAATCGAGGTCACGTTCGACATCGATGCCAACGGCATTCTCAATGTTTCGGCCAAGGACCGCGGCACCGGCAAGGAACAGCGCATCACCATAACCGCCAGCTCCGGGCTGGACAAGAGCGAAGTCGAACGACTGGTGCAGGACGCTGAAGTCCACGCCGAGGAAGACAGGCGTCGCAAGGAGGAGATAGAGACGCGCAACGCGGCGGAAAGCCTGGCCTACAACTCCGAGAAGATGCTGCGTGAGAACAAGGACAAGATCCCGGAAGAGCTGCAGAACGAGGTCAACGAGAAGATACTTGCTCTACGCGCTACCCTGCAGGGTGAAAGCGAGACCGCGGCCATTGTCGCGGCGATGAACGAGCTCCAGGAAGCCTTGCAAAGGATGGGAAGCGCCGTTTACGGCCAGCAGTCCGGCTCCACGCCGTCCCAGGAGGGCGAGGTGGAAGAGACACCGCCGGACGATACGGTTGAAGGCGAGTACCGGGAAGTATAGCTGGAGGCATTTTTGAGCTACGGCCACGCGTCAGTGGTCCGAGAATTCATAAGCACCGATGAAGATACGCTGATCGGTCGGTTGACCAGCGCAGTCGCGTCTACTGGAGTGCCTAGTCAGAGGACTGCGCAGATTGAGGCGTGGAAGCGGGAGATACAGCTACTCAAGGAGCAACTGACATCTCCGAGGTTGGAGAATTGGTACATTGTTCTGGAATACGAGATACCTCGCCGTTCTCGCAGACCTGACGTAGTTCTTCTGAATTCCACAACAATCGTCGTGGTCGAATTCAAGATGGGCGGTCGAGTTTTTGACTCCACGTCTCGCTGGCAAGTAACATCCTACGCACGTGACCTGCGGGACTTCCACGCAGAATCCCATGACCGAAGTATCGTGCCGGTGTTGTGTGCTACCGAGGCTGGAAGTGGTCTAACGGATTTACGGGAGTTAACCAATCATGGGCGCGATGTTAGCCCCCTAATCAAGACTAATGGAGTAAGCCTGGGCGATTATCTTCTGGCGATTCAGAGCGATGGTAAACAGAATCTAGTGAACCCAATTTCCCCAGAACGGTGGTTAAGTTCTCCCTATCGCCCGACGCCTACGATTATCGAGGCTGCAACACTCCTCTATGAAAGACATGATGTCCGAGAGTTGTCGCACAGGCATGCCCATAACCTGGATCGGACCACGGATATGCTCCTCAGAGAGATTGCAGACGCTCAACGGCATGGCCGTCGCACAATCTGTTTTGTCACAGGGATTCCTGGTGCTGGGAAGACACTAACCGGTCTCAATGTCATCCATAGCAAGGGCTTACAGCAGCCATCGGCTCTACCCGGAATATTCCTGTCCGGCAACGGCCCGCTCGTCAAGATTGTACGAGAGGCAATAGTTAAGGATCAGGTCAGCAAGGGAGGGAAAAGAGTTGACTGTGAGCATGAGGCCAGCACCTTCATTCAAAACGTGCACAACTTCTTGCGACATTACTTGGAAGAACGTCCTGTAGAGGCTCCACACGAGAACGTGGTGGTCTTCGACGAGGCCCAAAGGGCATGGGACAGCAGACAGATGGAGCGCAAACGCGGGATAGGTTCCTCGGAAGCTTCACTGCTATTTGAGGTGATGGAACGTTTGCCTGACTGGGCGGTGATTGTCGCATTAGTAGGCGGTGGACAAGAGATATTCCTAGGCGAGGCGGGTTTGGAGGAGTGGGGCCGAGCCCTGCAGAATCGGCCTGTCCCCTGGCGAGTAGTCGCTTCTCAGGAGGTGCTCATTGGTGGTGAGAGCGTAGCAGGGCATAGGCTATTTGATGGAGAGGCTCCCGCGTCTGTCACCTTCATAGAAGAGCATCTGGCCCATCTCGACGTTGTAGTCAGGAATCATCGCGCTCAGCGGTGGACCGAATGGGTCAACGACCTCCTTTCGTTTCGCTCGGACAGTGCACGAACGCACTTCCCCGGCACGGAAGAGTTTCCGTGCTATGTAACTCGTGACCTAGATGCTGCGCGTGTATGGCTACGGATGCATCACCACCGCGACCCGGAAGATAGGATTGGCCTTGTGGCTACTTCAAAAGACATCCGATTGCGCGCCGAAGGCATAGAACGTGCCTCACAGTTTATTTCGAACTACGCGTTCGAGAAGTGGTTCCTGGAATCGAATGACGACGTTCGCTCAAGCTATTCCTTGGAAGTAGCTGCGTCAGAGTTTGAGTGTCAGGGACTGGAGTTGGACTGGATAGGCATGTGTTGGGGTGCCGACTTGACTCCATCCAAAGACGAGGATGCCTGGGAATATCGCAAGTTTCGCGGCGCCCGTTGGCAGAATGTCAGACAGGAGGTCGAGCGCGCCTTTACGCTCAACAGGTACCGCGTCCTGTTGACACGTGCACGAAAGGGCATGGTGATCTGGGTGCCGAAGGGTGATCCCAACGACCCTACTCGCGACCCGACACGATTCGACCGGGTGTACAAAGTGCTACTCAAGGCAGGGGTGCTGGAGCTGGACACGGCTCTTTGCCCCCCATCCTAACCTTCCCCCACAGAGAGGGAAGGGACTCTAGGTTACGCAAAGGTCTCCCTTCGCGGGCGGGGCGGGGCGGCGGCCCTTCCTGCTAGGCATGGTAGGGGAAGATAATCTCCTCCACCATGCTCACGCTTACCTCGGCGAACTGCCTAGTCGCCTGGACCGCGTCCCTCGTTATGGG
>DAOUKI010000053.1:0-6522 GCA_034421495.1 Dehalococcoidia bacterium | reverse complement strand
GTGCGCGGTCCCAGCTTCTCGCTCATGCCGTAGCGGGTCACCATGCTGCGGGCTATCTGCGTTGCTTTCTCCAGGTCGTTGCTGGCTCCCGTGGTGACCTCTCCGAATATCTGCTCCTCCGCAACACGTCCTCCCAGCGCCGCAGCCATCATGTCTTTGAACTGCGCCTTGCTGAACAGGTGCCTGTCCTCTTCAGGCAGGAACCGGGTATACCCGCCCATGCCTCCGCGAGCCACTATGGACACCTTCTGTACGGGGTCGGCGTTGGCAAGCTTGTGGCCCACCAGGGCGTGCCCGCCTTCGTGGTAGGCCGTGATCTCCTTCTCCTTGTGGCTGATCACCCGGCTCTTCCGCTCCGGCCCCGCGATCACCCTGTCTATCGCCTCACCGAACTCATCGAACATGACGGTCTTCTTGCTGCGTCGCGCCGCCAGGATAGCCGCCTCGTTGACCAGGTTCGCTAGGTCCGCCCCGCTGAACCCCGGGGTCTCCTTTGCGATCACTTCAAGGTTTACGTCCTCGTCTATCGGTTTCCCTTTGGTGTGAACGCTCAGGATGGCCTGTCGCCCCGCGATGTCCGGCAAATCGAGCACCACCCGCCTATCGAACCGGCCGGGACGGAGTAGAGCCGGGTCAAGGATGTCCGGTCGGTTGGTGGCCGCAACCACAATCACATTGGTGTTGGAATCGAACCCGTCTATCTCCACTAGGATCTGGTTCAGTGTTTGTTCACGCTCGTCATGACCGCCGCCAAGCCCTGCGCCGCGGTGTCTGCCAACGGCGTCTATCTCATCTACGAAGATGATGCATGGAGCGTTGCGCTTCGCCTGGTCGAACAGGTCGCGCACTCTTGCCGCTCCTACGCCCACGAACATCTCAACGAATTCGCTGCCGCTTATCGAGAAGAACGGTACGCCCGCTTCACCCGCCACCGCTTTTGCCAGCAGGGTCTTGCCCGTGCCGGGCGGCCCTACCAGGAGCACACCCTTGGGTATGCGCGCCCCCAGCGACACAAACCGCTCTGGGTACTTGAGGAACTCCACGATCTCCTGCAGCTCGATCTTGGACTCTTCCACCCCTGCCACGTCGGAAAAAGTAACGCTGGGTTTGTTGCCAACCAGCAGGCGGGCCCGGCTGCGGCCAAAGCTCAGGGTCTGATTGTTGCTGCCCTGGGCCTGGCGCATCATGAACAGCAGAATAGCGCCAAAGAATATCAGCGGCAGGAAATTGAACAGCAACCCGAATATGTTGGACAGACCGCTGGAGCCTTTGACGGTGACCTGAACGCCGTTTTCACTCCCCGTCTCTACCCCGGCCTGGGTGAGCACCTCCAGGATGCTGGTGCCGGGCTCCTTGCGAGAAGTGAACTCTCCTCCTTCACGCGGGGCAACGATTAGGTTGTCTCCGTCCACTACAATGGACCTCAGACGGCCCTCCTGGGCCATTTGGACAACGGTGGCTATATCCTTCTCCTCGCCGCGAGAGCCGGCGGTGAGGTTGTAGAAGACCAGGATGATGGCAATAGCCACCACCGCATAGATTATTGTGTTGCGCAGCCAGTGGGATCCCATAAACTTCTCCAGGGTTTGTCCGCCACTGATGTTAAAGCTGCTTTTATTGTACCTGAACTGCCATTTCAAAGGAAGTGCGGTCTTCGTATGCCCGCGTGCCCGTATGTTGACACTCCCGTACTGCACACCTACAATCAAGTGATAGTGACTGTTGAGGAAGCATCCGTGCAACCAACCACCCTTTCCGACGCCGCTGCGCAGTACCTTGAAACGCAAAAAGAGAAGGATCCGCATGCGGCCCAGAGGGAACTCTCTCGCTTTGTCCAGTGGTGTGGACAGGACCGACAGGTCAGTGCAATCCTACCCATTCAGGTTGAGGAATACAGCGCCACCTTGGAGTACTCCGGAGACGGCGGCGTCGTCAGGCTGGCTATAACCAAACGTTTCCTTAACTTCCTCCGCAAACACGGCATGACCGAGACCAGGCTTGCCTCGTTTGCCAGGATTAGACGCAACGGCAAGAGGAGGGCGGCGGCGCAGGCTAAGAGGGTTGCATCGGAATCGCCCAAGAAGATAACACCGGAAGGCCACAAGAAACTTCTGGAAGACCTTGATTCCTTGAAGGCGGAGAGGGGCAAGATAGCGGAGGAAATCCGCCAGGCCGCTTCAACCGGAGACTTCAGCGAAAACTCACCCCTGGATGCGGCCAGAGAGCATCAAGGCCAGACGGAAGCGCGCATCAGAGAGTTGGAAAGCATTCTTCAGAATGCGGTGATTATGGACGGCTCTTCCGCTGGAATGGGAAGCGCTTCCATTAGCGTTGGCTCCCGTGTGGTTTTGCAGCACCTTCAGACCGGGAAGGAGATTAGCTATCTCCTGGTTGAGCCCAGTGAGGCCGACCCCTCTTCCGGCAAGCTTTCTACCGCCTCTCCCGTGGGCCAGGCTGTTTTGGATCGCTCTGAGGGGGACCAGGTAGAGGTAGTCACCCCCAAGGGCGCGGTGACCTACAAAGTGACAGGGGTGGGCTGACCACTCAGTGGAAGAAAGCTCGTCGACCGGGACAGGGATGCACTGCTAGCTTTATTCCTACCTAGCTTGTCTTCTCCGTACCGAGCAACGATTGACCGTATCAGCGCTGCTCCTCTCTCTGGCTTTGCTGCTGCTGATCGTCGACGGGCGGCGCAGGGCGGCATTCGAGACTTGGCATCTCACTTTGCCGTCGCATTCCGTGGACGTACTGTTTAAAGCGTATAGCTGTACAATCAAGCCATGCAGCCATCCAGTCCAAAGCGGTTTGCCGAATGTCCGCATTGTCATAGTCCTGCCGTGCATGTCCCCTGGCGTCCCCAGGCGGTGGCTTGGCGCAGGAGGGTAGGGCTGTGGCTGGCTATGCTCTGGCTGACCGCTGTGTTGTGGCTCATAGTGGGACTGGTCAGCGGGGGCGTTCTCTGGCTGGGCGCCCTGGCCGTTTACGCAATCATAACCGTGATTGCCGTCGTTCTCATCTACAGAAACGTTCGCGGTTACCGGTGCGACTCTTGTGGTCTGCGCTGGAGCATCTGAGCAGAAGTGTAAATTGACGCACCGATGGGCCGGAGATATCCTCCGGCTATCTTGAAAATTAGAATAGAGGTGGAGCTATGCCGAGCTATCTGGTACTGGGCAACTATACAGAGCAGGGAATACGGGACATCAAGGATTCCCCCAACCGCCTTCAGGAGGCCAAGCAAGCCGCCGAGGCTGCCGGGGGCAGGTTGATCTTCTTCTACCTGACCATGGGGCAGTACGATTTCGCGTCCGTGGTGGAACTTCCCAACGATGAAATGGCGGCAACAATCTTGCTCAAGCTGGGCGGCCAGGGCAATATGCGGACCACCACCTTGAAGGCGTTTACGGAAGACGAGTACCGGAGCATTATTGCCGCTGTCTAGGCTTGGCTAACGTCCGCCACACCTCGCACCGTCATTCCCGTGCTTGACACGGGAATCCAGAGTGCCGTGGGATGCCCGCTGTCCACAAACACTCCCGCTCACCCTGAGCATAGAGTTTACCCTGAGCATCGTCGAAGGGAAAGGAGTGAGCGGGATCAGTGCAGCCCGTCACCCCCCAAACCACTCCGCAAGCCCGGCCCGGTTCTGCTCCAGCCAGCGTATGTTCAGCCCTATCCGCTCCAGCGACTGCTGAATCGTGCGGCTTGCCGAGGGCGTTGGGTGCTCCTTGAAGAACTCCTCCACCTCTTGACGCGACTCGGGCGTGGTGAACCCGCCCGTAATCTGCACCAGCCGCATCATGGCGAACCCGCCCGCCCCATACCGTCTGTCGAGCTCCTGCCAGTTGCTTTTGACATACTCCCAGGCGATCTCTCGACCGTTCTTGAGGTTGCTCGCCACGAAGTTGACCAGCATTACGCTGTCCTGCGACCGCACCTTTTCCGATAGCGTCATCTCGATAGTTTTTTGCAGCAGTTCCTGGTCTTGGAAGCCTGACAGGGCCATGAGCAGGCGCACCTTCTCTTCCTGCAACTCCGACTCGTCGTGGAGGCGCTCCATGGACGTGTAGGTATTGCCGTCTCCCCCTTGCGCCGCCAGGCCATACACCGCGGCGCGCATATCCGGCGACAGCGAAGACGGCTCCTCCAGGTAGCGGTGGAACCGTTGTTGCGCCTCTTCCAATGCCTCCCTGTCCCCGAATGCTCCCATCTGCCCTAGCACGGTGCTGCGCAGCAGGCTTTGCAGATGCCCTTCCTCCGCTTCTTTCTCCCAGCCCACTTTATGAGCTATGCCGCTGAGCAGGCCCCTGCCGAACTCCTGGTATTGCTGGTAGTAGGGCTCCTGGGCAATCAGCGATGCCAACCCGCGTAGATTGGCTGTGAGATCGGCCCATACCGGATACGTGGTCTCCTGCCCGTAGGCCCTCGCCAGGTCCAGGAACTGCGTCGCTGGGGCCAGCCCCGCCCTTGCCAGCGCGTAGGCATCCGCCTGCAGCCCCAGCCGGTCGGCGGCGGGCAGTTCCAGCGACTCCACAGCCGGTATCAGCCTCGCCAGGTCTTCCTGCTTGTACTGGACTCTGTAGAAGCCGGTCTGTTCGGAGTTGACCTTCACCCAGAAATCGCTGATCCCCTGCGGCGGCTGGGCTTCCAGGGCGGCTTCCCTGTTGCTCATCACCATGGACACCGGCTCTGTCATGCCTTGAACCGACGCTCTCACCGGGATCTGCCACAGCGTGGGGTCCTGGTTGGGCCCGGAGTAGAGGAACCGTTGCTGGGTCAGCCCTATCGACGCCGTGTCTGCGCGGTTTACGTCCACGTTGAGCACGGGGTATCCCACCTGGTTGATCCAGCTTTCCATCATCGCCACCACCGGCTGTCCCGTTTCTTCTTGCATCGCCGACCAGAGGTCAGTTCCTGTGGCGTTTTGGTAGATGTGCTCTGAGAGGTACCGGCGCAGCCCCTTTCTGAACTGCTCCGGGCCAAGGAACTGCTCCAGCATCCGCAGGATGGAGGCCCCCTTTTGATAGCTGATGGCGTCAAAGAGCTGGTTGATTTCGGTGGGGTCCTTCACCTCTTGCTCTATGGGGTGCGAGTTCTCCAGGCCGTCCAGTCCCAAGCCCGCATTCACGTCGGACGATACAAACTGCGTCCACAGGTCCCATTCCGGGTAGAGATGGTCTACCGCCTTGGTTGCCATCCATGAAGCAAAGCTCTCGTTGAGCCACAGATCGTTCCACCAGTCCATGGTAACCAGGTCGCCGAACCACATGTGAGCCATCTCGTGGGCGACCACCTCGGCAATGAGCTGGCGCGCCCTTGGCGAGGAGTTCTCCGCGTCGAACAGCAGGGCCACCTCCCGGTACGTGATGGCGCCCCAGTTCTCCATCGCCCCCGCCGCGAAGTCCGGTATCGCCAACTGGTCCAGCTTCTCCAGCGGATACGGGATGCCGAAGTAGTCGTTGTAGTAAACGAGCAGCCGTTTTGCTGCCTCCAGCGCGAACCGTCCCTGCTCCGATTTCCCCGGCGTCGTCCATATCCTCAGCAGCGTCCCGCTGTCCGCCGTATCCTCAATCGATTCCAGTTCGCCGACCACAAAGGCCAGCAAATAGGTGGACATCGGCGGCGTTTCGGCAAACTGGACTCGCTTCTTGTCGCTGCCTTCCGCCGACTCGCCGACTATCGACGTATTGCACACGGCGGTGAGGTGCGACGGGATGACCATCGTTACGTCGAAAGTGGCCTTCTTGTTGGGCTCGTCCCAGCAGGGGAATGCCCGCCTTGCGTCCGTCGGCTCAAACTGTGTGGCCGCCAGCACCCGCGTTTCGCCATTCGCCGACTGGTAGGTGCTGCGGTAGAAGCCGTGCAGTCTATCGTTCAGCTCTCCGGTGAAGCTCAGTTCCAGCTTGGCGCGGCCCGTGGGCAGCGGCTCTCCAAAATCGAAGGTAACCGTCTGCGCTTCCTCGTTGTAGCTTATGCCGCTTGCCTGCTTCGTCCCGCCGCCGTCCGTCGTGACAGCCGCCGACTGCACCTCTATATCGGCTGCGTTCAGGGCCAGGGTGGAGGTTGGCTCCGTAATTTCAACGTCTATGGTCTCCGAACCTGTAAAAGTGAAGCTCTCCAGGTCGGGAGCCAGAGTGATCTCATATCTCAAGGGGTGTGAATGCTGCGGCAGTATCACACGGTCTTGCGTATTTGCCATGGGGGTTCTACCTCGTCTCGCTAGTGGTTCATTAGGGCAACGGTTAAGGTAACACAACGCCGTAGTTGAGGACAGACGCCGGGCAACCGTCTTGCCCGTGACGGCGGCATCCAGGGGCGGAAACGGGCATCCCGTTCGTGGTGAGCCCTTCGGCTACGCTCAGGACAGGCCTGTCGAACCACGCCGGAGGGGATGCGCCCTTCCCTTCGACAGGCTCAGGGTAAACTTTCAAGCTCAGGGCGAACGGATACCAAAGCCTGCCGAAGGGATTGATTCCCGATCGGGTCGGGAATGACGAGGGGGTATTCGTTTCCAACGTTATG
>DAOUKI010000052.1:0-3053 GCA_034421495.1 Dehalococcoidia bacterium | reverse complement strand
GCTCCCCTGCAACGTCAAGCTTGGACTCTTAAAGTGGGCGAAAAGATACCATCATGTGAGACAAAGTCGCAAGTCTCAGGCTGCGGGTCACCCCCACCTCAATCTTCCCACGTCAAGGGGGAAGAGGTTTGAAGCGGGCGCTCACAGTCCCAGGATGTTCCCCTTGTCGTCCACGTCCAACTGCCGCGGGGAGCCGGGCAGGCCCGGCATGGTGAGTATGCTACCGGCAATGGGGTATATAAACCCGGCTCCAATGGACGCCCTCACGTCGGAGATCTCAAAGGTGTAGTCGGACGGTCTCCCCTTCAGGGAGGGCAAGTGGGAGATGGAGAGGGGGGTCTTGGCCATGCAAACGGGCAGACCACCCCATCCCAGCGCCTCGTAGCTTCGCAGCTTCCTACGGGCCGCCGTATCCCAACGGACGTCCTTTGCGTTGTAGACCCTGCGGGCAAGGGTTTCCATCTTCTCCCGTACCGGCGCATCTTCGGGGTAGAGATAGGTCACCTCGCTGTCTTGGGCCGCTGCTTCGACGACCGCTTCGGCCAGCTCTACAGCCCCTTCGCCGCCGTCGGAGAAGGCCGTGCTCTTTGCCGCAGCGAACGCTCCGGCGTCCAGAGCGCCCTGCCGCACCAAGTCCAGCTCTCCTTGGGTATCGGAGGGAAAGGCGTTCACGGCCACGACCACGGGGATTCCGAAGGACCTGCCAATTCCAACGTGATGTTCTAAGTTGGGCATTCCTCGCCGCACCGCATCTTCGTCCGGGGCGTCCAGCTCCCGCAGGGGGACGCCACCGTGGAACTTGAGCGCCCGCACGGAAGCCACCAGCACGGCGGCCCTGGGCTTCAGCCCGCCGGCGCGGGTCTTGATGTGCATGAACTTTTCGAAGCCCAGGTCAGACCCAAACCCCGCTTCCGTGAGGACGTAGTCTGAGTAGCCCAAGGCAAGCCGGTCGGCCAGGATGGAGCTGCAGCCGTGGGCTATGTTGCCAAAGGGGCCGGTGTGCACCAGCACGGGCTGCCCCTCCGTGGTCTGCACCAGATTGGGTTGTATGGCGTACCTGAGCAGCGACATCATGGAGCCTACGGCGCCCACTTCCTGTGCCGTGACGGGTTGCCCGTCCTGATTGAAGCCCACCACCATCCTGCTCAGCCGCGACCTGAGGTCTTCCAGGCTTTGGGACAGGGCCAGAACCGCCATTATCTCCGAGGCGGTGACTATGTCGAAACCGGTCTGCCTCAGAGGCGCGTTGGGGGAGCCGCCGATGCCGGTGACGATGTCCCTAAGGGCCCTGTCTTCAACGTCGGTGACCCTGCGCCAAGTGGAGTCGGTTGGGCCGAAGCCGGGGATCAGGTTTCGCTGAGTAACGTTGTCGGTGAGGGCGGCGAGGAGGTTGTGGGCCGACCCCACGGCGTGAGCGTCACCGGTGAAGTGAACGTTTACCTCGTCCTGGGGTTCTACCAGGCAAGCGCCGCCTCCCGTGCCTCCTCCCTTGATGCCAAAGATGGGTCCAAGGGACGGCTCCCTGAGAGTGGCGACGACGCGTTTCCCCAGCTTGCCCATTCCCTGGGCCAACCCGACCGTCGTAGTCGTCTTTCCTTCACCCAGCGGCGTCGGAGTGATTCCCGTTACCACGATCAAGTTGCCCTGAGGCGCATCAGCCTTTATTGCTTCCAAGGCCAACTTGGCCTTGTACCTCCCGTAGGGGATGACAAGGTTGGGGTCGATGCCCATCGCGTCCGCAATTTCAGATATAGGCTTCATTCTTGTCCTCTCACAGTTTCACTTTGCTGTTGGGCTGGGCCCGCTCGCCGATTCCATTAAAGATTATCCTATCCTACAGGGGCGGAATCAACCGGAAGCACGCCGTACGATATCCTGTGTCCAGTTTTCAAGAGCGTCAGGAAGGGGTGGTGTGTACGGAACATACTGAGTAAGTACATAAAGTTGACATTGCTCTGGCGCCCCGCTACGGTGATGAGCGCCGAGCCCGCTGAAAACTAGTGTGGGAAGACTTAGATGCCGTTCAAGCTTTCCAAGACCCTGAAGGACAAATCAAGCACTTCTCCTGTAGCTCCGAACATCCGCGAATACGAGGATCATTTCAGGATGGCTCAGAATGGCGCATCGGAGAGTGCAGAGGGTGAGTATGAGAAGGCAAACAATCTCTACTACGACCTGGTTACGGATTTCTACGAATATGGGTGGGGAAGGTCTTTTCACTTTGCGCCTCGCGTCCCCGGAGAGAGCTTTAAGGCATCACTTGTTAGGCACGAGCGCTATTTGTCGGACGCGCTTGGGCTAAAACCTGGGATGGTGGTAGCCGACCTGGGTTGCGGCGTTGGCGGGTCGTTGCTGGAGATTGCCCGCTTTTCCGGCGCAAAAATCGTCGGCGTAAACAGCAACGGCTATCAACTGGAACTTGCCCGGAAGTTCACGGAAGAGGCGGGTTTGACCCACCTGGCCGAGTACCTGCACTGCGACTTCCTGCAGGTCGATGCTCCTGACGAGTCGTTTGACGCCGTCTACTCCATTGAGGCGACTTGCTGCGCACCGGATAAGCTGAGCATCTATGGCGAGATATTCAGGCTGTTGAAGCCCGGCGCGCGCTTCGCAGCTTACGAATACTGCATGACTGATCCATTCGATGCAAGTAATCCCCACCACCTCAAGATCAAGGCGGACATCAAGCTGGGAGGCGGCCTGCTCGTTATCGACGACCCACAAACAGTGAATGACGCTCTCCGAACGGTGGGATTTGAAGTGCTGGAAACGCGAGACCTTTCAGTTCAGACAGGTCCGTCGATTCCCTGGTACCAACCCCTGGTCGGTTCAGGTATTTCATTTGCCAGCTTCCGCAGTTCACGGGTGGGACGCTTTGTAACCCACAATACGCTGAGGGCGCTTGAGACGCTCCGCCTTGCCCCGAAAGGAACGGTCCGCGTATCGGAGACGTTGAATCTCTGCGCGTCAGCGATGGCCGAGGCGGGCCGCCTTGGAATCTTCACGCCAATGTATTTCATCCACGCCCGCAAACCGGCCTAACGCAATCCAGT
>DAOUKI010000051.1:0-10700 GCA_034421495.1 Dehalococcoidia bacterium | reverse complement strand
AGGACGGTGCGATGTTCGTGCGTCTGTCACCACCGCTCGTGTCCATAACC
This sequence comes from Dehalococcoidia bacterium, assembly GCA_034421495.1. Taxonomy (GTDB): domain Bacteria; phylum Chloroflexota; class Dehalococcoidia; order Lucifugimonadales; family QGNO01; genus DAOUJH01. Next base: position 10,650 of record DAOUKI010000051.1, on the reverse strand, counting down.
CCCAAAAGTGTCAAAAACTACATTGACGCTGGTAACCCTCGACTCTAAAATACGGACAACTCTTCCCAAAGGTACTCACACATGCGTTTCACTTGTTTGCAAGAAAATCTCAGCAAAGCGCTCAACACCGTAGGTCGTGCTGTGGCTACGCGCAGTACGCTTCCCGTCACGCAAAACGTCCTCATGACCACGGAGGAAGGCCGCATCAAGCTCACGGCTACCAACCTGGAGATTGCCATAACAACCTGGATAGGGGGCAAGGTTGATGAAGAAGGGTCGGTGACGGTGCCGGCCCGCCTCCTTACCGATTTTGTGTCGTCTCTTCCGGAGGACCAGATAGAGGTGCGACAAACGCCGAAACCCCTGGGAATAGAGCTTACCTCCGGCCGGTTCGAGGGCAGGGTCCTTGGCACCGATGCCGAGGAGTTTCCTCCCATTCCCACGGTAGACGACGGGGTAGGCGTTGCGATGGAGGCCAAGGTATTGAGAGAGGCTATCGATAAGATAGTGTTCGCCGCGGCTACGGAGGATTCACGGCCTGTGCTCACCGGCGTGAAGCTGGAAATGGAAGGCGACAGCGTTACCTTTGCCGCAGCCGACGGATTCCGCTTGGCCGTGCAGACGGCAAACCTGGCGTCGCCGGTTGCGGAGCCGGTGGGTTGCATCATTCCGGCGCGGACTCTAAGCGAGCTGCAGCGCCTTCTTGCGGACCAGGAAGACCCCGTGGAGTTCACCGTAACTCCTCAAAAAAGCCAGATACTGTTCAAGCTCAAGAACGCCGAGCTGGTATCGCAGCTTGTGCAGGGCAAGTTCCCCAACTATAACCAGTTGGTCCCTGAGACATACAGCACACGCAGCGTCATGTCGCTCAGCGACTTCAGCCGCGCGATAAGGACGGCCTCCATCTTCGCCAGAGACGGGAGCGGCATCGTGCGGATCCAGGCAATGCCGGGGGCGGATGGCAGTCCGGGCAGAGTGATCATATCGGCGCGGGCCGAAGAGCTTGGCGACAATACGGGCGTCATAGACGCTGCCATAGACGGGGAAGAGGCCAAGATTGCGTTCAGCAGCAAGTATCTCACCGACGTCCTCTCCGTGCTGGGTTCAGGGCAGGTCGCGCTGGAAACCACCACGCCGTCGAGCCCCGGTGTAATCAAGCCTGTGTCCAGCAACGGCTCGTCTGATGAACGGTACTACGTGCACGTGGTCATGCCCATGTTCGTGCAGTGGTAGGGAGTAGGGGTACGACCGAGTCCTGGCCGTAGGGCGATAAGGTTCGAAATAGCAAAAGAGGTGCAGCCAGCCAGGCCGCACCTCTTTTAATTCACAGGGATCTAGTACCAGCCGCGATAGAAGGTCTCGTAGGGGACGGCCGGGGGCTTGGCCAGATGTGGAACGGGCAACTGAACCATTCCTCCCTCTCTGGAGGGAAGATATACCACGGCCGAACCCTGAAGGTGAATCTCGTCTACCTGGTTGCGTCCTTCCACCTTGATGCCCACGGCGTGGTAGGTGCGTTCGCCTGGCACAGCGCCGGGGCCGTCTTCGCCTGTTTGGACGTCCTGGAACTTCTTGACCACCTCCGCACTGTAGACGCCGAGGTCGCCGTAGTACATGGGCCGTCGCACGGCGACCTGAAGCTTGCGTATGAAGCCGTGGTCTCCCATCCAGTTGCTGATCAGCCCCTGGGGGATCTGCCCGCGCTGCACGCCGTTGTCGAAGGGTAGGGACTGGCCGCGATAGGCGGCCATGAGGGCATCGCCATGTTCATCGGCGGCGCTCCATGGCCAGCGTGACACGGGGTGAGTGAAGGCCCAGCCTTCCTCTGCGCCGCTTCCTATCTTGCCATGTCGCACTATCCAATGCCCTTCCTCGAAGTGATACCACCTGACGGGACCGCGCCGGATGCTGCCTCCCCCAGGCCCGCCGTAGTCCTGGTCCGTCCATGGGGGCAACACCCAGGCGGGCAGCTTGTCGCCTTCCTTTACGTCTTCCCAGTAGAGGACCTCTTTGCCCCTGCGGTTGGCGCCTTTGCTCATCAGGTCTAGGGCTTCTTCAACCTTTTCCTCGCTGTACTTGGACACGCTGCGGTCATACATCATCCTCTCGCCAAGACGCTCCACGGGCATGACTCTGCCCGCGCCCAGCTCTTCCCGCGGGATCATGATGACGGTGCCGTAATTCTTGCCCAAGAGGTCGCCGCGCCTGTCCCAGTAGTAGGCGTCTGTGGTGAGGACGAACATCTGACCGCCCCTGGCTCCCGGCTTTTCGATCATCTCGTGAGCCTTGGCCAGGCCCTTGAAGCCTGTGCCAACGCGGATCACGTCGAAGAACTCCAGCGCCGAGCCGGCGTGGAAGTTGAGGACGGGATAACCGCCTCCGCCCTGGCGGCGAGCTCCGTGCCAGAGGCCGGCGCGGGCCGTGAGGAGCACAGTGCCAGGGGCAATGATGCAGCCGTAGGGGCCGTTCCTGGCGTACTCCCTATCCGTATAGAGGGGGTTGTCGTCGCTGATCCTCTTGGCGTAGGCCTTGATATCGGTCTCTGTCAGAATCCCGAAGCTCTTGTAGGGCGGGCCGGACTCGTCGAAGGCCTGGGTGAGCCTGGGAGAGCCGATCTCATCTGCGTGCAGATCATGACCAATCATGGCCCTGGACCTTTCCCGGAATTCGTTGACTAAGCTTTCAAATGTCCGTTCTTCTTGCTGGGGTATGGTCATGGGGTTGTTCTCCTTGTTGTTTTCTATAGCTTTAGCCGCCTCACTACCACCAGGGGTCTCCCACGGGGAGGCCAACCAGGAATCCTCTCTCCGGCAGATAGACAACGGCTGTGCCGTCCACCAGCGTCTCGCCAAGCTGGTTGCGTCCCGAGACGTGTATGTCCAGGGCGTGGTACTCCTCCGATCCCACGGTCTCCTTGTATTTCTTGACCACTTCTCCGGAGAGCCGCATGGTGTCTTGATAGCAAAAGTGATTGGGGAGGTCAACAGTCAGTCTACGGAGGAAGCCCAGGTCGCCTATCCAGTTGGTAAGGAGCTGGGCAGCGCAAGCGAACCTCATCAGTCCCCTGGATACGGGCATTTTGAAACCAAGCGCCTGGACGGACAGGATGTCTCCGTAGGCCTGTTCCACGTCAAAGTAGGGCCACTGGGTGCTGGGGTTGACAGTGATCCTGCCGGGCCGCTCCACCGCCGTTTGATGGGCGACTATGCCCAGATCGATGGAGGCGGGCTTGTGCTCCAAGAGACGCCAGGCCGCCAGTTCGTTGTAGTAGAGGGGGCCTTTGACCAGAGTGGGCACCTTGTCGCCCACGTTAATCTCGCTCCAGTAGAGGGGCACGTCACCGCGATGCGGCGGTACGGCGTCCAAGTCGTCTTCGAGGCGCTTGACCTCGTCCTCCGAGAACCTGTGGATATCCCTGTCCAGAATTAGTGGGTCACCAAGCTGGTAAGGAACCAGGGCCACTGTACCGGTAGCCTTGGCAAATACGGCGCCGTTCAAGGTGCGATAGGTTGCTGTCGAGTCGACTTCAGCGGTGGGCCGGTCACCCCAGTTGCCGCCCTCTCGCACGGCGGTAACTTCAATATCGCTGACCATGCGCTCCGCCATGCGGATGACGTCGCTCCACTCGGCGGAGGCGCGGATGCTGAACCGGCGCAGTCCGTAGGCCTTCCGTTCGTAGGCGGCGCCGGAGTCGGGCGTGCGGACCGATAGGATGAAGGCGGGCGGCGCTATCAAAGTGTTGTAAGCGGTGCCCACGCCACCGGAGGTGTCGTTGTATATGGGGTTTCTGTCGCCGAGGGCGGCGCAGTACCTCTGGATGGAGGACCAGTCGGCTTGCCGGACGCCTTGAGGGACGTCGGGCGCTTCTTGCCCAATGAACTGTTTGCTGTCTTCAATGAACTCCTGCAAATCCGCGGAGTTGGTTTTTGCTTCTACCATGCAGCTACTCCTTTCATGGCATCTCATGTGCTGAGGTGGAAGATAGCCGTCTCCCTGTGGATAGTCAAGCGGTAGTCTAGAAGAATAGCAGGCTCATCTCATATAGCGATGTGTCCAAGGAGCGCGTGGTAGAAACGGCTTCTTCCAAGGGTACGGTTACTATCCGGTTCCCCCTGAGGGCCACCATCTTGCCGAAGTTGCCCGCCGCTACCTCTTGCACTGCAGCGACTCCCAACCGTGTGGCCAGGATGCGATCGAAGGCTGTGGGAGGGCCGCCTCGCTGTAGATGGCCCAGCACAGTGACTCGCGTATCGTAGCCGGTGCGCTTCTCTATTTCAGGGGCCAGCCGGTGACCTATTCCACCCTGGCCTGAATGCTCAAGCAGGTCAGGGGTGACCTGGCCGACTAATTCCGTAGGAATAGCGCTTTCGGCCACAACTACAATACTGAAGTCTCTGCTAAACTCTTCGTGCCTCCGGCGCAGCCGGTTGCAGACGTCTTCTATAGTGAAAGGAATCTCAGGAGCCAGGATGACATCCGCTCCGCCGGCCATCCCTCCCAACACGGCCACCCAGCCCTCGTGACGACCCATTACCTCTACAATCATCACTCTATTGTGGGCCTCCGCCGTGGAATGCAATCTGTCCAGCGACCTTGCCACCTCCGTTACCGCGGTATCAAAGCCGATGCAGTAGTCCGTGCCGGAGATGTCGTTATCTATGGTTTTGGGAACGCCAACCAGGGGAACCCCTTCTTGTGAGAGCCGGTTGGCTGCGCCCAGGGTACCGTTGCCTCCAATAGGGATCAGCGCGTCTATGCCAAGGCGCTTCATGTTTTCCATTACGGGAGAGGACCCATCTTCGCGACTAAAGGGGTTGGTGCGAGACGTGCCGAGGATTGTACCGCCCTGCGGTAGGATGCCCTTAACGGTGTCCCGTGTAACCGGCACGGTGTCCAGATTGAGGAGCCCAAGCCATCCTTGCCTGCTACCCAAGACTTCCCAACCTCTATTGAGAGCTGCCCTGGCAACGGCTCTGACGGCGGCGTTGAGCCCAGGCGCGTCGCCGCCTCCGGTCAGTGTGGCTATTCTCATCTTAGAGCCTCCTTAAGCTTGATGCGTTAATGGCAAGACCAAGCCGCAGAGAAATCAACTACCTCAGGTCTGAGGCGGGCTGTGCTTGGAGTATCAACGCGCCAAAGGTAGTCTATATGAGTAGGGCACGCAGGTGAAGCTGGGAATACAGGAATGGAGGAGACCTCACCGCAGGTTGCGGGTGTCGGCCTTACCGAGCAGGCGGCAAGGGAAAGCGGCCTTTCACACGTAGCGGTAAGCTACCGCTACTATGACACGGCTTATGGAGCGTCCATTGAAGACAAGGACGGTTTCGTGAAGGTAATCGCCGATCCGGAGAGCAATGAGATACTGGGGTGCCACATAATTGGCGCCGACGCTTCAGCGCTCATTCAAGAGGCGGCCAATGCGATGAGGCTGCGCCTACCTACCGACGCCATTACCCAATCGATTTACGTTCACCCTGCATTGCCCGAGGTGGTACAGCGAGCGTTCAGCTCTATTTGAGGGCACACGGCATCGCAGAGGTAGGGAGGAGCGGTGGGAGCTTGGCCGTGCGCTAGACGCCTGCTTTATCTGAGATGAGCTGTCGAATCTCCTTGACGCTTTCCTGCTGCCAGGCAGGGAAGCGGGCAGTAGTACGTTCTCGTATCGCGTTGCGGACCTCTTCGTCGGAGGCGCCGGACATCTCCTGCCTGACGTCGGCATCTATCTGCTCTCGCTCCTCATTCGCCTTAGCCGGGCGCTCAATCCAGTGACCCAGGTAGTCATGGTCCCCGGTATAGAGAACCACGGTGGGGATGGACTGAAACTCGCCGTCTTTGAGGAATTCGTTCATGATGTCCAGGTTCTCATCTCTAGGGAAGACCCGTAACTCCATGCCGGAAGCTTCAGAAATGCGGGCCACGACCGGCATACCCCTGTAAACGTCCGGACACCAGTCCTCGCCCAGGACCAGCATCTTGGTGACTCCTGCCTCCACGGCCTTCTTGAAGAAGTCCGCGTCGTCCTGGGAGACCTCCACACTCTGGTAATACTGCTCAAAACGGTCTTTGTTCACCTTTATCTGGGCAATGTAGTCGTTGTAGGTCAATCCGCTTGAAAACCTTTCAGGCGTTACTACGCTGGTATTTTCACCCATGATCCCTCCTTGGATACTCATGTTCCGCGGGTAGTTTACCTCTTTTTGAAGCTCCGTGCACACCTTGAAACGTGCGACCCGCCTGCTCTTTGGGAAAAACAGCAAGAAAGCAGTAAACTATCTGTCTTGCCAATAGGGCAACCGCAGAAAATTAACCAGAAAGACAGTAGATTATCTTGGCCCGCTTGACAAGCAAGGGAGAGCATGCTAGATTATTCAGCAGAATGTTCAGAATAAACAGAGGATTTGCTAATGGCAAAGCTAGGAACATACTCATATCCGGATATTAGGTTCGGTGACGCCGTGGAGATTTCGGCCAGAATCCTGGCTAAGTTCAAGGGTGGTGTTGGGGTCAAGGGTCTGGCTTGGGAGCTGGGAATGGCGGAGAACAGCGGCACGCTTTTTGCCAAGGTTGCCGCATTGCGCGACTTTGGCTTGGTGGAAGGCAGGGGAGAGTTGAGGGTAACCGACCTCTGCCGGAAGATCCTACACCCGGCGAATCCCAACGAGGGCCGCTGGGCACGGGTGCAATCGTTCCAGAGGATTGACCTGCTCAGAGCCTTGTACGACAAGTTCAATGGCGAGGCGCCGGACGACTCCACGCTTCTCATTGCGCTGGAGGAAATAACCAAGGCTCCGCGGGAAGAGATAATACGCCGGTTCACCCTAATACAGAAGCACCTCATAGACGCTGCCAGGATCATGAAGAGCGCTTCTGACGCTTCGCAAACCGTGACAGCCCCCAGCGTGGAGCCGGCATCCTCCCCATCTTCTCCGGCTGTGGATACAGGGCCGTTTGCGGAAGCCATGGGGGACCCATCAGGACTTTACCTTGCTGCTGGTAGTGCGCGCCTTACATCGCCTCTAACAGCCGAATACCTGGATGTTGCTATCAACTTGCTCAAGGCGCTCAAGGTAACCTTGGAGGAAGAGCGACATACAGCGGCTGTAACGGGGCAACAGTAGCCCAGGCGAGCACGGGTGGGAGTCAGCAGAAAGAGGGCGCTCGATTACGCTGAAAAGCTAATGGAGCGCCCTCGTGGCGCCATAAGGCTGCAGTTGCGTCGCGGCAAAAGCGGCACAACGCTTCTGCATGACGGCAGGGCCGTCACTCGATGCTACGCCAATAGCCTTGGCCAGGCTCAGGCCGGTGAAATGGCCAAGGCTCTAGGGACATCTGTCCCGGGAATTGGCGAGCACGTGGACGTTACGGTGCCGAACGGGACATTCTTCCGCGCCATAGCCATATCAGCGTTGGATCTTCGCATCCCCGGGATAGAAGTGCTGCTGGAGCGTTATCAAGAGGAAGCCGCCATGTCCAGAGGGCTGGGCAGCTTTGTAGAGTCGGCAGGCCATTAGCCCAGGTGCTCTTTGATCCTTTCGGCTAGCGCCATGTTGACGCCGGGCACTTCGGCGAGCTCCGGCAAAGTCGCCGCCTTTACCCCGGCCACCGAGCCGAACTTCTGAATGAGCATCCTGCGTTTCTTTGGGCCTACGCCCGGTACGGAGTCCAGCAACGACCTCACCGCGCCTCTGCTCCGTCTCTGACGGTGGTAGGTGACGGCGAACCTGTGGGCTTCGTCGCGGATGCGTTGCACCAGGAACAACCCCTGAGAGCCTTTGGGAAGGAGTATTGGGTCCGGGTCGTGGGGGAGAAACAGCTCCTCCCGCTCCTTGGCCAGGCTGGCTATGGGGATTCTATCCACCAGGCCCAGCTCTAGGAACACCTGAAGAGCAGCCGACAAATGACCCTTCCCTCCGTCGATCAGGACCAAGTCGGGTATGATGCCCCAGGTCTCTCCGTCGGCACGCTGACCGTTTGCGGGCGTGGAGCCGTTCTGCTCGTCCGGGTATGCGTTGTGGTCGAGGCTTTGCAGCTGTTCCCCCAGCTTGCGGAACCTGCGACGCAGCATCTCTTGCATCATCGAATAGTCGTCCACGCCTTCCACGGACTTGATCCGGAAACGGCGATAGTGACCGTTCTTGGGTCTGCCTTCCTCGAAAACTACCATTGAACCGACGGGATTGCTGCCCTGGATATTGGAGATGTCATAGCACTCCATGCGGCTTGGCAGCCGGGGCAAGCTCAACGCTTCTCCCACCTCGTTCATGGCTTGCTGTAGATTGTTGGTATCGGACAGCCATTTAACCGCCCGCTGCTGCAGGCCTTGAGCCGCATTGTCGGCCACCATTTGCACCAAGCGACGCTTGGCGCCGCGTTGTGGGGCGATCAGCTTCACCCTGGTGCCTCGCTTCTTGGTGAGCCACTCTTCGATAACGGGTTTGTCGTTGCCGGCGTTGTGCTGCAGGAGCACTTCTCTGGGCACGTGAGGCGCGGAATCGTAGAACTGTTTGATGAAGTTCTCCATGATTTGAGGAGGTGCGTCTTCCCGGATGCCTTCCATGATGAAATGGTCTCTTCCGGTCAGCTTGCCCTGACGCACAAAGAAGACCTCGACCCAAGCTTCGTCTCCACCAACGGCAAAGGCGATGGCGTCCTGGTCCGAGCGGTCTTGTGAGACCACCTTCTGATTCTCGTTGACCCGTTCGATGGCCCTTATCTGGTCTCTGAGGGCGGCTGCCCTCTCGAACTGCAGCCGTTCTGAGGCGGAGCGCATCTTCTTGTTGAGGTCGCGGAGCACTTGGTCAGTCTTGCCCTCCATGAACATGATGACCTGGTCGATGATCTCCCGGTACTCGTCCCTGTTTACAATGCCTATGCAGGGGGCGGCGCAGCGGTTTATGTAGTATTCCAAGCAGGGCCTGGGGTCTTTGCCGGTGATAACCTTGGTGCAAGACCTGTAGGGGAACAGCTTCTTGAGCAGCGCCATGGTGGTGCGCACGGAACCGGCGCTAGCGAACGGGCCGAAGTAACGGGATTTGTCGTTTTGGATGCGGCGGGTGAAGTAGAGCTGCGGGAAATCTTCGTTGAGGTCTATCTTGATGTACGGGTAGGTCTTGTCGTCCTTCAGTCTGGCGTTGTATCTGGGCTTGTACCTCTTGATCAGCGTGTTTTCCAAGAGGAGCGCTTCCGCCCCGGTCTCGGCAACCGTGTACTCAAAATCGGCGATGCTGGCCACCAGGTTGCGTACTCTGGGCTCCATGTTACTGAGCGAGCCGAAATAGCTGCGCAAGCGGCTGCGCAGATTGGCGGCCTTGCCAACGTAGATAACATCCCCCTCCGCGTTGCGCATGAGGTATACGCCGGGCAGGGTAGGGGTGGCTTTCAAGCGATCGGATATGGCCAGTGGAGTCATAGACATCTTGAACATATTCTAGCATTGGAAATAAGGGGATTTAAGGGTAATCTGGGTGTATGCACTTGGAATGAGAACCTCAATAGGGAAAGGCCTTCGTGAGATATCCTTGGGCGAACATTCTGCTGCTGATACTGGGGACCGTAGAACTGGCGACGGGTCTGATGGGTCTCATATGGGGGTCGCCGGATAGGGCCATTGCCCTTCAGATACACCGGGTCGCCGGTTTCAGCATAGCCTTCGTCTTGCTGTGGAAGGCAAGGAACATTCTTCCACCATTGCGTAGACGGAGTCGGTGGAAGCGGCAGCCATACAACTTCACCGTATTTACTGTTGCGCTGAGCCTGCTGCTGGCGTCACTTGTGCTGGGGCTGACCTGGAGCAATGTTGGCTCGTTCTACTTCCTGGGATTCAGCGGGGTAAGCTGGCACATCTATTTATCGGTTGCCCTTGTTCCACTTGTGGCCTGGCACGTGGTGTTCCATAAGTGGAGCCTGAGGCCGCGCTTCTGGGCGGATAGGCGCGTCTTCCTCAAGTACGGCGGGATAACCGTGGGAGGCCTCGTCTTCTGGCGTCTCAGCGAAACGGCTTTATCGGCTTTGTCGCTGCCTGGGGCGGGTCGCAGGTTCACTGGTTCGTACCACGCCGCCAGCTTTTCCGGCAACGCCTTCCCCGCCGTTTCGTGGCTGAACGACAGGCCTAAACCGATAGACAGCGAATCCTGGCGTCTAAGCGTGGTTGGCCTGGTCGATACGCCTCTGCATATCAATTTCCAGGACATCAGCGCTTACACCAAGACCGTAACGGCAACAATCGATTGCACAGGCGGCTGGTACTCTACCCAGGAGTGGACGGGGATGCCGCTGAAGGAGCTGCTGGACAGGGCAGGGGTCAAAGAGGGGGCCGCCAGCGTCACGGTGCGCTCGGTGACCGGCTACTACCGGCGGTTTTCGCTGTCGGAAATCACGGAGTACATACTTGGGACGCGGGTTGGCGGCGAACGACTTTCGCACTGGCACGGGTTCCCATTGCGGCTGGTGGCGCCGGGTAAGCGCGGGTACGATTGGGTGAAGTGGGTTGAAAGGGTGGAAGTGAACGACACCAGCAAGTGGCTGCAGCCTCCTTTGCCGTTGCAGTAGGGAGCCGTCGGAGCATGGTTGATTGAAGCTCAACCGTGCCCTAAGCTAAAATAGAGTCGCGCAAAAGCCAAGAAAGAGTCATGGAAGCACCAAAGCGCCTTA
>DAOUKI010000050.1:0-1881 GCA_034421495.1 Dehalococcoidia bacterium | reverse complement strand
ATCAAGCCTACCGAGACGATCGTAGAGGTAGGCCCGGGGCTGGGAGTACTGACCAGGGAACTTGTCGAAAAAGCGGGACGGGTGGTGGCCGTGGAAATGGACAAGGAGATGGCGGAGGTCCTGGAAAGGGAGGTCGACTCCGCAAATCTTGAGGTGCTGCCCGCCGACGCCCGCCAAGTAGACGTGAAGGAGATCACGAATGCCGTGCCCTACAAGCTGGTCGCCAACCTTCCTTACTACGCAGCCAGTCCCATACTGCGGCACTTTCTGGAATCGGAGTGGCCTCCGGTGTTGGCGGTCGTAATGGTGCAACGAGAAGTAGCAAAGCAGATGGTAGCACGGCCCGGTGAGATGTCGCTGGTCTCGGTGGGGGTGCAGGTATACGGAAGGCCGAACATCGTAGGGTACGTCCCATCTTCCGCGTTCTACCCCAAGCCAAGAGTGACCTCGGCGGTGGTGCGAATCCAGGTGGATGCAAGGCCGTCGCTGAATATAGCGAATAGGGAGGCGTTCTTCAAAGTGGTGCGAGCCGGTTTTAGCGCACCCCGCAAGCAGCTTAGAAACTCCCTGGCACAGGGGTTGGAAGTGCCTACTGAACAGGCTCTACAGCATTTGGATGCCTCTGGTATAGACCCCCGGGCCAGGGCCGAAACGCTCTCGCTGGAGCAGTGGACCGCGTTGTATAGCGTGATTTCCCATTGCAACCAGGTAGATAACTCAAGTGGATGCGGTTAGAGGCTGCGGAGTGGTGAAAATGATAGAAGCCCAGGCCTATGCCAAAATCAACCTCAGCCTTGAGGTAACCGGAAAGCGAGACGACGGTTACCACGAAATCAAGACCGTGCTGCACGCCATTGATCTAGCAGATGGGCTGGTTTTCAGACCAGCGGAGCAGACAAGCCTGGAATGCGACCAGCCGTCGCTGGAGGACGAGCACAACCTGGTACTGCGGACGTGCCGGCTGATCCAGGAGTACACGGGCCACCAGGGTGGTGCGGCCATCGTTCTCCATAAGAACATCCCCATAGCAGCCGGGCTCGGCGGGGGCAGCAGTGACTCGGCGGCTACGTTCAAGGCGCTGAACACACTGTGGGGCACTAACTTAGATGGGAGTACGCTGGATGAATTAGCGTTGCGGTTAGGTTCAGACATACCGTTCTTCCTGAACGGGGCCTGTGCTCTGGCGGAGGGTAGGGGTGAGCAGCTCACCCCGCTGCCGCCGGTTGAAGGCATCTGGGCAGTAGTAGCGACCCCATTGTCGGAAATAGCGGACAAAACGGCAAGTCTATACTCGCTCCTTGAGAAGAGAGACTTCAGCAACGGCTCCGCAACCGCAGAGCTGGCGGAACGTATCCGGAACGGCAGCATTACCCTGCATGACATTCGCGACGCCGGTATGAACACTTTCGAGAGGGTTGCCAGCCAGGCCTTTTCAGGATTGGACGGGCTTACCCAAAGGTTTTTGAAAGCAGGCGCCAGATTCGTGAGGTTGAGCGGCAGCGGTCCATCTCTGTTCACGCTGACAGACGACGAAGAGGTGGGCCGGCACCTGTTGAACAGGGTTGCAGACGAAGGCGTTGAGGCGCACCTGGCAAAGCTGGTCGGTCCGCGGTAGAGGTACGGGCAAATCAACAAAGACGGATGCGTAAACCAACGGTATCAGGAGTGCAACAGAACGGTTCGCTGTTGCAGTTGCTCCGTATGCGCAACTTCCGGCTGCTCTGGGGCGCCGGCGGGCTGTCGGCGATTGGCGACCAGTTTGATCTGATAGCGTTCCCCTGGCTTGTACTGCTTATCACCGGTGACCCCTTGGCGGTCGGCACCGTCATCGCGGTGGGCGGCATCCCAACCGTAGTGTTCATGCTGCTGGGCGGTTCGCTG
>DAOUKI010000049.1:0-1578 GCA_034421495.1 Dehalococcoidia bacterium | reverse complement strand
TTTCAATCCCTGTGTAATGATCTGAAGGTCCGGGGCGTTTTCCACTGGAGTACTTGCATATATCTCCGCTGGCCGAACGGTCCGTTCGATTATGGGATCACCGCTTGTGGGATGCTGCATCGCTCTGATTTCGGCCTCAAGCTCTGAGAGAACAGCCTCGTAGCGCTCCTTCGGGACAGCTCCCTGAGGCTCGCGGCCTTCCAGATTGAGGTAGATGGAGCCAAGCGGGCTGCCGTAGGAGTACGCGCGGGTACGGCTCCAGTCAACATCCTGCAAGGAGAGAAAGACCCTGTCCGCTATGGAGAGGGCAAGGCTCTTCTTGGACTCCACACCCTTGCGCACGGCATTCGGCATCTGAGAGTAGAAGATTCGCCTCACGAACTCTGGCGTGATTCCCAACCTGTAAATGCCGTAGCGAGCAAGGCAAACTGGGCTACGCTTGAACTTCAGCCATCCCCTTTGCCATAGCCAAGTGTTGAGATGGAGTTGCTCCTCGAACGGGCCCGCTCCATGATCGGAGACTATCAGGACATCCACATGCTCGTCACCGCCTGCTTCAGCGACCATATCTGCTATGCACCTATCTATTATCTGGTAGACCTGCAGGATGGCCTCCCGCTGCTCGGCCGGAGCGTCAGGATCGTGTCTGGGATGATTCGAGTCGACACAATGCCAGAAGTGATGCTGAACGGTGTCGGTTACCTGAAACTGAACCATAAAGAAATCCCAATCACCGAGACGCTTCATCATGAATTTTGTAGCCTCGGTCACTGCTAAGGCATACTCTCGACAGGAATCAAAGAAACTGTTCACGTCCTGCGTGGCCTGCTCAAGACCTGGTGGGAACTTGTGCTTACCAGCCGTGATAGCATCAAGTTCTACCGCGAACTCCCGAGGATAGGTATAATCGGGCGCGTCTTCTGGGACAGGAATGCCAGGAACGACAAAGCCATTCAGGCGCTCCGGCGGATACATCGCCGGGGCGTTGAGCACACCAACCTTGAATCCAGCATCGCTCAGGAGTCTGAACACTGTCTTCACTCTCCGATCCAAGGAGCGCACCGGCGTCAGGCGGTAGCTATTTGGCCGGCGCCGAAAGAAGCCGAAAAGTCCATGCTTGCCGGGGTCCGAGCCAGTGTACATTGAGCTCCAGCAGGAAGGCGTTACGGGCGGTATAGTCACCTGCATAGCCGACCAAGCGCCACGCTCCCTTAGCCTCTGGAGACTGGGAAGATGCCCCTCACTCGCCCACCCATCCAGAAGCGTCCATGTCGCCCCGTCCAAGCCAATCACCAAAACTCTCTTTCCGTCCCGCTCTGCGGTCATTTGCTGCTCCTATCTTTTCCTGTTCCTGAGCTACCATGCCCGGCAATCGTCCTCGATATTATCTCTACGTAGCGCTCAGCTGTGCTGGTCCAACTGTAGTTCTCCAGTGTATAGCGGGCGTACGTTTCGCCAAGGCTCGCCAAGTCGCTATCCGGCATCTCCAACAAACGCATCAAAGCTCTGCTATATCCCTCAACGTCACCTGCCTCGACGAGAATTCCGTTCCGGCCGTGCTGGATGGCGTCGGTGATG
>DAOUKI010000048.1:0-9048 GCA_034421495.1 Dehalococcoidia bacterium | reverse complement strand
TGCTTACTGGCAGATAGTTAGAGCGGTCGAGAAGCCCAACGGGCTTCTGACTACTCGTCAGTCGTGCATACAGAAATATGTTAAACCCATCTGGGATGATGACGGCAATCCTCTTCCGGCGAGTCAGTCCGGGGTCGAGATCACTGGTCCGGATCAGTTAACCATCCATCTCAAGTCTCCTGGTGCGGGCTTCGTCGCCTGTTTCACCGGCTACGCCCAGGTAGCCCAACCCGCTAAATACGTGAAGGCCATAGACCTCGACCCCAGTGGTGAGACCAGGGATCTTGATTACACCAAGGGTGAATACGTTGGTATGGGCCCGTTCAAGGTAAAGGACATCGCGGTCGATAACTTCTTTTTCATGGAGCGTTTCGACCAGTACTTCCGCCCTGAGATGCCATACTTGGACGAACACCAAGTGTACCTGATACCGGAGCAGAGCTCTTGGGAGGCGGCCTTCGCCATTGGAAGGATAGATTTCCTGGGCACGAGTGTTGGTCCCTGGTTCATCAGCAACGCCTCTATAAACCGGATCAACCAGGAGCTAGGAGATGGAGTCGACTGGCCGCTGGTGCAGGCGATGGGAGTATGTGGCTTTGAAGTGAATGTACGGCATGCGCCCTTCGGCCCGCCTGAAGACCCGAATGCGAGGAAGGTACGGCAGGCCATGAATTACGCTCTAGATCGAGGCGAGGTCAATGACCTAATCTACGAAGGGAAGGCCTTCCTTGCCATGCCCTACTACATCGGCTGGGAGTGGATTTATACGCAGGATGAATGGTTAGAGCAGTACAGAGGCTTCGACTCCAGTCCTGAGGGGAAGGCTAGGGATATTGCCGAGGCGAAGCGGCTCATGGAGGAGGCTGGGTACGGACCGAGCAACCGCCTCGAGGCAGAGCTTCTGGTGACGGCAAACCGAAGTGAGGAGATGCAGCTTTACGCTAGGCAACTGGAGGAGATCTATCTTGATATCACCGTGCAGGTAGCAGCGTCCGGGAGTGAGGCAACAGCATTAAGGAGGGCCGGCGACTTTGACCTTGGCCAAGTCTGCAGGGGCACCAACTTCCCAGACCCTGACTCTTTCAACTTCGACATCCACCAGGAGTGGGAAGACGGAGGACAGAAAGCTGCTGGGTGGACGCCACCAGAGTGGAACAGGCTTGGGCTTGAGCAAGCCTTACTGCCTACCAACGAAGAGCGCGCTCCTATTCTACGCCAGATGGCGAGGATCTGGCATGATGAATCGTTGGTAATTGGTGTCCTCAGACCTACGATACCTTTCGGATACAGGACATACGTGAAAAACTACTTCCCTCCACCTTACCACTTCATCAACTACCCTATGGAGCACGTCTGGATTTCCCAGTAGTTTGAAGCACTTTAAGCTAAGGAGCCAGCTCAAGTTTAAGGGCTGGCTCCTTTAAATATCCGTCGAAAAGGTTGCAACAGTGAAGAAATATATTGCCAGAAGGCTCTTACTCTTCATACCCACCTTGCTTGGGGTCTCCCTAGCTATATTTCTCCTCTTGCGCGTGCTTCCAGGAGACCCGGCGGAGGCTATGCTGGCGGGGCCAACTGGTGAGGCCTTCTTCACTGAGGAAGACCTCCAGAGGGTACGGGAACAGCTTGGGCTAGACAAGCCTATTTACATCCAGTACCTGACCTGGATTCGGGATCTCGTGACCGGGGATCTTGGCTACTCGGTTGCACGGGGCCGGGCTATCTCAGATGAGATGAAACGTCAGTTCCCTGTGTCCTTGCAGCTCGGTTTGCTCAGCCTGGCGCTAATTTGGAGCATCGCGATACCAATAGGGATTATTGCTGCTATCAAACAGGATAGCTGGACTGACTATATTCTTCGTGGAATGGCTATAGTGGGCCTTGCCATGCCAAGCTTTTTCGTAGGGATTATGGTTGTATTAGTTCTATCTCGGTTCTTTAGCTGGCTGCCGCCATTTGCATTCACCCATATGTGGGACAACCCTGTCACTGGCATCCAGCAGTTGTTCTTTCCGGCGCTGGCGCTGGGTTTTAGCACTGCCGGGACTCTACTCAGAATGACTCGTACCCAGCTACTTGAGGTTCTCAGAGAGGACTATGTACGTACAGCCAGGGCAAAAGGACTACAGAACAGGACCGTAATCTGGCGGCACGCAGTACGTAACTCCTTGCTTCCAGTAGTCACCGTCGCAGGGGCGCAAATAGGGTTAATCTTTTCTGGGACAGTAGTTATAGAGAATATCTTCGGCATCCCAGGCATAGGCAGGGGACTGCTGGCTGCCTTAACCAGCAAAGACATTCCTATGATCCAGGTTTATATCGTTTACTTCGCCACTGTTGCCTTGACCGCCAATCTGCTGGTGGACATAAGCTATGCCTGGTTGGATCCGCGGATACGCTACGGGTAATTAGGAATCGGCGTGTGAGTTCGCAATAATACAGGAGCCGGTAATGCTAAGCCAGGGGCAAGAAACCGCAGTACTAAGAGCGCCCAGTGACCCAATCTGGGTAAGAAGTGTCATTGGTTTGGGACGATTCACCAAGAAGAGGCCCTTAGGCGCCACCGGCCTGTACATTCTTGTTTTTGCGGTTGTTGTAGCAGCCTTAGGCCCTCTGATAGCTCCTCACGATCCTTGGGAACCCAATCGTACCGCCCCACTTGTGGCCCCCAATGCGACCTTCTGGCTGGGTACAGATGCCCTGGGGCGTGATATTCTTAGTCGCGTTATATATGGTGCCAGGGTCTCTATGTATGTCAGCGTCGTCACTACACTGGCGGCGACATCCATTGGTGCCGTGGTCGGCGTGTCTAGCGCTTATTTCGGCGGAAAGTTTGACCTTATAATCCAGCGATTCGTGGATGCACAAAGCGCTTTTCCTTCGCTTCTACTGGCCCTGGCAATTATGGCCGCTTTTGGCGCTTCTCTGAACAACGTTATCTTAGCCCTAACCGTCATCTTCTCCAGTAGGGGTGTGCGGGTAATACGATCCCAATCCCTCAGCGTCAAGGAGCTTCCCTATGTCGAATCTGCAAGGGCAATAGGATCAGGCCACCTGCGCATAATGCTTCGGCACATTTTCCCCAATACTTTCGGGCCTATGATGGTAGTTGGTACCACAATGCTCGGAGCCGCGATCTTGCTGGAGTCATCCCTCAGTTTCTTGGGGGCAGGCATACCAGCTACGGTAATTTCTTGGGGTGGTATGCTCAGCGGAGACGTACTGCGTAACCTTCCAGGCGCTCCCTGGATCGGCATTGCACCTGGCCTTGCCCTGACCTCAGTCGTTTTCGGCATCAATGTCTACGGGGACACTTTGCGAGACATTCTGGATCCCAGGTTGAGAGGAAGATGACGGTACAAGTTTCATCCACGTAGACTCCAATTTGGAGGGTATTGGAGTGCTTCCACGAATCAAAGCCTTCTTGGCATGGGCTGCGGATGCCGGTGGCACGCACCCTGCACCAGCGTCTGCAGCCCCATTCTTTAGCGGTGAGTAGAGATTATGACCATACAACAGACGTTTGAAGAAGCCATTGCCGAGTACCTGCAGCGATGCCAGGAGCAGATAGGCAAAGAGCGTATGGAAGGACTGCCCCCCGGGCCGCCGTCCCCGTACGACCAGTCCGGGCCGCCATACGAATCGCCGCTGCGGCTCGACGCGAGGACCATCCGCAACTACGCTCTGAGCATAGGCGACGACAATCCCCTCTTCACCGACCCGGAGTACGGCAAGCGGACTCGCTACGGTTCGCAGATTGCTCCAGGCCCCATCATGGTCGTGGTGCGGGCCGGCGGCGGCCAGGGACCGATGCGTCCGCAAGGATACCCCGTGGCCGACTTTGTGGCAGGGACGGCATGGGAGTTCTACGACGTCATCCGTGTGGGCACTGGCCCAATCCGCTCTTCCAAGACGGATCGCGAGGTGTTCCAGAAGCAGGGGTCGCGGGGCGGGCTTATCTTCCTCATCTGCGAGCTGTTCTACCGGAACGCCCACGGCGACCTGCCCGCCAAGGCATACGGCACTTTGATCATGGTGCCCACCGAGAGCATGGGCAGCTCCAGAGCTATGTCCGTGGACAGACTGGGCGAGCAGATGATGTACGATCGCGGCACACAGCGATATCAGCCTGATGAAATCGCGGGGTACATGGAGATGATAGGCAGACCCAAGCGGCGTGGATCGGAGACTCTGTACTGGGAAGACGTGGAGGTCGGGCAGGAGCTGGACCCGCTGGTGCTGCCGCCTTGGACGCTGCAGGACCAGATAGCCAATAACCTGGCTCGCTCACTGACGGGCCGCAATCCCGGAACCCGGGACGATGAACTGGCGTTCGAGCAGGTATATCACGGCCTGCACTTCCACAGAGGCGGGGCTCGCACCCATCCCGTTTCCATGTGGCCATGGACTCCCAATTCCGAGCACGAAGACGCCTTGCTGGCGGCCTACAGAGGCCAATCCGGCCCCTTCGACCACGGAGTGCAGCGGTTCCAGATACCGCAGCAGTTGCTCACCAACTGGATGGGAGACGACGGTTTTGTGAGGCGTTATCAGACCGCCATCCGCCGTCCCGTATACTATGGCGACGTAACCATCTACCGCGGCCAAATAGTTAAGAAGTTCACAGAGCGGCAGATCGGAGAAAACGCACCGGGTGCGGCGCCCGGAGACATGGAGTACAATGCCGTCGGGATAAGGATGGAAGGCGTCAATCAGACGGGAGAACTGCAGGCCCAGGGCACGGCTGTAGTGTATCTGCCCTCTAGGAAGACCGGCCACGTCCACCTGCCGGTTCCGCACCTGGCACAGCCGCCTTACGTGCCTTACGAGACGTTCTATAGAGACTGGTTCTAATCGTATAATTCAGCGTTAACGGGGGAGGAGAGTCATGGTGACACAGACGTTTGAAGAGGCCATCGCGGAGTATATAGAGCGCTGCTATGAGTCGGTGGGGAAGGAGCGGGAGGAAGGGCACCCGCCGGGGCCGGGGACGCCGTACCCCATCGGCGAGCCGCCGTACGAGGCCGCAATAAGGCTGGACGAACGTACAATCCGCAACTACGCCCTCAGCATAGGGAACACCAATCCTCTCTATACGGATCCTGAGTACGGGAAGCGAACCAGGTACGGCGCCATGCTGGCTCCTAACACTGCTCTCATCCTTGTACGCAGTCCCGGTGGCCAGGGGCCGACGCGCCCTGAAGGCTACCCCGTGGGAGACTTCTTCTCAGGGCTGGCTTGGGAGTTCTTCGACGTGCTGAGGGCCGGTGACGCGCGGTTCAAGAACACCAAGAAGACCAGCGAGTTCTTCGAAAAAACGGGTTCCCGCGGGCAGCTGCTTTTCCTCATTGAGGAGATCAAGTACTGGAATGCTCATGCGGATTTGGTGGGCAAGTGCTACGGCACCCTGATTCTGGTGCCCATAGAGAGCATGGGCGGAACACGTACGATGAACGTGGAGCGCTTGGGCGAGCAGCTCATGTACGAACGTTCCACGTCCAACTACAACCGGGAGCAGATGGACGAGTACGTGTCGCTTATGGAAGCCAGTACCCGCAGGGGTTCCAAGACGCTGTACTGGGAGGACGTACAGGTCGGGGATAGGATTGGGCCTATTGTCGTGCCGCCGTTCACCTTGCTTGACCAGACGGTGCAACGGGTGGTGTCCGCTGCCGCCACGGGAAGGTACGGTACATCAGGAGACGAGCTGGCATTTGAACCGGTGTATCACCATAACCGCCAGGGAATGGGCGGCTACGGCAAAGGCTTTGCCCATCCCGTAACCCGCTGGCCCCACGGACCCGGAGATGAGCATCAGGACGCTCTCATGGCGGCTTATAGAGGCCAGCCGGGGCCGTTCGATGGCGGCCAGCACAGGTCTCAACTGCCTCACAGGCTCATCAGCGACTGGATGGGAGACGACGGTTTCATCAGGAGATACCAGTGCGCCCTGCGCAAGCCCGTCTACTACGGAGACACCACCTTCTACACCGCTGAGGTGATGAAGAAGTTCAAGGAGTCGCAGGAAGGCGACAGCGAGTCGGGAGGGCAGCCCGGCAAGGCGGAATACTACGCGGTCGGCCTGAAGCTGGAAGGCAAGAACCAGGTGGGGGAGACCCAGATGCAGGGCACTATCGCCGTGTACTTGCCATCACGTGAAGGCGGCCCGGTCCAGCTGCCGGTGCCGCACAATGGCAATCCTCCCTACGTGCCATACGAGACCTTCTATAGAGACTGGTACTAGTATGAATAGCGGCGGACACCTGGAGGATACTTTCCTATGAAGATGGATGGGATGCTCAGCGGAATACGCGTGCTGGACTCCACCACGGCCGTGGCGATGCCCACGGCAATGCACATCCTGGCCGACATGGGGGCCGAGGTGATCAAGATAGAGACCCCCACCAGGGAAGAGGCCGGACGGCGGGATGAGAGCTTTCAGTACCTTCACCACAGCAAGAAAAGCATGACCATCAACCTGAAAGCTCCCGGCGGCGTCCAGCTTTACAAAGACCTGGTCGGCAGGAGCGATGTTCTGGTAGAGAACAACCGCGCCGGAACCCTGGACCGCCTGGGCGTGGGCTACAGCGAGCTGATCAAGGTGAAGCCGGACATCATCCTCCTTTCCAACACCGGATTTGGGCAGACTGGCCCCTGGAAGCGCTATGCTGGCATAGGAACGTTTCTGGAGCTGATTACCGGGGTCAGTCACTTCACGGGCTATCTGGATGAGGGGCCCAGGCAGGTTGGCAACGCCTGGATCGATATACACGTGGCCTGGATGGCGGTCTTCTCCATACTGGCGGCGCTTCACTGGCGCGAGGAGAGCGGAGAAGGGCAGCACGTAGACTTTTCCATGTACCAGGTAGGCGTTTCAACCATGGGAGCGGAGGTTCTCGATTTCATTGTGAACGGCAATGTAGGCAAGCAGATGGGGAACCGTCATCCGGCGCATGCCCCTCATGGCGTCTACCCCTGTCGCGGCGACGACAAGTGGATAGCCATAGCCGTGGAGAACGATGAGGAGTGGCGCGCCCTGCTCAAGTCAATGGGCGACCCGGAATGGGCGGAGAACCCCAAGTTTGAAGACGCTCTGTCGCGCCACCACAACCAGGATGAAATAGACGGTCATATCGCTGAATGGACAAAGGACTGGGACTTTTACGAGCTTATGCATCTGCTCCAGGGCAACGGCGTGATAGCCTCGGTAGTCCCCAACACCGCCGAGATCATGACCGATCCGCATATGAAGGCCAGGGGCTTCTATGAAAAGCTGACCCACTCGCCGGAATCCGGGCTTGGAACCAGGGTTCTCATCGGCAGGCCTTGGAAGGTCTCCAAGACACCGTCCCGGTTCCGCGGGCCGGCGCCCACGCTGGGACAGGACAATGAGTACGTCATGAAAGAGATCCTGAAACGTACCCAGGAAGAGATAGACGAGCTATATGAGGCCGGAGTGCTGGCCAAGCAGGCTCCTGAGCGGACGGCCCCGCCGCCAGCACCGACGGCCCCTGCTCGCCCCAGGCCTGGCGCTGCCAACCCTGCTCCCAGCCTGGAAGATGGTACCCTTGCCTATATAGACCCGGACTATCAGAAGCGGCTGGGGGTGGAGTGATGGCCGGTAGCGTGTTCGGTAAGTTCCGCGTCGTGGATATGACCCGGGGCATAGCGGGCCCCTTCGCCAGCAAGCTCCTCGCGGACTATGGAGCGGACGTGATCAAGGTCGAACCTCCTCACGGCGACCCTTCCAGGCAGATCGGCCCCTTCGCCGGAGACGACCCTCACCCGGAAAAGAGCCTGCTCTTCCTCTACCTGAATTGCAACAAGCGGGGAGTAACCCTGGACGTTGAAACCGTCGCTGGCAGAAAGCTTCTCCTTGACTTGGTGAAGACAGCGGATGTCTTGATGGAGGACTACACCCCGGGATATCTGGACAGCTTGAATCTGGGCTACCGGCACTTGGAAAAGCTCAATCCCAAGCTGGTTATGACCTCTATAACGCCGTTTGGCCAGACGGGGCCTTACAAGGGCTACAAGGGCAATGACCTTGTCTACTATGCAATGGGCGGTATGATGTACACCAGCGGCGCTTATCACAGGGAACCGCTTAAGCACGGACACCCGCAGAGCCTCTATCTGGGTGGCATAGTGACCGCTTACGTCACCTCGGCTGCGCTCTTTGCCAGGAGGACGCTGGGCCAGGGACAGCACGTCGATCTGTCTCTATCGGAGGTCATGGCCGCCGACCATTACCAGCCTGTGGCCAGGTACGCCTTTTCAGGGGGAGTGACGCGGCGCGCCCCCAAGAGCGATACCGGCCAGGAGAAGGGCACCGGCTTCCTGGGCATGGTTCCGGCAAAGGACGGGTACGTCAGGGTCTCCATCAGCCCTCCGCAAAGGCTGTACTCTCGCTCAGGGCCTCAACCCTGGCCGGAGTACGCCGCCTTGCTGGGGCATCCGGAAATCGGCGATGCCCTGGCGGAAGCAACCAGCACCCAGGAGATCGATGAGATACTGCTGCCGGTGATAAGGGAAATGCCCAAGCTGGAGTACTACCACCGGTTGATGACAAACGAATGGCTGGCGGCGGCGGCGCAGACGCCGCAGGACTTGGCCAATTGCCCGCAGCTTGAAGAACGAGAGTACTACACGGAGGTGGAGCACCCCGTCATTGGCAGGGTCAAGTTCCCCGGAGAAGTGGTGAGACTGCCCAACTCTCCCTGGAGCCTTCGATTTCCCGCCCCTCTACTTGGCCAGCACAACAGGGCCGTCTTCTGCGGGGAACTGGGCCGCAGCAAGGACGAACTTGTTGGGCTTAGGCAGGTGGGAGCAATCTGAGCTCCCTCTGAACGCGGTGAGTCCGTTCAGCCAGCGCGGTCACACAGTGCCCCGGCGGACTCTTGCTAGGAACGCGTCTCCCCTGTGACTTTCCGCTGTCGCTTTTCCAAGAAAGCCGGCGTCGCGTCGTCACTGTCCTTGCTCAACTGGCCTACCATGAAGTTCAGCGTATATTGCATGTCCCAGGCCGCCTGTTCAGGCAGCTCTCTG
>DAOUKI010000047.1:0-5126 GCA_034421495.1 Dehalococcoidia bacterium | reverse complement strand
GGGGACAAGCTGTACGTGCCAACCGACCACGCCGACCGCGTCGGCCTCTATTCTGCGCCGGGCGATCAGCGCCCCACGCTGACCAGGCTAGGCACGCAGGACTGGCTGCGGGCCAAGCGCCGCGTGAGGCGTTCCGTGCAGGAGATGGCCCAGGAGCTGCTCAAGCTGTACGCCCAGCGCGAGGTCACTCCGGGGATTGCGTTCACCTCCGACACGCCCTGGGAAAGGGAGCTGGAGGACTCGTTTCCCTACGTGGAAACCCCGGACCAGGCGAGGACGATAGAGCAGGTCAAAGCGGACATGGAGCGGGCGGGGCCCATGGACAGGCTGGTTGCCGGCGACGTGGGCTACGGCAAGACGGAGGTCGCGCTCAGGGCCGCATTCAAGGCGGTGGCCGGGGGCAAGCAGGTGGCGACACTGGTGCCCACCACGGTGCTGGCTCAGCAGCACCACGCCACGTTCAGCCAGCGCCTAAGCCCCTATCCGGTCACGGTGGACGTGCTGAGCAGGTTCCGCAGCGATAGAGAGCAGAAGGATGTCCTGGAGAGGCTGGCGGAAGGCAGGGTGGACATCTGCATCGGCACCCACCGCCTGCTGCAGAAGGACGTGACGTTCAAAGACCTGGGCCTGGTGGTTATCGACGAGGAGCACAGGTTCGGCGTGGGCCACAAGGAGAGACTCAAAAAAATGCGGGCCCAGGTCGACGTGCTGACCCTGACCGCGACGCCGATTCCGCGCACCCTTCACATGGCTCTATCGGGAATTCGCGACATGAGCACCATGGAGACGCCGCCCGAGGAGCGGTTGCCGATAAAGACCTACGTATCGGAGCGGAGCGACCAGCTCGTCCGCGAGGCCATCCTGCGCGAGCTGGACAGAGGAGGCCAGGTGTATTTTCTGCACAACCGGATTCACAGCCTGGCTTCGGTGGTGGACTCCCTGAGGAGACTGGTTCCGGAAGCCTCGGTTGGCGCGGCGCACGGCCGTATGGTTGAGGAGCAACTGGAGAGAGTGATGGACTCCTTCACCAGGGGAGAGTTCAACGTGCTGGCCTGCACCACGATCATCGAGTCGGGACTGGATCTGCCCGGCGTCAATACGCTGATCGTGGACCGCGCCGATGCCCTGGGGCTTGCCCAGCTCTACCAGCTGAGAGGGCGCATCGGCAGGGGCAGCCAGAGAGCCTACGCCTACTTTCTGATACCCCGCGCCCGCCGCATCACTGAGGCGGCACAGAAGCGGTTGGAGACCATCCTTGCCGCCACCGAACTGGGCGCCGGTTTCCGCATTGCCATGAAGGACCTGGAGATCAGGGGCGCAGGACAGCTGCTGGGCGCCGAGCAGAGCGGCCACATCCACGCCGTTGGCTTCGATCTGTACCAGAGGTTGCTCACCCAGGCCGTGGAGGAGGTCAGGGCGGGAGGCGAGATGCCGGAACTGCCGGAGGATGAGAAGAGGGAGGTTTCCCTGAACCTGGGACTGCCGGCGCGCATTCCCCAGTCGTACGTGGAGGACCTGGCGGCCAGGCTGGGACTGTACCAGAGGCTGTCCAAGGTGCGGACGCTGGGGGACGTGGCGCAGGTGCAGGACGAGATGTGGGACAGGTTCGGTATGCCGCCCAGGGAGGTGCACAGCCTGCTCTACACGGTGAGGATAAGGGTGCTGGCCACGGAGGCGGGAGTCGAGTCGGTGACCAGGGAGTCGCGCCACGTTGCGGTGCGGCTGGTCGACGACGTAGGCGGCGCCCGCAACGCATTGGAGCGAGAGCTGGGGCCCCACGTACAGGTGGGACGCAGGCTGATCCGCATGGAGACGGCGGGGCTGGACCGCCCCTGGGGGCAGGCGCTCTGGGAGATGCTGGAGGGGCTTGCCGGATTCAAGGACCGCGTGGCCTCCATCATAGGTTGACCCGGCTATCCCTTCCCCGGGCAAGCTGGGGAAGGTTCACCCCATCCCCGTATCAAGTACGGGGCAGGCTTCAATCTTCCCCCATCAAGGAAGAAGAGGTTTTGCGCGTCTTGATCCGCTCTTGTAAATTACACGGAAACGTGTAGAATGGAAGGGAGTGAGATGAACTAGGGAGGCAGAGGGAAGTGGAGAGCGAGTGGGACAGGGAGAAGGTTCGAGCCCTGCGCCGGCATCTCAAAGCCACCCAGCAGGAGATGGCCGAGGAGATGGGGACCCGCCAGCAGACGGTCAGCGAGTGGGAAACGGGGCTGTACAGGCCAAGGGGCGCGTCCAAAAAGATGCTTTCCATACTGGCCGAGCGCTCCCGTTTCCAGTACGGGACGGACGGAGACGAGCGGGACCCGGGCGCTGAAGGTGGGCAGCCGCCGTTTGACGAGGGTTCAAGCGAGTAGGTGGCGCTACTTGTCTAAGAGAAAGCTGCCCCTGATACCGGAGCGCCTGCTGGCACGCCTCTGGCAGACGCGCGCCCAACGGCGTTCCCTATCGACCGCGGATGGCAGGCGGGTTCGCGTACTATACCCGGGGAGACGCAACGGCGGCCCGGGCCCCGATTTCAGAGACGCCATGATGCAGATAGATGGCGCGCCTCCGCAGCGGGGAGACGTGGAGGTGCACCTGACCGACTCGGGTTGGAGGGAGCACGGCCATCACGAAGACCCCAACTACAACAACGTGATGCTGCACGTGGTGATGACACGGAAATCCAAGGGCGCCACGGAACGGCAGGACGGGAAGGAGGTGCCGGTGACCTCGCTGGCCGCCGAGGGCGGCGAGGCGGAGGCTCCGCTGGAGTTGCCGCTGCTGCGAGAATGGAAATCGCTGGAGAAGGCGGATCTCGTTCTCGTCATAGAGGAGGCTTCAGAAAGGCGTTTCAGGAGAAGGAGCAACGGTTACTTGGAGAGGCTGCCGGAGGAGGATGCCGACGAGTTGCTCTATCAGGGGGTCATGGAGTCCCTGGGCTACAGCAGAAACCGCAGCGCCTTCCTCAAGCTGGCGCGCCTGGCCCCATGGAGGCGTATTTGCCAGACCGGCGGAGGTTTGTCCGGGGCGCAAAGGGCATCAGAGGTGAGGCGGGTCCTGACGATAACCGCAGGGCTGGAAGAGGGGGAGAAGGCGGCCCAGACCGAGTCGCGGGGTGAGGATATGGATCGGAGTGAGTGGCGTTTCGCCGGGGTGAGGCCGGGCAACCAGCCGCTGACTCGCATCGGGGGCGCGGCAGTGCTGGCGGCGCGATTCCTGGACACCGGCCCGGTTAGCGGGCTGAGGCCCGCCGTAACGGGGGATAGTCTGGGGCCGCTTGTGCGAGCGCTCACGGTTAATGAGGGAGGCAGGACGCTCATTGGTAAGAGCAGGGCGCTGGACATGGCGGTGAACCACGTCCTGCCCTTCTTCCACGCCTGGGGGGTACTGGTTGGGGACGGCTCGCTGGCGGAGGACGCTTTGCGGCTCTACTGGAGAGCGCCCCGCCTGGCGGAGAACGAGATGACCAGGGAGATGGCATCTCTCTTGGAAGTAGAGGGAAGGTTGTTCAAGGGGGCCGTGGCGCAGCAGGGGCTGATCCAGATGTACAGGGAGATGCTGGCCGATGGCGCGGGCGGCGGCAGCGTGGAGGCGGTTAGAGAGCATGGCGCGGCTTACAGAGCACTTGCCGCAGCCTGAATCACACTCCGTTGCCACATTTGGTATCATTGGCGTCATGGACTCAGAGAATAGAGAGGTGCGGGGGATCAAGCTGCTGAACGGCGAAGAGGTCCGGCTCACGCTTGACGGCAGGTACGGCCTGTTGGAAAGATCTCCCCCGCAGGACGACTTCATCACGATAACCAACCAGCGCCTGATCTGCTTTGCCCGTAAGGAGGGGAAGCACCGCCGGGTACTGCTCCCCATCGGCAGCGTGGAAGCGGTGGAGGTGACAGATCTGGCCAAGAGCACCAGGCCACTGGTCAGCGGCGGGCTGCTGCTGCTGGCCGCGGTGGGAGTGTCCTGGGTCGCCACCGTTCTGGGCTGGGGCGGCATCCTGCCCTGGATCATAGGGGCAGTGCTGGTGGCGCTGGGGGCGCTCACCGCCTCCAGCTACTTCGTTTCGGAGGATTCACCCAGCATTACCTTCAGAACGCGCACCACCGAGGTTTCGCTGGCCCTGCGCGGTGAAGAGGCGCTCAGAGACGCCTATCGCCTGGCCAACGGCCCGTTCCAGGTGCAGGCGGGGCAGACGCCGGCGGCGGGGCAAAGCCGCGTCGTGATGGACGGGGCGAACCGGGTCGTTCCCTGGTGGAGCCGGCCTAGGACAGCTCCTATGGCGGCTGCTGTTGCTGACGAAGAGGGGAAGAGGCCGATGCAGCCGCCGAACGGCGACCTTTGCACGGCGGACGGTGATTCTCTCACGGTGGGTGACCTGGCCCCCAATGAGGGTTCAAAATCAGCCGAGTCCCAGGGAAGGCACGACGTCTAGGTCCCAGCCCTTAAGCGCCGGGCCGCGCTGGAAGTAGGCGCAGGCGGCTATCATGGCGCCGTTGTCCACGGAGAGCGCGGGCGGCGGCACAATGACGGGGAGGCCGTCCGCGGCGGCGGCCATGCGCTCCCGCAGCAGAAGATTGGCGGTGACGCCTCCGCCCATGATTACGCCGTGCGCTCCCGTCTCCCTGGCGACAGCCATGGTCTTGCGCACCAGCACGTCGACGACGGACTCCTGGAAGGCGGAGGCCAGTTCCCTCACCAGTGCACTTGGCTCATCGCACTCCGGAGCGGACTCCGACAGCCCGTAGCTTTGAGCCTTGTGCAGAAGAGCCGTCTTGAGCCCGCTGAAGCTGAAGTCCATGGTGCCGGGCATCCAGGCCCTGGGCAGGTGCTCCTTTGTCTCGATTCCCTGGGCCACTTTCTGGATGGCGGGGCCGCCGGGGTATCCCAGACCCAGGATGCGGGCCGCCTTGTCCAATGCTTCGCCGGCAGCGTCGTCCCTGGTCTGGCCCAGCAGCCGGAACCTATCGTAATCTTCCATGAGGACGAGTTCCGTATGTCCTCCGGAGGCCACCAGACAGAGCATGGGGAAACGCGCCTGTTCCTCCGGCGGCGTTTCCAATAGCCACGCGGCGTAGATGTGGCCGGCCAGATGGTTTACTCCGTAGAGAGGCATGCCCACGGCGAAGGCCAGGCTCTTG
>DAOUKI010000046.1:0-15717 GCA_034421495.1 Dehalococcoidia bacterium | reverse complement strand
CTGAACAAAAAAGTGGGACGAAACCCACTTTTTCAAGCAAACAATTGAGGTTGGAGAACCAATAACTAACGGGATTATAGCACTATCATTGGAGACAAACAACCCAAGAGCCGAGTCACGTATTCCCTAAACGCCCGCCGCTGGTTGTAATACCACTTCTTGCCCGCTCGCGCCCTTTCGAGAAGCTCAGCAACTGTGTTGGTAGTCAAGCATATACGGGGTTCCATGGAGTTAGGTTCTTGACCATAGAGTTGAGGATGGTCAAGAGCTTTCTCATGCAGGCGGTGATGGCTACCTTCTTCGGTTTGCCTGCCTCGACCAAGCGGTCGTAGAACTGCTTGAGGACAGGGTTGAAGCGCACGGCGGCGAGGGTGGGCATGTAGAGTGCAGCCCTGACATTTGCCCGGCCTCCCCAACAGGTGCGGGTGCCTCGCAACTTGCCACTGTCCCGGGCCAAAGGCGCTACGCCCACCAAGGCGGCGATCTCTCTACGATTGAGCCGCCCCAACTCGGGCAAGCCAGCCAGGAGTGTGCATGTTGCCACAGGGCCTACTCCAGGCACTGTTCTCAGGAGCATGCCCTGCTCTCTCCAGGGAGCGTACTTGTGCTGCAGTTCTTTCAACTGCCGGTCTACTTCGCCCAGGGCTTCGTCCAGGGCATCTATGACCTTCTCTATGCTTTCCTTTACCACAGGGTCCGCACCATGCAGCCTGTTCTGCTCCCCAGTTCTCATCCCTATGAGCTGCCGGCGCCTGGATACCAGAGCCTCGATCTCAAGGGACTCACGGCCCTTGGGAGTCTGTGGATCAAGGTTGCTTGCCTCGGCAAAGTGGGCGATCATGCCCGCATCCAGCCTATCAGTCTTGGCCAACATCCCTTGAGAGCGAGCGAAGTCCCGGACCTGCCTCGGGTTCACTACGGCCACCGCAACCTTCCCTCTCAGTGCTTCTCCTACGGCCCTCTCATAGCCTCCGGTGGCCTCCATTGCTACCAATGTCGGCTGCAAAGCCACTAAGCGGTCTACCAGGTCCTTTATCCCCTCCTCGTCCTGATTAAAGCGCCAGGAATCCCCCGTGGAACTCACCGCCACATCCCCCCACCCCTTGGATATGTCTATACCTACATATACATTCCCTTGATTGGTCACGCTTCTCTCCTTTGACCCGTCCTTGCTGATGCGGGCTTGTAACCCAGGCAACTGTTCGGGCTCTACTTTTGGGAGTGTCGGGACGACCACGCTGAGCTACGGTCTCTTGACCAAGGGCGATTCGGCCTATCCCGACGTCCTTGCTAATATACAAGGGCGAACGGGGTTAGGGGGCAGGGCCCCTCCTAGCGCTGTGTCTGCCTGCTCTCAGCGACAGAGGCCTCTTCCGCCGAGGCCAGCGGGGCCTCCTCTTCCTCCAAGTCCTGGAAGTTCAGGGCGTACAGCTTGGAGTAAATTGGAGACCTCTCAAGAAGCTCGTCGTGGGTGCCGATGTCCACAATCCGGCCAAGCTCCATGACCACGATCATATCGGCGTTCTGTATGGTGGACAGGCGGTGCGCTATTACCACGGCGGTGCGGTTCTTCAGCATCTCTTTGAGGGCCTGCTGAATGAGTACCTCGGTGAAGGTGTCTATGTTCGCCGTCGCCTCGTCCAGGATGAGAATTCGGGGGTCGGCCAGGATAGCCCTGGCAAAGCTGATCAGCTGGCGCTGGCCAACGCTGAGGTTGCCGCCGCGTTCGTAGAGTATCGTATCGTAGCCGTCCTCAAGCTTCATGATGAAGTCGTGTGCGCCCACGGCTTTCGCCGCACTGATCACCTGCTCCATGGTGGCTTCCGTGTGGCGGTATTTTATGTTGTCGGCCACGGAGACGGAGAAGAGGAACGGCTCCTGGAGCACCGTGCTCGCCTGAGAGGCCAGCGAGCTGCGCTGGATATCGCGAAGGTCGTAGCCGTCCACAGTTAGACTGCCACTGGTCACGTCGTAGAAGCGCATGAGAAGCGACACCATCGACGTCTTGCCCGCGCCGGTCTGGCCGACCAGGGCCGCGGTCATACCGGGCTTGATGTGGAGGTTGACGTCCTTCAGCACGGGAATCCCCGCGACATACTCAAGCCAGACGCCCTCGTAGCGGATTTCGCCTTTGATCACGGGCAGCGGCTTGGCATCGGGCTTGTCCACCACCTCCGGCTCAACGTCCATCAGCTCAAAGATGCGAACGCCGCCGGTCATGGCGCGCTGGAACTGGGTGTACTGCATGGTGAGGTTGCGTATCGGGTCGTAGAAGCGCTGCACGTACAGAGCAAAAGCGACGAGTGCGCCCGCTCCCAGGCTTTCGTTGAGCACCATGGTGCCGCCAATGACTATGACCAACCCCAGAGCTATGGCGGTAATCAGGTCCACCGTAGGCATGAGTATGGCGGAGAGCCTGATGGCGCGAAGGTTGGCGTCAAGGTGGTCCATGTTCACCCTATCGAACTGGCGCAGGTTGAGGTCTTCCCGGTTCATGCTCTGCACCACGCGCACTCCGGAGATGTTCTGCTGGAGACGGGTGTTGACCACGGATATGGCGTAGCGAATCCTGATGAAGGCCACCCGGGCGTAGCGCTGCCAGACGCCCATGATCAAGGCAAGCAGCGGGAGCACCACGATTGTGATGATAGCGAGCTGCCAGTTCATGAGGAACATGACGACGATAATGCCCACCAGGCTCAGCATGTCGCCCAGTGTGATGGTGACCATGGGGAGAAACTCCTGGAGCTGTCCCACGTCGCTCATCACGCGGCTCATGATCCGTCCCACCTCGTTTCTGTCGAAGAAGGGGACGGACAGTTTCTGAAGGTGATTGAACATGTCGGTGCGCAACTTGTAGAGCACCTCCTGGCTTATCTTGCCCAGAAGACGCATGTACAGGTAGTTGCCAACCAGATTTGCCGTGATAACGCCTATCAGCACCAGACCAATGCGGTTCAGGCCGTTCAGATCGCCATCTAGGACGTAGTTGTCAATTGTGTGGCCAATGAGCCAGGGAATCAGCACCAGCGTGGAGGTGTAGACCAGCATCATGGCCATGGCCAGGGTGAAGAGCCCCATCCGGCTCTTGAAGTACGGGAAGAGGCGTTTGATTACCTCGTGGTTGTAGATTTGGCCGCGGTCGTCATCGTCAAGGCCGCCGGGACCCATGCCGCCTCGCAACATTATCGTTCTCCCTCCTTGCTTGTAGGAGAGACAATGGCGGCATGCGCGCCGTTGCCGGCAGGCTGGGAACCGTTGACCTCGACTTCCTGGGGCCGCAGCTGCAGGTCGTAGACCTCCTGGTAATGCCCGGGGAGCTTGAGCAGCTCTTCATGGGTGCCGCGCTGCACAATCTGGCCGTCCTTGAGCACGATAATGATGTCGGCGTTCTTCACCGTGCTCAGCCTGTGGGCAATGACAAATGTGGTGCGCCCCTTCATCACCTCTTGCAGCGCCCTGCGAATGAAGTGCTCGGTCTCCGTGTCCACGCTGGAAGTCGAATCGTCCAGTATCAGTATCGGCGGGTCCAGAAGGACGGTGCGAGCGATGGCAAGCCGCTGGCGCTGACCCCCGGAGAGGGTGGTGCCGCGCTCACCGACCCAGGTGTCGTAACCATCGGGTAGCGTCTCGATGAAGTCGTGGAACCGGGCGATCTTGGCGGCGTTGATTATCTCTTCGTCGGTGGCGTCCACCTTGCCGTAGGCAATGTTCTCTCTGATGGTGGAGGTGAACAGGAAGACGTCCTGCTGCACTATACCAATGTTCCTTCTCAAAGAGCCCATTGTCACCTGTCGCACGTCTTGACCGTCCACGGTAACGCCCCCGCTGCTCACGTCGTAGAAACGGGGAATCAGGTGCACCAGCGTGCTCTTGCCGCTGCCCGGCGCGCCGACCAGGGCGATGACCTTGGCCGGCTCCGCCTCCAGGTCTATGCCTTTGAGCACGGGGGACATGGTGTCGTAGGTGAACGAGACGTTTTGGAAGCGGACGTGTCCCTTGACCCTGGGCAGATCGACGGCGTCTTTCTCGTCCTGTACCGGCGATTCGGCGTCCAGGGTGGCAAAGAGCCGCTGCCCGGAGCCGTAGCCCCTGGAGACGGAGTTGACCACCCAGGCTATCATGCGCACGGGCTGGGCCAGCAGGCCAAGGTAGAAGATGAACTGGGCAAGCTCGCCGTGCGACATCGCGTCTTCAATGACCAGCCTACCTCCCCACCACAGAACGATTACGGTGATCCCTACGTAGAAGAAGGTGACCATGGATGAGTTGGAGGCCTGGTAAATGGCGGCGTGGTAGGAGTAGAGCGACGCCTTCTCCGCGTGATCGTAGAAGCGGCCCCGTTCGTGCTGCTCGGCGGCGAACGCTTTGACCACTCGCTGGCCCGACAGGTTCTCCTGCAAGGCGGTGGTCATCAGTCCAAGCTCCGTCTGCACGTTTAGCCAGGCGCGGCGCATCTCTATCATGGTGCGGCCGCTGCGCCAGGCCACAACGGGGGCAAAGAGCAGGCAGAGCAAGGCAAGCTGCCAGTTGAGCAGCACCATGGCGGTGCCCACACCCACGAAAAGCAGCACGGTGAAGGCGGCGCGGATGAGGCCCATCTGCACGAACATGCGGATACCTTCCATATCCGTGGTGGCCTTGGACATGAGGTTGCCGGTCTGCTGTCTGTCATGGAAGGCGAAGCTCATCCGCTGCAGGTGGTCGTAGAACTCGTTGCGCAGGTCGTAGGCCACCCTCTGTCCAATGGACTCGCCGAGGTACTGCTGCCAGTATGCGAACGCGCCGCGCATGCCGTTGGCCGCAAACACGGCGAGGGCCAATAGGAAGAGCTGGCTTCTCACGCCGGAGGAGAGCACCTCCTCGACGGCGGTGCCCAGGATGCGAGGTATGAGCATGGAGAAGGCGGTAACACCGAGTATGGAGAAATAGGCTAAGAAGAGTCTAGTCTTATACCTAGAAGCTCGTTTAGCTATTCTCCAGAGAACCCGCATATGGCGGCTGGCCTTCTTTCCCTAACCGTCTCACTACGAGGCGAAAAATCGAGTGTGTCCGCAAAAGAGTGGAACGATAGATTATTATACTCTCCCAAGCAAGGTTAGGCAAAGCAGCAACATGCCAGTTGAGGAGGTTCCATGGCATACACTCAATCCGACGGCACTCGACGCTGGAATCAGAACGCCCAAAGCTGGCATCAATACTATGGCGAGAACGATCCCAACCGGCGGGATTTGCTGGACCCGCTGATCCTGGACCTCTTGGGAGATGTCTCCGGAAAGAGAATCCTTGATGCAGGCTGCGGTGACGGGTACTTCTCGCGCAAGCTTCGCGCAAGGGGCGCCATTGTCACCGGCGTTGAGGCAGCTACGGAGATGCTTGCTCTGGCCACTCGAGAGGAATCGAACACGCAACCGGCCATCTCCTATCATCTGGGCAGCGTCTCCTCAATGGAGTTCCTGGCCGACGGCGCTTTCGACGCAGTGATCACGAACAATGTCATTCAGGACGTAGAGAAATATCAGGATGCGTTTCGGGAGTTCAACCGGGTTTTACGCCTGGACGGAGAGTATATCCACGTCGAGAACCACCCCTGCTTCTCTCTATCAGGAGCAGGTTGGGTGAGGGATGCCCAAGGGAACCGGCTATACAGGAAAGTAGATTACTACTTCAACAGGGAGCCGTTTCTTTCTCAATGGCGCTCAGATTCAGGTATGGAACCGGCCGTTACCTGGCACCGAACTCTAGGCGACATCATGAATTCGCTGATCTCGGTTGGCTTCCAGGTCACAAGGGTTATCGAACCTGAACCGCCGGAGTCCTGGCGGGACAATGAGCGGCAGAACGACGCGTTCAGGATCCCCGAATTTCTAGCGCTTGTCTGCAAGAAGGGGTAGTGTAGTCCCCCCAACTGTCATGCTGAGGAGTCGGTAAGACAGGTTGGCATTCAAACCACCTCCCGCCGACGAAGCATCCAAAGCATCCGTCCTTCCCCTGCTTGACACGGGAATCCATCTCCGTCCCCCATGCGAGGAACGAAGAATCTAGCGGAGTGGCCTCCGTCCCCGCTCATGGTGAGCTTGTCGAACCATATGAGTGAGAGATTGCGGGCAAGTCCCTTTTCGGGGAATTTTATACCTGTTTAGCCCAGCCTCTGAATTAGACCAGGTAGCACCATGCAGTCACAGCTACTATCCCCACAACGAGCACTATCAGCAAGATAAGGTTCGCCATAAATGCGCCCACCAAGACTAGGTAGTGGACAATGCCATGCTTGATTCCCCTTAGGACGTCCTGCTTTGTTAACCCCTCTTCTCGCCATGCTTTACGGAGCACCACGTAGTTAACCGCGATGCCAATTACTACCAAAATCGCGATGATTAAGAACTCTGGCATTTCCGCTACCTATTAGGTCCTCTTACCACTTGCTTCTTCTCATCTATTGCCTGATTAGGTCATAACTTGAACAGTTCGTGAATCGCGGTTCCAAGGTTTCCGACAGGGGTCGCACCCTAGTTATGGGACCGTGAACCATATCTCAGGAAGTGAAGCGGGTCACTGCTGTTGAGAAGCTCATTCTCCGCCCCTGAGTGTATATCTCGAATCATGGCGCTGACTTCATCCAGTACAGCCTCCCATAGCCTCTGTCCCAGCTCTATGGTGGCGTGAGAAGCATCTCCCACGACTCCTGTATCCGAATACCGTGCAAAGTCCAGCTCTGAGTCGTTCCAATTGACCGGCCTGCTGGACTTCTGGGGTATCTTCCCTTCAATGACTGCTGTGGGTCTGAGGTACATCGCTATGGAGGTGGCGAAGCTGTCGGCATGGCCTCCCGGAACTGCGGGGTCTCCCACGCGATGCCATATCTCGTTAAATGGGTGAGCGGGTAAGTATGCCCGTGCTCTGCCATCAAAATCTGCATTGAACTGCGCCACCGCTTGACGCAGATCGTGTCCCCCGCAACCTCTCCACACGACCATCTTGGTGAAACCCTGGTCTACCATTTATTTCAGCGTCTGGAAAACAAGCGCTTCATGAAGGTCGTTTGGTATGTCCACGTATCCGCTACCGAAATTCCTGTGCTCCGGAGTAGGGCCGAAAGGCAGGGCTGGAAGCACGAGCGAGTGGACTTCATGTATGCGCTGGGCACGTTCAGAGGCGTCCACGCAAACCCTTTCAGCAAACCAGGTATCCCAATCAACAGCTAAATGCGGCCCTTGCTGCTCGGTGCAACCCACAGGCAGAATCACCATCCACCCTTTCGAGGCGGCATTCTTTATCTCCTCGAACGTCATTTCACCGTACTTCATCAGTCTTTGTTTCACCTTGCTTGAAGCGGCCTTGAACGCCGACCACTCAATCTTCCCTCAAAAGCGCCATGGAATAGGCATCTACGTAGGCTCCGTCACGGAAAGCAAATGCCTTGTGCGTCCCTTCAATAGAGAACCCAAATTTCTCGTAGAGATGGATAGCCCTGGTGTTGTCAGTGTACACATGTAGCTCAATCCGTCGCAGGTTCAACCATTTGAACGCCAACTCCAAGGCGGCCTCCATCAGCCTGGTGCCTATGCCGGAGTCCTGGTGATCGTCTCGAACGCCCATGCCCAGCCCGGCCATGTGAGACATGCGGTTTCGCCTTACATGAAGTCCCAGAATTCCGACTACCTGACCATCGACTTCGGCAACAAGCAACTGTTCAATTGGTGGCAGGTTTTCCAGTTGCTTCCTAGTCGCATCCAGTGAAACATAGGGGATTCCCAGGGTTTCCCGCATCACTATAGGACTGGTCCATACTTTATGAATGGCCTCATAGTCAGCCAGTTCGGCGGAGCGAATCTTGATCTCAGTCATACCACGTCACCTCCTATCCATCACCCGGATACCTGCTATGCCCCCACAACTCTTCCTAAATTTCCAGACGGGAGCGCAGGCCGGGTCCTATCCCCCTCCCGCCTGCCACCAGCCACTTCCCCACTACCGCACTCTGCCCTATCCTCTATCTATGAACACTACCGGCAAACTACCCCCTGTCAGCGTCGGCTCTGCGCCGGCTTTCTCTCCAGACGACAATAGTCGCATCCGTGACGACTTTCGGATTTGTTTCTCACACCCAAAAAATTTTCGGCCCGTTTTAGCTTTGCTAGTTGACATAACGTCTGAAACGAATCGGTCCAAAATAGACCCAAAGCCCTGGAGCGCTATCCAACAGCTACCCGTCAAGACGGATACCTGCTGTGTCCCCAGCCTTCCTGGACTCCCAGGCGGGAACGCAGGCCGGTACGATCCAGCATCGCCTCGCTGGCGGCTTGGGCTCGCTGCAGGACGGCCTCCTCATCCACCGCCGACACCACTCTGCCCTGCATCAGCACCCGGCCGTCTACTATCACGGTGTCCACGTCCTGACCATTGGCAAAGCCAACCACGCGATGCACCGGCATGTTCAGGGGGTAAAGGTGCGGCTTGTTCATATCCACCAGGATTACGTCGGCCTTCTTGCCCGCTTCCAACGACCCAATCTGGTCGTCCAAGCCCAGTGCATGAGCCGCGTCTATGGTCGCCATTTCCAGCACCTTGCCGGGGGGCATGTAGGCACCGTCGCGGTACTCGGCGCGGTGCTGGCGCATGCAGACGTACATGTGGCGGAACATATCGTAGTTCATGTCCGGCCCGGCTGCGTCGGAACCCAGCGCCACGGTGACCCCGGCGTCCAGAAGCTGCGGCACGGGACAGCGCGACGGATAGGAGTTGCCGGAGCTTGGGTTGTGGGCAATCCTGGTATCCGTCTCGGCGCAGATACGCACCTCCTCCTCCGTGAGTCCCGTGGAATGCGACAGCAGCACGTCCGGCCCAAGGATGCCAAGTTGCTCGTGGGCAAACTTGACCGTCCCCGTATCGTGGCCGTCCTGCGTCAATATCAGGCCGTACTTCTCGGCGAGGTCCTTGACGGCGCGGGCCTCGGCCTTGAGCTCTTCCAGCGGCGTCTCCTTGTAGGGAGAGCGCGCCGGGTTCTGTGTAGCAGACATCACCGAGACGTGGATGCGTCCACCAGCTTCTCCATGCCAGCGACGGATGATCTCCTCGGTGGTCCGCATGTACCGCTCGAAGTCGACCATATAGGTCTGGCTGTTGCCGTTGTCCCAACGAGCGTACCGCCTGGGATATGGAGGGTTACTGGGCCCGACGGCAAGGAACTCGCGGATGCCCAGCTGCCCAACCGCCTCGCAGTGGCGGTCGGCGTAGACCGGGTCGTCCGCGCGCATAACCATGGTGCCGCCGCCAAAGTAGGTGACCCCGCAGGTGGTGCCGTTCTTCAACCGGTCAAGAGAGGCCAGGAGCGCCTCGGCGTGCCAGAACTCCTCGTCCGTGCCCTCCGCATAGATATAGTCGGCGGTGTTGGACCACATACCGGCGGGCCCGTGGCCCAAGGTCTTGACCAGGGCGTGACCGGCGTGACCGTGACCGTCGATGAGGCCGGGCATGATTACCTTGCGCTGAGCCTGGATGACGCGATCGGCGTTGTGTGCGTCCTCCACCTCCTGCCGCGTGCCCACCGCAACAATGCGATCGGCTTTGATGGCCACCGCGCCGTCCTCTATGACCCTGCGCTGCGGGTCCATGGTGATGACCGTGCCGCCGGTGATAAGGATGTCTGCCATGTTGTGCCTCCTGGAGCTTGGGGTAACTGCTAAGACCTGCCGAAATCGCTAGCCCAGAGCCGGTGAAGCTTGGCTACCGCCTCATGCGGAATGGGACGTTTTTCAGAGGCGGACGCGCATTCCTCTACCTGGGCCCGGCTGGAAAATCCGACGAGCACGGTGGATACGCCCGTGTGCATGAGCGCAAAGCGCACCGCGGCCTGGGGACGAGACCGGATATCGCCGGAGACTAGAAAGTCGAGCTTGGAGGCGCGCTCTTCATCGGCGTCGTAGGCGGAGTCGGTGACCATGGGACTGCCGATGGTGGAAGAGGCGAGTCCCTGCCGCGCCGAAGCTCCGCCCAGCGCCCCGGCCGCCATGACGCGAATCACCACAACGCCCATCTCATGCCCCGCGGCGCGGTCGATGAGATGGCGGAAGTCATGGCCAACGAACCCTGCAGGAACCGACACACCGGCGCTTGGGTTGAGCATATTGTAGTAGGCCTGCACAACGTCGAAGCGGCCGCTGTCCACCGCCTTGTGCAGCGCGCCGGTGTCGCCGTTGCCGGTAAAGCCGCTGAACCGGATGAGCCCCTCCGAACGCAGACCGTCGAAGGCATCGGCCACGCCGTCCTTGCCCAAAACGTCGTCGATTCCTATGGTCTCGCCGCTGATGCCGCCGCCGCGTTGCATTGTGATGCCGTCGTGGAGCTGGAAGATGTCTACGGAGTCGCGGCCCAGGCGCTTCAGGCTTTCTTCCAAGGAGCGACGTGCCGCGCCCTTGATATCGTCCAGGCCGTGGCGCAGGTTCACTTTCGTGGCAACCCAGGCCTGGGGCTTGAGGTGGTCGAGCACACGGCCAAGGTTGGTCTCGGAAAGCCCGTCCCCGTAGCTCGGCGCGGTATCGAAGTAGTTGACGCCAAGGTCGAGGGCGCGCTGCACCCCCTCCAACTGCTCTTGGAAGGAACCGCGCACCATCAGTCCTCCCACGTTGCCGCAGCCAAAGCCAACCTCGGATACGCAAAGCCCCGTTCTGCCCAGAGTCCTGTAATTCACAAGTTCACCACGCCCCCTGCTGACGAAATCAATCAGGGTAAGTATAATGTCGGTTCGAACACCCTGTGTAGCCTAACTCATGAAGATACCAATATCCTGGCTCAAAGAATACGTGGACGTGGCCCTGCCGGCAAAGGAGCTGGCGCACCGTTTGACAATGGCCGGACTGGAGACCGGCGATATCGAAGTCATAGGCGAGCAATGGGACAACATCTCCGTCGGCCTGGTTGTGAAAGCCGAACAGCACCCCAACGCCGACCGGCTCAAGCTGGCCACGGTAGACCTGGGAAACGAGCGAATCACGGTAGTTTGCGGCGGTCCCAACCTGGCTGAAGGACAGAAGATAGCGTTTGCCGGTTTGGGGGCGCAGCTCATCAACCCGCAGTCGGGCAAGCTGGAGAAGCTGAAAGAGGCCAACATCCGGGGCGTCGCGTCGCGGGGCATGGTCTGCTCGGAGCGCGAACTGGGGCTGGGTGAGGACCACGATGGCATACTTGTCCTCGACGACGACGCGCCCGTGGGCACCCCACTGGCCGAATACCTGGGCGATACCGTGCTGAACACCGAAGTCACCCCCAACAGACCCGACTGGCTGTCAATGCTCGGCGTGGCCTATGAAGCGGCAGCGCTCAGCGGCAGCGGAGTGCGTGAGCCCAACGTCTCCTATCCGGAGGTGGAACCTGCAATCGAGCAGGAGGTCAAGGTGTTCATCGACGACCCTGACCTTGCACCGAGATATACGGCAAGCCTGATCAAGGGCGTGAAGGTGGAACCGTCGCCGCAGTGGTTGCAAGACCGCCTAGTCAAAGCGGGCCAGCGCCCCATCAACAACCTGGTGGACATTACCAACTACGTGATGCTGGAATACGGCCAGCCCCTGCACGCTTTCGACTTCGATACGCTTGGGGAAGGCGTCATACGCGTGCGACGGGCCAATGCTGGGGAGACCCTGACCAGCATAGACGGTGAGCAGCGCAAGCTGACGGCGGAGATGCTGGCAATCGCCGACGCCGAAAAGGCGGTGGCAATCGCCGGGGTGATGGGCGGCGCCGAGACTGAGGTAACCCAGAAAACGCGCAATGTGCTGCTGGAGTCGGCGAACTTCAATCCCACGAGCATACGCCGCACCGCGTCGGCGCTGCAGATGAGGACCGAGGCCTCCTACAGGTTCGAGCGAGGCTTGAACCCTAAGCTTGCGCCCGTAGCGCTGAGGAGGGCTACGCAGCTGATCCAGCAGATAGCGGGCGGGCAGGTATCCAAAGGAATCGCCGACGCGTACCCGGGGAAAGCGGACTCCGCAACGGTCCGGTTTTCGCTGGACAGGGTCGAAAAGGTGCTTGGGGTCAGGTTCTCTCTGGAAGACACCGAACGAGTGCTGGGTTCACTGGGCTTTACCTTCCAATCCAAAGGGCAGGACGTGTTGGAGGTAAAGCCCCCCTACTGGCGCAGCGACATATCGATTGAGGACGACCTGGTTGAAGAGCTGGCGCGGACGACGGGATACGATGCGATACCCACAACGTTCCTGGGCACGAGCATCCCTCAACACCACAGACAGCCGGAGAGGGAGCTTAGGGAAAGGGTCAAGGACCTGCTAGTGGAAACGGGTCTGCAAGAGGTGATTTCATATGCGCTGACCAGCCACGGGACCTTGGAAAATGCCGAGGCGCTGGGAGAGGTGGAACCTTTGACGCTGCGGAACCCCATGTCTCCGGAGCAACAATACCTGAGAACATCATTGCGGGGCAGCCTGCTCTCCACCCTGGAGATGAACCAGAGATACGGCCAGCAGAGCATACGGCTGTTCGAAGTGGGGCGCGTATACCTGCCTGTCCGGGACGGGTTACCGGAAGAACGTGAGCTCGCGGTGGGCGTAGTCTGGGGAGACCGGACGCCGCTATCGTGGACAGACCAGGGTGGCAAGGTGGACTTCTTTGATGCCAAAGGGGTGGTACAAGCGTTGATGTCTGGACTGGACGTGCAGGAAGAGTATGCTGCAGTTCAAGACCCGCTGCTTCATCCGGGCAGAACGGCCTCCATCACCGTTGACGGCGAGCAGGTGGGCGTAGTGGGAGAGGTCAAGCCTGAAGTACAGGAGGGGTTCGGCATATCGTCGGGCGCCGTAGCCATGTTCGAGGTAGACCTGGCAAAGCTGCTGCCCCTGTTGCCGGAGGATATGCTGCGCTTCGCATCGCTGCCCAGATTCCCCGGCTCGTACCGCGACCTGGCGCTTGTCGTAGACTCTCACGTGCCGGCAGCAAAGCTGGAGTCGCTGATTGAAAAGCATAACCTTGTGGATACCGTTACCATATTCGACGTATACACGGGCAAGGGAGTGCCCGAGGGCAAGCGATCCATCGCCGTGCGTATAAACTTCCAATCAAAACGAAAAACCCTCACGGCAGAGGCTGTATCGGCGGCGCAGGAACAGATTATGAGACAGCTTGCAGAAGAGACGGGCGCTGAACTGCGCGGATAGCCTCACGAAGGTGTGATGACTACTGGAGAACACATGCATAGCCATTCAGAGGATATGCTCTCTGTCGAGGAAGCTAGGGACAAAGTCCTGGCGCTGACGCCCGTTTTGGACGCTGAGGACGTGCCTCTGCTGGAAGCGCAGGGGCAGGTACTGGCGGAGGACGCCGTAGCCAGCTTCGACATACCGCCCTTGGACAACTCGGCGATGGACGGTTACGCGGTGCGTCACGCGGATATAGAAGGCGCAACTCCTCAGACAAGCAGACTGCTCAGGGTCACGGGCTACGTGGCCGCGGGCCAGATCCCAAATACCACTGTCAGCGAAGGCACGGCGATACGGATAATGACCGGAGCGCCCATACCGCCCGGCGCGGATACCGTGGTCCCTTTTGAAGAGACCGATGAAGTGGAACGGAGCGCCGCGGGCCGTCCCATCGACGAGGTCATGGTGAGGAAAGAGGTTCCCAGGGGCGAATTTGTGCGCAGGGCGGCGGAAGACGTCGCTAAGGGTGAAGAGACCCTGGCCAAAGGTACGGTGCTCAGAGCCAGCGAAATTGGAGTGCTGGCATCGTTGGGATACGGGTCTGTCAAGGTCGTGCGTCGCCCGGTGGTAGCCGTGCTGGCCACGGGCGACGAGTTGCTGGAGCCCGGGCAGGAACCGGAGGCGGGAAAGATATACAATAGCAACAGCTACAGCATAGCGGCGCTGGTCAAACGGTATGGAG
This sequence comes from Dehalococcoidia bacterium, assembly GCA_034421495.1. Taxonomy (GTDB): domain Bacteria; phylum Chloroflexota; class Dehalococcoidia; order Lucifugimonadales; family QGNO01; genus DAOUJH01. Next base: position 1,824 of record DAOUKI010000046.1, on the reverse strand, counting down.
GGGCGCCCCGGGTACTGGGAATAGCTAGGGACAACATGGATTCCATGAGTGAAGCGCTGGCGCGAGGGCTGGAGGCGGACATGTTGATCACGTCGGCGGGGGTTTCCAAGGGTGACTACGACATGGTCAAGGACGTCCTGGCTGAACATGGCGAAATAGCCTTCTGGTCGGTTAGAATGCGACCAGCCAAACCGATAGCGTTCGGAACGCTGAGGGGCCCCGGTGGGCGCAAAGTGCCGCACCTTGGCCTGCCCGGAAATCCGGCCAGCGCCATGGTGGCGTTTGAACAGTTGGGCCGGCCGGCTGTATTGAAGATGATGGGCCGCACAAACCTGGAAAAGCCCACGGTGGAAGCCGTGTTGGAGGACCCCATCATCAACAACGACGGACGCCGCGTGTACGCCAGGGCCATAGTGAGTAAAAGAGACCAGACCTACTACGCACGCCTTACGGGGCCTCAAGGATCGAATATTCTGACCTCCATGGCTAGGGCAAACGGACTTGCCATCTGCCCTGAGGACTTGGAGATAATGGAGAAAGGCCGGGTCGTGCAAGTCCAGATGCTGGACTGGGACAAAGAATAATCAGCTAACACGGGGGGATGAACGTGGTCTTAGATCAGGAAGAAGAACAAGACTCTAGATACCTAGCAGCAACCTTCAAGGTGGACCCGGGAAGATTGGAATCCCTGGGACGCTCCATGGGTTTGCTACTGCGGGACAGGCGTTGCCCCTTATGCTGGGCAACGCTGATCAACGAGTCGGACCAGGGGCTGAGCATAAAAGCCAGGGATCACTTGAAGCGCGTAGCTGAGCACTGCTCCAAGCAGATGGACTACATAACGCACGGCATGCCTATCATGGAGGCGGTGTTCCGCATCCTGCTGAGCCACCGGGATGGACCGCTCTCCGTGGAAGAAATCCTGGAAGAGCTGCAAGAAAGGTGGACGGACCCCACCAACCCAAGAGACCCAACTCCTGACACGATTTACAGGATTCTAGCCGGGGATAGATTCTACGGGATAGTGATGGAAACCCCTCCGTCTGAGCCCGTTTCCTAACCGGCCTCCGGCAACGCTGCCCTTCTGCGCTTGCGCCCGCCGGCTAAGCGGCCAGGTGTTGCTTGGCAGTGGTCGCCAGTTGCGAAAAAGCCGCCCGATCCTTGACGGCGATGTCCGCCAGCATCTTCCGGTCTACTTCCACGCTGGCCAGCTTGAGGCCGTGAATGAACGTATTGTAGTTCAGTCCTTCCTCCCGGGCAGCGGCGCTTATACGCAGTATCCAGAGGCGGCGGAAGTCGCCCTTGCGCTCTCTGCGGTGAGCATAAGTGTAGGCCATGGCCTTGGTGAGCGACTCTTTGGCCCTCCTGTACAGGCGGTGCCGTACTCCCTTGTGCCCCTTGGTGAGGGCAAGAACTTTAGCGCGTCGCCGGTGCTTGGTCACACCGCGTTTGACTCTAGCCAAGATGTCTCCTTTGAATGCAGGTCACGTCCAGGTATCCAGGCCGTCCTTATTTAGCGTATGGAATGAGGCGGCGCAACTTGGGCTTGTCCGCCTTGCTTACGGGCACGGTGTCATCGAACATGCGGCGGGAACGCTTGGACTTCTTGCGCCGCAAGTGGCTGCTCAAGCCCTTCATACGCAACGCTTTGCCGCCGCCTGAGTAGCGGAAGCGAGCCTTTGCGCCTTTGTGTGTTTTGAGTTTCGGCATCCTGTTCCTCTAAGAACTAGAGACTGACAAGCTCGGCTTTTTCCGACGGCTTGTCGGCTGTCTCCTGTGTTTTGGCGGTTCCTTTGCTTGTAGCTGTACCCGGAGCCAGAATGA
>DAOUKI010000045.1:0-15482 GCA_034421495.1 Dehalococcoidia bacterium | reverse complement strand
GCCCTGTTCCTGGCCTCCCGCCGCAGCATCAGGGGGCCGGGCATGATCTACGCCTTCGGCACCGCCTTTGCCGCCGTGGCAGTCCTCGGCTTTGCCCAGTCGACCAGCTATGCCTTGTCGCTCACCATGCTGCTGGCCTCCGGGTTATCCTTCGCCGGATTCACCGTTATGCAGCCGGTGCTCATGCTGCTCGGCGCGCCGCCGGAGATGAGGGGGCGCTCCATGGGGGTTAACATGGTGGCCGTCGGCGCCGCCCCCATCGGCTTTCTGCTCACCGGCGCAATGTCCCAGGCCTGGGGCGCTCCCACAGCCGTCACCATCAACTGCATCGCCGGGCTGGTCTGTATGCTTGGCGTCATCGCTTTCTTCCCCTCCATACGACGCAAAACCACCTTCCCAGAACAGGAAGAGATCACCATCACGCCCACCGGCGTCGCGCCGCCTCCGGGCGTTGGCCGCTCATCCTGAACCTAGCCGAAGGAAACCAGATGAGCGCCCCATTTCGTCGTTGCGAGGAACGAAGCAATCCGGCGGCGGGGTGGCGCCACCCCCACTCATCACCCCCCAACCGTCATACCTGCGACGGCGGGTATCCAGGGGTGGAGCAGCAGACTCACCCGCTTGCCCGTCTGCCGGGCCGGGGCTAGGGGAAGCATCTACCGGCCAGCCGCCGTCGGCAGTTCCCGCACCCTGTCGCCCGCCTGCCGTTCTGCAAGCGCCAGATCATGCTGCGTCTGGAGATTCAGCCAGAACTGCGGGTCGACACCAAACCAGTGGCCGAAGCGCAGCGCCGTATCCCCGGTGATAGAGCGCTTGCCCGCGATGATCTGGCTGATTCGATTGGGCGGCACGTCGATCTCCCTGGCGAACGCCGTTGGCGTGACTCCCATCTCCGCCAGCTCATCCTTCAGAACGTCACCTGGTCTAACCACTCTCCTAAACGTCACAATGTCCCCCATCTCTAGTGATAATCCACAATCTCAACGTCGGTTGGCCCCGGCCCGTCATCCCATACGAAACAGATGCGCCACCGGCGATTGATGCGTATCGAATACTGCCCATCCCTGTCACCTCGCAGGGCCTCCAATCGATTGCCGGGCAGTCCAGCCAGGGTTCTTAAGGACGGCGCCGCGTTCAGGATAGCCAGACGTCTTTCCGCCTGCGTTTCAAATGCTTGAAACTCCCGTACAAACTCCCCCGCGGCAAAGCGTTCTGTCCGACGGTCCCGATAGCTGAGTATCATGCCCGAACAACATATCACCATGTACGTTGTACGTCAATCGTCATTTTGTGCCCTGTAGTCCCCCACACCGTCCCACCCCCTTTCTCGTCGTTCCCGAGCAGTCGGGAACCCAGGGGCGGGGACGGGGTTCCGCTCACCCTGAGCGGGCTTTGGTATCCGTTCGCCCTGAGCTTAGAGTTTATCCTGAGCCTGCCGAAGGGAAGGGCGCATCCCCCCGGCGTGGTCCGACAGGCCTGTCCTGAGCGTAGCCGAAGGGCTCACCACGAACGGGCTCATCGCGAACTTGTAGGGGCGGTTCGCGAACCGCCCTCCATTGCTCGCAAAACACCTCGGCCTTGCCCATTGCCAGTTTGCCCATCCACCCCCTGCCACACACCCCTTCCCCACACCACCACCCTCCCCGTATCCTGTATCCATGAACACTGCCCCTAAACTACCGGCCCTCAACAACTACAACAGTCGCATCCATGACGGAGAGCCTGTCCTGAGCTTGCCGAAGGAGATTTGTTTCTCACACCCAAAAAATTTTAGGCCCGTTTTAGCCTTGCTAGTTGACATAACGTCTGAAACAATTCGATCCGAAACAGCCCCCACAATCACGATCGACGTGGCCCTCGCCGCCTCCCCCCTTGCCCGTTTGCCCGTACCCCTATATCATCCAGCCAGAACCCATCGCACAGACCACAGGGAGGTTGACAATGACCACCACACAGACCTTTGAAGAGGCAGTACAGGAGTTCCTAGACCGCACACGGGACCAGATCGACGAGGAGTCACAGGAAAACCTCCCGCCGCTGCTTCCTTCTCCATACGAACAGGACGGCCCCCACTACGAGTCCGCCTTCAAGTTCGACTCCAAGACCATAAGCAGCTACGCCCTCAGCATAGGCGACGACAATCCCCTATACACCAACCCTAACTACGGCAAGAACACCCGATACGGCACGCAGATAGCGCCGGGCAACGCCCTTGCCCTGGTGCGCTACCCCGCCGTGCACGGCGCGCGTCGCGAAGGCGGCTATCCCGTGGCCAACTTCTTCTCCGGCACCGCTTGGGAGTTCTATGATGTCGTCAGGCTTGGCGCACGCTTCCGTTCCTCCAAGAAGACCAAGGAGATCGTGGAGAAGATAGGCTCCCGGGGCACCCTCTACTTCCTGGTCACGGAGCTCATGTACTGGGACTACCACGGAGACCTCCCCGCCAAGTGCTACGGCACCCTGACCATGGTTCCGCAGGAGTCCATGGGCGCCACCCGCACCATGGACGTTGAGCGGCTTGGCGAGAAGATGCTCTACGAGCGGGGCACCTACGAGTACAGCAGCGACGAACTGCAGAAGGTGCTGGCTGAGCTCACAGAGCAGCCCCGCCGCGGCGACGATACCCTGTTCTGGGAAGACGTAGAGGTCGGAGAGAAGCTCGGCCCCATGGTGCTGCCGCCCTGGAGCCACCAGGACCACATGGCGCCCGGCATCGTCAGCTCATGCACCACCCGCGGCGAGGACGGTTCCGGCGACGCTATAGCCTTCGAGCCCGCCTACCGCAACGCCAGAAAATGGAACGAGATGCGCTACAACCCGGTGACCCGCTGGCCCTGGAACTCCAAGGGCATCGAGCACGACGACGCCCTCCTCGCCCCCTACCGCGGCCTGCCTGGCCCCTTCGACAGCGGCGTGCAGCGCGTACAGATACCGCAGAAGCTGCTCCGCGACTGGATGGGCGACGACGGCTTCATCCGCCGCATGTATACCGGTATGCGACGCCCAGTGTTCTACGCCGACGCCTGTTTCTACCATGGCGAAGTGGTCAAGAAGTTCACCGAGACCCAGACCGGCGACGACACGCCCGGCGGCACGCCGGGACAGGCCGAATATCACGCCGTGGGCATCAGGATCAGCGGCACCAACCAGGTCGGCGAGGCCCAGCTTGTCGGCACCGCCACCGTCTACCTCCCCTCGCGGGAGGCCGGGCCGGTGCAGTTGCCCGTGCCGCACCAGGGAAGGCCGCCGTTCGTCCCCTACAACACCTTCTACAAAGACTGGTACTAATAAGAAGCCCCCAGAACTGGGGGCTTCTTATACGGTAGGTACGAGAGTATCAAGCTAAGTTCCCAGCTTTTTCGCGGTTGCATTTTTCACAGAGCAACTGGATGTTGCGTGTAGTGTTGCCCCCTCCTTTGGACAGGGGGATGATGTGATCGAACTCAAGGGATTCTTGGCTGCCGCATTTGACGCACCGGCCTCTATCGCGCTGCCAGACGTTCACCTTTACATCGTCTGGTATCGGTTGTCTGCGTCTGGTCAATCTTGAACTGCCCTGGTTTATGCGGGCGGCCGCTCTTTCTACTCTCTTTCTCCTCTGCTTTATGTTGTCAACAATAAGAATGGCCACCTCTCTAACTGAGACCTGTTCGTCTTCCCAGTAAAACTCGTCTTTGAACATCCACCACGTCTTGTTGCTGAGCGGATCGGTCATAACCGTCACAGGCCTTTGCTGCTGGCGCTCCATTAAGCCACTGTACGTCTTGTTGTCCAGTTCCTCTTCTGCTTGGGACCTGCCGCTCTGAAAGCGCCAGTATGATTTCTTCCAGAATAAAGAGCCTTGTTCTCTAGACGAGAATCTACCCTTTGGGTCTCGCTTGAACATCCTGCACTGCTCCAAACTGCCTAGCTACTTTAATACTACTCAGTATATCCAAAGCGTTCTGACGTTACACACCCCCAACACTTGACCCCTGACAAGCCCGTTCGTAGAATTGCGCCATCATCCCAAGGGAGGTTGATACCATGTCTACTCAGACCTTTGAAGAAGCCATCCAAGAGTTCCTGGAACGTTCCCGTGAAATGCTCGGTGAGGAGACCACGGAAAGCCTGCCGCCCGGTTCTCCGTCTCCGTATCGACAGGACGGCCCGCCTTACGAATGCGCCATCCGGCTGGACGCACGCACCATTCGCAACTACGTGCGCACCATCGGAGAGGACAACCCTCTCTACACGGACCCAGCCTACGCCAAGAGCAGCAAGTACGGCTGCCTCACCATACCCGGCCCCTTCCTTTCCATGGTTCGCGGCATCACCGCCCACGGCGCACAGTCCGGAGAGGCGGGCAAGGAGCGGCCCGGCGGCTATCCCGTCGCTAACTTCTTCTCCGGCACTGCCTGGGAGTTCTTCGACGTACTCCGCATCGGCTCCAAGTTCAGCTCCTCCATGGTCACCAAGGAGCTCATCGAAAAGCCCGGCTCCCGGGGAAACCTCCTGTTCTTCATCTCGGAGCTCCTCTTCTGGGACGACCACGGCGACCTTCCCGCCAAGTGCTCCGGCACTCTCATTATGGTCCCCATCGAGACCATGGGCACGTCGCGCACCATGCCCGTAGAGCGGCTCGGCGAAAAGCTGCTCTACGACCGCAACGTCTCCAGCTACTCCCAGGAGGATATCCAGCGCTTGATGGAAGAAGTGGAGAACGTGAAGCGCCGCGGTTCCGATACTCTCTACTGGGAAGACGTGGAGATAGGCGAGAAGCTCGGCCCAATGATTATCCCGCCCTGGACCCTGCAGGACTACGGCGCACCCCGCGTAGTCGGCGAGACCGTCCACGGCTCGGCGGAAGGCCCCGGCGATGAGCTAGCCTTCGAGTCGAAGTTCCGCCAGCTTAGAGAGAACCGCGGCGGCGCAGGCGGAGGACAGGCAGTCGTCCACCCCGCTACTCGCTGGCCATGGTCTCCAGCCGACGAGCACGAAGACGCCCTCATGGCCGCCTACCGCGCCCAGCCCGCCCCCTTCGACGGCGGCGTGCAGCGCGTCCAGATACCCAACCGGCTCCTCAGCGACTGGATGGGCGACGAAGGTTTCATACGCCGCCAGTACACCGCCATCCGCAAGCCCGTCTACTACGGCGACACCACCTACTACACCGGCGAAGTGGTCAAGAAGTTCAAAGAGGTCCAGGAAGGCGCCGACGAGCAGGGTGGCGCGCCCGGCAAACGCGAATACTACGCCGTTGGCATCAACATTGAAGGGCGCAACCAGGTCGGCGAGGTCAGCACCCCCGGCACCGCTACCGTCTACCTACCCTCGCGGGAAGCCGGTCCCGTTGTGCTGCCCATACCCCATGCCGCCCGTCCGCCATTCATCAACTACCAGACCTACTACAAAGAGTGGTACTAGAGCGATACACGTAGTGGGAACACCGTAGGGGCGGTTCGCGAACCGCCCCTTTCCCCTTGTCCACGCAGGCTTATCCTGGCATAGTGCCCGGTTGTCACTTACTCCACGCCGAGCGCGTTCGCCCATTGCATCAGGAAGTCGAACTTGATCTTGTCGTTGCAGGCCAAGCAGGGATGGGGGAGTGCGCTCTCGCCTGTACTCGCTGGCGAAGTAGTCGATGAAGTGGGCCCGGGACTCATTCTAAGCTCATCACGTAGTGCGGTGCGTCGATGATCTGGCACACGCGGCGTGCATACTCCACGTCGTCGATGGATGCAGAATCGCGTGCCCGCCCGAGAGTCCGGCCAGCGTCGCTCCACGGCTTCATAGTAACGCCGACCACATCGTAGCCCCTGCGACTTCAGCAGGGTCATTGCTGCTCACTTCCAGGCCTCCCGTACCGTCCCTTGCAGTGCGCCGTGCGGCAGCAGCGCGAGTGAAGCCAGGGAATGCGCTCTCAGATCAGGCGTCCAGCGTCGGCATGTGAGTCACATAAAGCAGTAGCCGGCGGGTTTATCACTCGCCGGCTACTTGATGATCCAATCGGCACTGGCCGAGAGCTGCTACTCCTCGATCACTGTCGTGCCTTCGTCGCTGCCGACTTCCGCAGTGAATTCTGCGTAGGTCAGGGTGGCAGTGGTAACCGTGTCCTGCCTGATCTGGCCCTCTGGCAGGTCGTTCGCCGTCACCGTGACGGTGAAGCTGAAGTCATCACCCGTAGCCAGTTCCTCACCGTGGTTGTAGGTCACCGTCGAGGTCTCGGCGTCTATCGTCGCCTTGGTGTCGTCCGACGTGGAATCGATGGTGAACTGAGCCGGCACTTCAACGGCCACACTCACTTCGGTCATCGGCGACCTACCCTGGTTGCTCACGACCACCGTGAAGGTAACCTCCTCACCTTCCCTGATCGGATCGACGGAGTCGGTGATTTGGATGGTGGCGCCAGTCGCAGCCAGTATCACGATATTCAGTTCGGCCTCGTCGCTGACGCCTTCGGTAGAGGTGGTGTTGGCTGTGTTGACCATCGTTCCCACCTCATCGCCTTGCAGCGTCACGGTGACCGTGGCCTCGCCGTCGACTGCCAGGTTCCCAACCGACCAAGTTACGGCGTCGCCGTCCTCGGATAGGGTGCCCTCGGGGCTGGACTCCACGTAGGACATGCCGGTTGCGATCGTGTCGGTGATTGTCACGTTGGTCAACGGCGCCTCACCGGTGTTGGTGGCGGTCAGAGTGTAGGTTGCCTGGTTACCCACGAAGAGCGCCGTGCGACCGACCTTTTCGACCGTTATGGCGGGTACCAGGACCGTGGTGGTTGCCTGGGCCTGAGGCACCGTGTCAACCCCGTCGGCGGTGGCGGACGCAGTGTTCACCTTGGCGCCTGCCGTTGTCCCCCTGAGCGTCAGCGTGATGGTGGACAAGACGTCGGGATCCAGACTGCCGATGTTCCAAGTCACCGTGCCGCCGTCTTCTGAGACGGTACCGGCCGGGAGGCTGCCGACATGCTCCGTACCAACAGGCAGGGTGTCGGTTACGGTTGTGTTATCGGCGACACCGGTGCCGGTGTTGGAGACCGTTATGGTGTAGGCAAATATCTCATTTATCAGAGCCGTTTCTGGCCCGATCTTGGTGATGGACAGCGCTGGCTGGACGACCGTGGTAGTGGCCTCGGCGCTGGCCGTGGCGCCTTCTGTGGAGGACACAGTCACTTGGTTGGTCCAGTCGCCAGTCTGGTTCGCCTGCAGAACCACTGAGACCGATCTCGTATCGTCCGGGTTCAACGTACCCAGATCAATCGTCAACTCGTTGTCAACCCGAATGCCCTCCGGGTCGGATGAGACTAAGCTCATGCCTGACGGTATGGTGTCCACCAATTGGATGCCCGTGCTTGCACCAGTGCCCGTACCGGTCACCTCAATGGTGTAGGTGAGGTTGTCATTGATGTTAGCCTGCTCAGGGCCGGTCTTGGTGACTTCCAAACCGCCTCTTATGACTTCCGTTACAGTGGTGTCTTCATCGCCGAGGCCCTCGGAAGACTTCGCCTGGTACGTGATTGTCTGTTCGCCTACGCTGGTGCCCTGGGCTGTCAGATCAACCGACATGGAGCCGTCGATTGCGATAGTGCCAAGCTCCCAGGTTACGACGGATTCGCTCTCTGTACCATCGTCCGTGGTGGTTTCTTCGTCCGTGGCGGTGCCTCCGTCTGTGGCGGACACAAAGGCCAAGCCATCGGGCAGTGTGGCGGTAAGCTCAGTATTCGTTGCATCGAAGTTACCGGTATTGGTCACCGTGATGGTGTACATTGCGTTGTCAAGCAGGCCAATCTGTTCGGAGCCGGTTGCCTCTACATCCAGAATTGCCTGGGCCCACCGCTTCCGCATGCTTTGCGAGAACATGGTCTTGCCGCCCGGCTCCAGCACTTCAATGAATACGCTGTTGTCACCCAAGAGCGGATCTACCTGCTCAAGAGTGACGGAAGCCTGTCCGGAGGAGTCGGTTGTGGTTGTGATGACGTTGCTGTCTTCCTCCGCGTTTGCAAACCGGGCGTCCGGCTCGTCATCGGTTATGGTCCAGCGGACGGACGTGCCTTCGACAGGACTGCCGTCCGAGACGTTGGTTATCGTTACGCTCATGGGGTGAGGAGTGTTGGTGCGGTTGTCCGCGTCGGATGGGAACTCAGGACACCCGTCTACCCAGTGCACCACTCCAAAGACCTTGTGGACACTCTTATCCTCGATGCCGGGGGCGAAGGCGGTTACGTCGGTATCGCCCGGCCGTGTGGACACCAGAGTTGCGGTGGCCTCTCCGTCTGAGTTGGTGTTCACAACTGCGAAGGAGTTGGTCATCTTGGTGGGGCTGGTGCTGCCTGTTACCTCAACGATGTCACCAACCGCATCCGGGAATCGGTTGAGCAAGAATTCGATGCGCCCGTCTGCCGAGGCGGTCTCGCCAGCAGCCAGGTTGGCCGTAATCTCATGCTGGTCAAGAATGCAGCTCCACGACTCCTCGGAACTCAGCGTCACCTCTGTAGGTGCACTAGCTTGGGGATTTGCGGGGCTTTGGGGGTTGGACGCAATAGCATTGCCAATCAGGCCAACCAACAAGAGAAGTAATCCCATCGCGGGCAACGCTAGCCGCTTCGCATTAACCATCGAAACACCTCATTTGTCAACCGAACTTGCCGCCGGAGCAGACATATCTATAATCTAGGCGATAGTAGCATATTAAAATTCTGCTGTCTATTGCCTATAGAGAGCAATAATTACAATTTCATAACGTATTTTATACGTATAATCCGAACCGTGACAGTGGCCGGGCTCCTCTCTTGAGAGGTGGTTGTACGCCAGGTCTTGCGTGAGTATCTGGCGGTGATCACTCGCCCGCAGACCTGGCAAGTAGCAATTGCGTGGGAGGACGCGCTTGACGATGTAGCACGGCTAATTGCCAGGTTCCAGATCAGGTATTGCAAGTCCGGGGTTTAACCAGTAATGAAGCGCCTAAAGCCTCCAGTCACGCTCTCAGATCTTGCACTTCTTGCCTCTATGCTCTTGCTCGTGGCTTGCCAAACGGAGGAGCCTTCGCCGGGCAGCATAGGTCTGGGCGATCCGCTCTATCCCGGCTTGGGCAACGGCGGCTACGAGGTCTTCCACTACACCCTCACGCTCGATGTCGACGTCGACGGCAACTTCATTTCGGGCAACGCTGAAATCGAGGCGAATGCGACGCAAGCGCTTTCCGCGTTTAATCTCGATATGCGCGGCCTGGAGGTCATAGAGACGCGCGTCTCCGGCCGGCCCGCCACCCACAGTCGCAGCGGAAACGAACTGACCATAACGCCGGACACGCCGGTTCGGAACGGCGCATCCTTCGTCGTGGAGGTGCAGTATCAAGGACAGCCCACGCCCGACGAGGTTCCAGGCATCGGCATTCCCATGGGCTGGATCAAATATCCCACGGGCATCTACGCCTTAGGGGAACCGTGGGGCTCATCCACTTGGTACCCAGTGAACGAGCACCCGACGGACAAGGCTTCCTATACCTTCGTAGTGACGGTCCCCAACCCTTACGAGGTAGCAGCTATCGGGAAGTTAGTGAGCGTAGTAGACGATGGGGTCGCCAGTACGTATACCTGGGAGGCTCGCGACGAGCTCGCCAGCTATCTGACTGCCTTGGCGATTTCCCAGTTCGACGAGGTGACCGGCCAAGGGCCGCAGGGGACCCCGATTCTCGACCTGATCGAGGAGACGGTGGGAGAACCGGGAAGGACACCCCTTGAGAAGACGCCTGAAATGCTGGCCTTCTTCAGCGACATCTTTGGCGAATATCCCTTCGATACGTACGGCGCCATCGTAATCGATGCGCCGTTCCCCGCCGCCCTGGAGACGCAGACTAGGCCTGTGTACGGCTCGGTCGCCATCGCTCAGCTTGGCGACCGTATCGTGGCTCACGAACTGGCTCACCAGTGGTTCGGTAACCTTGTCACCCCCGCCACCTGGCAGGACCTCTGGCTCAACGAGGGCTTCGCCACCTATGCCGAGTGGCTGTGGGAAGACCACAAGTCCGGCAACGCGTTCGATCTATTCTGGGACATGTTCTGGATGACCGACCTGGGCCCTCCCGGTAAGCCGCAACCGGAAGACCCGTTCACGGCGGCGCTCTATCTCAGAGGAGCCATGACCCTTCACGCCCTGCGCGGGGAAATCGGCGACGACGCCTTCTTCCGCACGCTCCGCGAGTACCTGTCTCGCCACGCGGGAGGCAACGCCTCAACATCCGATTTTGTGAAAGTGGCGGAACAGGTCTCCGGTCAAGAACTCGATGACCTGTTCCAGGCCTGGCTCTACGCCGAAGTCCCTCCGGCGCCACCCTAACCCAAAACCCGCTCATGGTGAGGAGCGCAGCGACGAAGAATCCAAGGCCTCCGCCCGCAAACCGCGAACCGCTCCCTCCGTCATGCCTGTGCTCGACACGGGAATCCATTCCCATACCGTCATACCCGCGAAGGCGGGTGCCTAGGGGCAGGGGGTTCTCTTACCTGCACGGAGAGCCGTAGAAGAGCCGCTTATGGGCCTACGATTTCGTGCAGATAAGTCTCCATGATGCGAGAGGTGTGATAAGATAACCGCAGTCTCCTCTAGACGGCGGCAACAATGTCGGCTGGCGGCGCGGCGCCCACACTTTTGATTTTAGGAAGATAGATAATGGCGATTGAAATCGGACAGAATGCCCCTGAATTTAGCTTGTATGACCAGGACCGCAACCAGCGGTGTCTGGCGGAATTCAGAGGGAAGAACGTGGTCTTGGCTTTCTATCCGGGCGCGTTCACCGGGGTCTGCACCACAGAGATGTGCGCGTTGAGAGACCAAGCAGGCCAGTTCAATTCGTTGAACGCCCAAGTCCTGGGAATAAGCGTCGACCCTCCCTTTGCGCAAAAAGCCTGGGCCGACGCCAACAACCTGAACTTCCCTGTATTGAGCGACTTCAACCGCGAGGTGGTGAACCAATATGACGTAGCCTTGCCCAACCTGGGAGGGTTGCAGGGTTACGTTGCGGCCAATCGGGCGGTGTTCATCGTGGACAAGGACGGGGTGGTGCGTTACAGATGGATTGCGCCCTCTCCAGCCAACGAACCCGACTATGAAGAAGTCCGGCGGGCCTTGGGCCGGTTGACCGCTTAGCTAGGGCCGCCGGACAAACATAGGCTCAGGTGGCGCTGACGCACGGCTAGGCATTCGGACGTAGGCGCAAGGGCTTGATCTGCGTGAGCCACTTCAACGTTGGGTGTCCCCCACTCCACAGTACTGGACACAACCCAGAACTGACAGCCGCACTCGAACCCCTGACACCTCCCACTTCCCCATACCCGCCCTCTGTTCTTATCCTCTATCCATGAACGCCCTCCTGCAAACTACCGCCCCTCAGCGTCGGCCCTGGGCCGGCTTCATATCCGGACGAAACCCATCGCACCCATGACGGAGAGCCTGTCCTGAGCTTGCCAAAGGAGATTCGTTTCTCACCTCAAAAAAATTTGGTTCGCGTTTAGCCTTGCTACTTGACATAACGTCTGAAACAATTCCTGCCCTCACGCTCACCGTGACGCCGCCATCAACCGCGGACCGCTCAGGCCTTCACCGCTTTCAGCACCTCTACTGCGTGTCCCTCCGCTCTTACCTTGGGCCAGACCTTGCGGATCACCCCCTCCTCGTCTATGAGGAACGTCATGCGCTTCATCCCCACCGTAGTCTTTCCCCAGGCCTTCTTCTCGCCCCAGGCGCCGTAGGCCGTCGACACCGTCTTCTCCTCGTCCGACAGAAGAGGGAAGTTCAGCCTGTACTTCTCAACGAACCGCCTGTGCGATTTCAGACTGTCGGCGCTGACGCCCAACACCTCCACGCCCTCCGTCCTCAACTCGGCGTTGGCGTCGCGAAAGCTGCAGGCTTCCTTCACACAGCCGGGAGTATCATCCTTGGGATAGAAGTAGAGCACTACCTTCCTGCCCGCCACACCCGACAGCGAGATGATCTCACCTGTGGAAGCCGGCAATGAGAAATGCGGCGCTTTGTCTCCGGGGTTCAGAGTCATCTACTGCCTCCTACAGGCTTTCACATGATATCAACCTATCAACCATCTGTGTGTGGCGTAAATCAGTCTTCCGCTAGGGCCATCCGCTCGTACCGTGATGGCGCCGTAATGCCGCCGGACAAAACCAGGTTCATCGCCGTATCTATGGACAGGTCGGTATCGTAGACCTCTTCTACTGGAAGGATGGCCACCCAGCCTGAGTTGGGCATGGGAGCGGTGGGTATATAAACTATGGCCATGCACTTGCTGGGGGCCTCGTCTATGAAGCTGGTGAGGAAGCCCAGGGTCCACGCCCCTCTTCTGGGGTGCTCTATGGCCACAACCCGCTTGAAACCCATGTCGCTGCTGCCGGAGAATGAGTCTATGAGCTTGCCCGACGTAGAGTAGACGTTGCTAACAATAGGAATTCTAAGCAGCCCTCCCTTCAACAGCTCTACGATTCGGCGGCCCAGGACATTAGCAACCAGAAGACCCACCAAATAGACCAGTACCACAAGGACGAGAAGCCCAAGGCCCGGGATCCTGCTGCCAAATACTCCTTCCACCAGAGGCTGCAATACCCCGTCTACTATGTCAAAGAGCAGTTTCAGCACCATGTAAGTAAGCACAACAGGTATCAGGACAAAAAGGCCTCTGACAAAGGCTCTCCTCAAATGCCCGCCAATTCCCTTGCTCATGTCTACAACCCCCTTACCCAATCTGGGATACATCAATACTAGCGTATTGTGATGCCTGTCAATGTACCGAGTGTATCGGAGGAAATTGCTCCTAAAATTGGTGGTCTCAGATACTTGACAGGCACATGTGTCACCCGTGATAGACTACACTAGTCCTGAGCAAACTGAGGACGAAGCGAGGCAGAGGCCGCAAGCCAGCACAGGCAACTGTGAGGGCAGAAAGCCAAAGCCAGCCGAGGCCTAAGCTGCTCAGGACTCTTTCTTTTGGTCTCCTCGTTTCTTGTCAGTTGTCCTGTTCCTCTGCTACCGTTACCACGATGATTTCGACGTAGGGGGTCTTGCTTGAAGGCTTCTCTATTTGTCACGTGCTTGGTAGATCAGTTCTTTCCAGAAGTGGGAGAGAGTGTCGTCAACGTTCTGCGCCGGCGCGGTGTGGAAGTAGACTTCCCCTCCGGCCAGACGTGCTGTGGCCAGCCTGCCTATAACTCAGGATTCACCAGCCGGGCTTTGCCTTTGGCGGAACGCTTCATTGAGCTGTTCGCGGATAGCGAATACGTCGTAGTACCCTCCGGCTCATGCGCCTCCATGCTCAAGATATTCATCCCTGAGATGCTGAGCGGCCACCCCACCCTTGCCGAGCCCGCTCAAGCTCTATCAGAGCGTACCTATGAGTTCTCACAGTTCCTGATCAACGTACTAGGCGTATCCAGGTTGGGCGCAAGCTACAACGGGAGGATCACCTACCACGCTTCTTGCCATCTGCTCCGCGAACTGGGGGCTTCCACGGAAAGCCAGCAGCTCATGCGGCACGTGAAAGGAGCCCGCCTTGTTCCCCTTCAAGGCGAAGGCGAATGCTGCGGGTTCGGCGGGACGTTTGCCGTGAAATACCCTGAGATTTCCGGGGCTATCCTGAATAGCAAGCTGGACCAGATAGAAAAAACGGGCGCCGATGCAGTCGTCGCCTGCGATTCAGGCTGCCTGATGCACATAGCCGGGGGTCTATCGCGGAGAGGGATCAAGACCCAGCCCATGCATCTGGCGCAGCTTCTAGACCACGAGGCCTCTTGAGTGCAAGTCAGATCTGAACAGTTCAAGGAACTATCCCTTCAGGCGCTGTCCAGTAAGCAGGTACAGAGCTCCCTATCCCGGGTCTCTGAAGGGTTCGACCTAGCGCGTCGCAGAGCGATTACGGAACTTACGCCGGAGGTTTGGGAGGAGTACCGGGAGCAGGGCAGGCGTATCAAAGAGCACACCATTGCAAACCTGGACTACTACCTGGAGCTTCTAACCGACCGTGTGCAGCAAAACGGAGGAACCGTCCACTTTGCCCGCGATTCTAAAGAGGCGACCGACGTCATGCTGGAGGTGGCGCGCAGTCGAGGTGTAAAGCTGGCCACCAAGAGCAAGAGCATGGTGTCAGAGGAGATGGGGCTTAACCACGTCCTGGAGAGCAACGGCATAGAGCCCGTGGAAACAGACCTCGGCGAGTTCATACTGCAGCTATCCAATGAGACGCCCTTTCATCTCATTGCGCCCGCGCTTCACAAGTCCAAGGAAGAAGTTGGCGTACTGTTCAACGAAAAGCTGGGCACGCGAAAGAAGGCAGGTATTCCGGCTCTGACCATCGCGGCAAGAAAAGCGCTCCGCAGTAAGTTCTTAGAAGCGGATATGGGCATAACAGGGGTGAATTTCGCCGTCGCGGAAACGGGGACAATTGCCCTATTCACCAATGAGGGTAATGGACGGTTGAGCACCTCCCTGCCCCGCATCCACGTCGCTCTGATGGGCATGGAAAAGGTAGTTCCCACCCTGGAGGACTTGGCTGTCATGCTCCGCCTGCTGCCAAGGGCCGCCACCGGACAGAGGCTCACCTCTTACGTGACTCTCGTTTCCGGCCCGCGCCGCCCTGACGATGAAGACGGGCCTGGGGAGTTTCACCTGGTGATCATGGACAACGGACGGAGCAAGCTCCTGGCAGACCCGGAGCTCCGTGAGGCTCTCAACTGCATCCGCTGCGGCGCCTGTCTCAACACCTGTCCTGTATACCAGAAGATAGGAGGACACGCCTATGGCTGGGTCTATCCCGGCCCCATCGGCTCCGTCCTGACCCCTGCCATGAACGGGGCGGGGCATGCCAAGGACCTACCCTTCGCCTCCACGCTTTGCGGGGCGTGCCGCGACGCCTGTCCGGTCAAAATCAACATCCCAAGGATGCTGCTTAAGCTACGGCAAGACCTGAAGGAAGGCAGCAAAGAGGAACGCAAGGCCACCTTCCTGGAACGGTTCGGCTTTGGGATATGGAGTCGCATCGTTGCTTCAGAAGGGGCGCTGTCAAGGTTCAGGGCCATCGCCGCTCTGGCGCAGCGGCCGTTGGTCAAAGGCAGCCGCCTGCGAAGGATACCGCTGGCTCCATTCTCCAAGTGGACGCGCAACAGGGACTTCCCCCGCTTGGCGCCCAAGTCGTTCCACAAGGTATGGAAACAGAAGCTTAAGCAGGAAGACAAAGAGACCCATTGAGCAGGCTATGACGGGCACATCCAGACATAAGTTCATCACCGGCGTGCAGGAAGCCCTGGGACGCAGGGGAACTTCGGAGCGGCCGGACTACCACCGCCTGAAGACCAGGCGAGAGATACAACGGCAGAAGGTTGTCACCATAGAGGCGCGCGCGCAGGCGCGCCGCACCGAACTACTGGAGCGGCTGGCCCAGTCCTCGTTCAATTCCGGATGGAACGTCCTCAGAGCCGCAACCACGGAAGAAGCCACCGAATACATTCTATC
>DAOUKI010000044.1:0-19956 GCA_034421495.1 Dehalococcoidia bacterium | reverse complement strand
TCGGGCCGCCTGATGCCCGGACACGGAGGCATCCTAGACAGACTGGATAGCGTTGTGCTCAATTTGGCACTGGTTTATTATGGAGCTACATGGGTGGCAACGTGGTGAAAGGTATAGCTATTCTCGGTTCCACGGGATCCATAGGTCGCCAGACCCTGGAGGTAGTGCGGTCTTTCCCGGAGCAGGTAAGCGTCGTGGGCCTTGCCGGCTGGCGCAACGTGGACCTGCTGCAGATGCAGATTGCGGAGTTTAACCCAAAGGTAGCATGGAGCCACCACGGTTCTCTGCCTTCAGCGCCCCGGAGCACCCTCGTCCAGAGCATGGAGGAGGTCGCCTGCCACCCCGACGTAGAACTTGTGGTTATGGCCACCAGCGGCCTATCTGGGTTGACCCCCACTCTGGCCGCCCTCAGGGCCGGGAAAGCCGTGGCCCTGGCCAGCAAAGAGGCCATTGTCATGGCCGGCGCTATAGTCGCAGAGGAGATGCGGTCGGGAGCACGGCTCTTGCCCGTGGACAGCGAACCCAGCGCCATCTGGCAATGTCTACAGGGAGAAGAGCAAGACGTAGCCCGTTTGATCATCACCGCTTCCGGCGGCGCTTTCCGTGATAGACCGCCGGAAGAACTGGCAAACGTAACTCCAGAAGAAGCGCTGAAGCACCCAACCTGGCAAATGGGCAAGAAAATCACCATAGATTCGGCTTCTCTGATGAACAAGGCTTTTGAAGTCATAGAAGCCCACTGGCTCTTTGACGTTGCCTGGGAACGGATAGAGGCCGTGCTCCATCCCCAGAGCATCATCCACTCCTTCGTCGAGTTCCACGACGGATCGGTAAAGGCGCAGATGGCGCCTCCCGATATGCGACTTCCCCTGCAATACGCCATCTTCTACCCTAAGCGACTCAGCAGCAACTGGACCAACGGCTTCGATATAGCTCGCATAGGTTCGCTGGAGTTCTCACATCTAGATGAGAGCAGGTATCCCTGCTACAGGACCGGCTTGAATGCCGGGATGGCCGGAGGCACTTACCCAGCCGCCCTCTGCGCCGCTGACGACGTGGCCGTAGAGCTTTTCCTGGAGGGGAGAATCGGATTCTTGGACATCCCCCGTTTGGTGGATGGCGTCCTTGAAGAACACCGGCCCGGCAACGAGACCTCTCTGGACGACATTTTGGGCGCCGCTGACTGGGCCGGGCAAAGAGTACGAGAACTGGCCGGGGTCTAGACATGTTAACCGTACTTCTTTCAATACTGGGGTTCGTGGCGGTGCTCGTTGTTCTCATTGTTATCCATGAGGCGGGTCACTTTTTTGCCGCCAAGCTGTCCAGGGTCAAGGTGCTAGAGTTCGGCATCGGCTTCCCGCCCAGGCTCTGGGGCCTGCGCAATGGCGAAACCGTCTACAGCATCAATGCCGTTCCCCTGGGAGGATTCGTCAAGATGCTGGGCGAAGAAGACCCTTCTGAATCGGGCAGCCTGGCCGGCAAGAGCGCCGCAACAAGGTTTATGGTAATGGCGGCAGGCCCGTTCATGAACCTACTTATGGCGGTAATTCTCTTCAGCGCGCTATTCGTCATTCCCAAAGATGTGCCGGTGGGCGACATCTCTGTGGTCAACGTGCTGCCGGACTCTCCGGCCGCGCGGGCCGGAGTCCTCTCCGGAGACGTCATACTAGAGGCCAACGGACGCACCCTGGACAACGATGTTGACCTGCGCTATCAGATAGCTCTCAGCCTTGGCCAGGAGATGACATGGCTGGTTCAGCGCGGCAGGGAGCAAGTCTCGCTGACGCTGGTGCCAAGGGTCAATCCCCCGGAGGGAGCCGGCGCTACCGGCATCAGCGTAGCTACAAGAAACGTCGCGTATGAAAAACGGTCGGAAGCCCTGTGGCGCGCCCCCATGCTGGGCCTGCAGAGAACGGTGCAAGTGCTGGCGCTGGTCAAGAATGAGATCACCAAGTGGATATCCGGAGGCGCAGCCCCCGAGGTGACCGGGCCGGTTGGGATGGCGCACGTCTTCGGAGAAGTAGCGCAGGTCGATGGGTTCAGACCGGTTGACCGTGTCATAACCACACTAAACCTAGCCGCGGTCATCAGCCTGAGCCTTGGCATCTTCAACCTCCTGCCCATCCCGGCGCTGGACGGGGGGCGCATTCTGTTCGTAGCCATAGAGTGGGTACGGCGGGGTAAACGCATCTCTCCCCAAAAGGAGGGGCTTGTCCACCTCGTCGGATTCGCCGTACTGATAATGGTAGCTATAATGATCACATTCGCAGACTTGGACCGCATCTTCAGGGGTGAAAGCCTCATAGGCGGCTGATAACATAATTACGAGTCAGAGGAGTCAACGATGAATCGTAGAATCACCAAGCCCATTTACGTAGGCGATGTAAAGGTAGGGGGCGACGCCCCAATCCCCGTGCAGTCGATGACTAAGACCGACACCCGCGACGTCAAGGCCACCGTGGAGCAGATAAAGGGTCTTGAGGAAGTCGGCTGCGAGATCATCCGCTGCGCCGTGCCCAACATGGACGCCGCGCTTGCTCTACCCCAGATCAGGAAGCAGATCTCCATCCCCCTGGTAGCGGATATTCACTTCCACTACCAACTGGCGCTGGAAGCGATCAATGGCGGCGTAGATTGCCTGCGCTTGAACCCCGGCAACATCCGCGACCCCGAGCGCGTCAAGCAGGTGGTATCGGCCGCCAAGGAGCGCGACATCCCCATACGGATCGGTGTCAACTTCGGCAGCCTGCCTCCTGTAGGCAGTATCGGCAAGACCCGGGCCAAGCACCGCCTATCCGACGGCGTAAACCTGCTGCCCAAGACGGCAGCCGCCGCCTTAGGACAGTACTCAGTCGTCGATCACATGGTCGACACCGCACTATGGGAGATTGGCATCCTGGAGGCGCTGGACTTCGATCTGATTAAAATCTCCATGAAAGCATTCGATATTCACACCACCGTTGAAGCCTACCGCCGTCTGGCTGACTTGGTGCCATATCCGTTTCATCTCGGCATCACGGAGTCGGGCACGGCCAAATCGGGCAGCATTCGCACCGCCATCGGCCTGGGCGTGCTCCTCTACGACGGAATAGGCGACACCATTCGCGTCTCCCTGAGCGACGACTCCCGTGAAGAGGTGGCCACCGGCTACGAGATATTGAAGTCGCTGGAGCTCCGGCAGAAGGGCACCACACTGGTCGCTTGCCCTTCCTGTGGCCGCGCCGATGTCGACGTCATCAAGCTGTCCAACGCGGTGGACGAGCTTCTCAAAGGCATTGACAAGAACGTGAAGGTGGCCGTCATGGGTTGCGAGGTCAACGGCCCCGGCGAAGCCAAAGACGCCGACGTTGGTATAGCCGCCGGGGCGGGGCGCGCCATCATCTTCCGCAAAGGCCAGAAGGCACGCGTGGTTGAAGAATCGCAGATGCTCACAGCCCTCATGGAAGAGGTGGAGGCTCTTTGACATCGGCACTTTTTGTGTTGACATAGAGTTGCTTTACATAAGTCATTTTTTAGCGGTGGAGTGCGGCGTGCCTGAGAAGGGGAATTGTTTCCAACATTATGTCAAGCTGCAAGGCTAAACGCGAACCAAAATTTTTGCGGGTATGAGAAACAAATCCGAATTTCCTTCCCTTCGACTTTCCTCAGGATAAACTTCAAGTTCAGGACAAGTTCCTTCGACAACTCAGGACAGGCCCCGTAGACAGAGTAGCGGGTTTTAATCATGGCATTTAGCTTCCTCCGGCTCATGTAGATAAGTATAGGAGACGGAGACGGGTACGGGTAAGTAAGAAATGTCGGTGCGCTCTCCCTTCCGTCATATAGAATAGGGTTATGACCACTATCGTCGTTGACGGCGAAATTCTGCTGCGCCGCCCCACCTTGGAAGATGCAGAGGCCCTCTTCGCCTTGGTTGACTCGAACCGCCAATATCTGCGTCGCTGGCTCCCCTGGGTCGACTTCGTAGCTTCCCTGGAGGACGAACGTCTCTGGGTTCAAACGCACCTAGCCGAGGACACTCCCGAGTACGTTCTGCTTATGGTCTACAAAGGTGAAATGGTCGGCGCCGTTGGTATCAGAGGCCGGGGATCGCGTAGTAGGCAAGGTGAGCTCGGCTACTGGATAGCCGAGAACATGCAGGGTCGGGGCATCGTGACGCGATCTTGCCTTGTCCTCATTGACCATATGTTTGAACGGTTGAACATGAACCGTGTGGTCATCCGCGCCTCCGTCGACAACGTACGCAGCAGGGTCATTCCCCACCGTCTAGGCTTCACCCTTGAAGGCATCGAGCGGCAATCAGAGCTCCTCTACGATGACACGTTTCAGGATGTGGCGGTCTACTCCATGCTTGCCTCTGAATGGCCTGACAAAAAAGCAACGCACCAGCGTGTGCAATAGCAGACCAGTCCGCTCATCCAAGATTAGTACGGGCGTGACAGGCCCCCCATACACCCAGGGATTGACAAGGCTATCGAAACGGGTATAGATTCCGAAAATCGAGGCACGGTCAAGCGTGATCGTGCAATCCTGCTTATTCAGAACGGGGGGCAATACAGATGGCAGACAAGTTGAAAGAGTTCATTGAAGATTCCAAAGCTCTCATCGGGCAAGACGCGACGGACGTACCGCAAGGCGTCAACGTGGCCGATTGGTCATCCATACAGAAGCTCTGCTCTGCATTGGGTGACGTAAATCCGCTTTACAACGACGCGGCAGGCGGCGTCGGCACCTTATACAACACCATGATTGCGCCTCCCTCCTTCATATTCGCTGCGCGAACCCCGGAATCAGGCGCAACCTACGAGCAGAAGCCGTACGGCCTGCGCAGGTTCAGCACCAAGGCCTGTGCGGAGTGGAACGACGTCATTCGCCTAGGGGAGCGGCTGGTAACCGACCTGAAGGTGACGGACGTACGCAACGGGCCGAACTGGGGAGACCGGGAGACCGCCGAGGTGGACTCCACCGCCACATACAGCACCGTCTTTGGCGGCGTCCTAGCGGAGGCTTCGGGAACGGTCACCTTGGTGCCCTATTCCACGGGCGATCCCCTCATAGAAGACAGGGATATCTACCAGTATTCCGACGAAGAGATACGCAAACTGGAAGACGACCTGGACGCCATAGCCCCACACCGCGGCGACGTGCCCCTCTACTGGAGCGAGGTAGAGGTAGGGGACAAGTTGCCCAGCCTGGTCAAGGGGCCGCTCTACTACACCGAGATATCCTCCTGGAAGGTGGCCGAGGCCAAGTACACCGCGCTGTCAGTTGGCACGGTGGCTTACCGCCAGCTCCTAGAGAGGCCGGGCAGGATTGCCGTCAACCCCAGCAACGACTGGCCCTACCTGGACACAGAGCAGGCCTTCGGCGACCTTCTTGCCGTGAAAGCCCTGGGCTTCAAGATGTCCGTGTCCAAGGGGCTGATGCGCTTCGCCCTGGCCAGCCAGGTCATAACCAACTGGATGGGCGACCTAGGCTTCCTGCGCAGGATGTCCCTGGACCTCCCCAATCACTTCATGTACGAAGACACCATGTGGCTCAGCGGCGAGGTGACCGGAAAGTTCAACGAGCAAGTCGGCGACGCCGAATACTCCGCAGTGGAGGTCAAGCTCTCCGGCCACAACCAGCTAGGGCAAACGCTGGTGGACGGCACGGCAGTAGTATACCTGCCGGAAAGAGGCTTCCTGGTGGGTCTACCCATCGGCAACCCCGTGATGTAGACCCGCAGTACATTGATAGATTTCCGAAGTGAGGAGAAAAGGAGCGGTGAAATGACCACAGAAGAAAAGCAAACCTTTGAAAGCCTAGTCGACGAGTTCAGGCGGCTTTCCCACGAAGACCTGGAACACGAGGTCATCGGGGAAGGATACCCGCTCGGTATGTACCTACACCCGGGCGTCACTCAGCCCTACGACGCCTCAGGCCCTCCATACAAGAGTCCCTGGGTGCTTACCGAACCCGTGATCAAGGCCTATGCCGCAAGCATCGGCGACGATAACCCACTCTACACCGACGCCGAATACGCCAAGAGCGGCCCCTACGGCTGCCTCATCGCGCCGGGCACAGCCCTTATCATCGCCAGGAACGCCATGTGGCACGGCGCTCGAAGAGTCGGGGGCTGGCCCATCGCCAACTTCCACTCCGGCACCGCCTGGGAGTTCTTCGACGTCCTGCGAGTTGGCACCGGATTCAAGACTTCATCCGTGGGCAAGGAGATCATTGAGAAGCCGGGCGCTCACGGCAACCTCTTCTTCTTCATCACCGACGTCAACTACTGGGACATGCGCGGCGACCTCCTGGGCAAGTGCTACGGCACTCTAATCATGGTGCCCCGCGAAGAGATGGGCACCGGTCGCGCCATGTCCGTGGAGCGTCTGGGAGAGCGCATGATGTACGAACGCAACGTTCCAAAGCTCAACGCCGAGCAGGTGGAGGAGATACTGGACCTAATGGAGAAGTCCAAGCCCAGGGGCAAGGATGTCCTCTACTGGGAGGACGTCAACGAGGGAGATAAGCTCCCCACCTTCATCATCCCGCCATGGACAGACCAGGACTGGACCGCCACCGGATTCATACGCAACGGCCCAGGCAGAGGCTACCAGTTTGAGGGCGGCTACCAGATGCGCCGCCACATCAGGCACGAGGGCCCCGGCGGCTTTGCCTACACCCACCCCGTCTCCCGCTGGCCCTGGGGCGCCGCAGATGAGCACGGCGACCCTCTCATGGCAGCCTACCGCGGCCAAGCTCTACCCTTCGACTGGGGCGGCCAGAGGTCTCAGATACCCCAGGCGCTGATGAGCAACTGGATGGGCGACCACGGCTTCATCCGACGCCTACAGATGGCCCTGCGCAGACCGTTCTACTACTCCGACATCGGCCTCTACAACGGCACGGTCACCAAGAAGTTCACGGAGGTACAGAAGGGTGAGCCCGGCGAAGGCGCCGTGGACGGCGAGCGCACCTACCACGCCGTCGGCATCAAGTACGAGGGGCGCAACCAGGAGGACCAGGTCTTTGTACAGGGCACCTCCACCGTGTACCTGCCCTCACGTGAAGGCGGCATGGTGCAGCTACCCATCCCCCACGTGGCCAAGCCACCGGCCATCCCCTATGAGACCTTCTACCGCGACTGGTACTAGAATATGCGACCCCGCTCACCCTGAGCATAGTCGAAGGGCATGAGCGGGGAGATTGCAGGCATCGTAGGGTAGGGGCAGTTTGCAAACTGCCCCTACCTCCATCCAGAACCAACGGCTGTCCTTCGTCATTCTCGAGCGCAGCGAAGAATCTTTTCCCGCAACAAACTACGCACCCTACCCGCAAACTCCTCCCTTATGCCCGTATGTCCCCATGAATACTCCCATGACCCCAACCCTACTGATGGACATGGTGCTGTAGACTACGGGAGTGCTTGCCCAAGCCAACACCCGCAAGCTTTACCTGGGACTCGCCATTGGCGTTGTAGCTGTATCCTTTGCCGCCATATTCATCCGCCTCGCCGAAGCACCCTCCCTAACCATAGCCTCCTACAGAATGACCATCGCCGCAGCCATCATGATTGGGCTTGCCGCGGGCTCCTGGATCAGAAACGGCGTCCAGTCCGTCTCAGGTCTGACCAAACGAGACCTGCCCCTTGTTCTCCTATCCTCCGCTTCCCTTTCGGTGCATTTCTGGACCTGGATACTGTCGCTGGAGTACACATCCGTCGCCAGCTCCGTCGTCCTGGTTACAACCAGCCCGTTCCTAGTCGCCATCGCGTCACGCGTCTTCTTCGCGGAGCCGATATACAAATACACGTTCGTCGGTATAGCCGTGGGCGTCGCCGGTGGGGTCATCCTGGCCTTGGGCGATGCCAGCGGAGGCGAAAGCGAGATTTTAGGCGACCTGCTGGCCTTCGCCGGGGCCGTCGCCATCGTGGGGTACATGCTGGCCGGTCGGCGACTGCGTCGGCACGTGCCAGCGCTGAGCTACAACTCCGCCGTCTACAGCGTAACCGCAGTCATCTTGCTGATCGCCGCCATCCTGGCCGGAGACCCCTTCACCGGCTACACGCCACAGACCTACTTATGGCTGGTGATGGTGGCCCTGGTCCCACAGGTAATTGGACATTCCCTGCTGAACTGGTCGCTGGCCCACGTCACCGCTACTGCAGTCGCCATTGCGGTCATGGCCGAACCTGTCATAGCCACCGCTGCGGCCGTGATCATACTGGGAGAAGCCCCGCCGCTAACCAGTGTTATAGGGGGAGTCCTGATACTGTCCGGAATCTACGTGGCTATGAGATTCGGGCATTCCAGGTCTTAACCCGGTGCCTAGCCCAAGTCTACCAGCGCATGGCCCGCGGTTACGCTTTGGCCCGGCTCAATATGTACCGCCTGCACCGTGCCGGCTGCAGGCGCTCTTATGGCCTGTTGAAGCTTGATCGCCTCCAGAACGCAGAGAGCGTCGCCCTCCGCCACCCTCTGCCCCGGCTTGACACCAACAGATACGATCACACCCGGCATGGGCGACCTGACTTGCATCGCCCTTCCCGCAGGCAGCTGGGAAGGGGTGGCCTCAGGTAATATCGCCTCGGTCAGTCCTTCTACGTTTACCTCGACCGTCTCACCATCGACCAGCACGCGGATGGGGTTCGACGAGATGTCGCCTACCTCGACTTCATGCCATCTATCGCCGATTTTTACCCTGATGTGCTTTGCCATGGTCTAGCTGAGTAATGAGATGAACACACCCGCCACCACCGCCGAACCGATCACGCCCGCCACATTGGGGCCCATGGCATGAGGCAGAAGGAACGTATCCGGATTGGCCTCCTGGCCCTCAGCGTGAGCAATGCGGGCCGCCATAGGCACCGCGGAAACGCCGGCTGCGCCTATCAACGGGTTTATCTTTTCCTTGGAGACCAGGTTCATCAGCTTGGCAAAGAGTATCCCTCCCACGGTGCCAACGGCCAGAGCGACCAGCCCTAGGGCCAGGATGGCTAGCGTTTCCAGCTGCAGTACTTTTTCGGCGGAAAGCTGCGCTCCCACCGTGACCATGAGGAAGATGGTGACCACGTTGATAACCTCGTTGGAAGCCGCTTGACTAAGGCGAGGCACCACGCCGCTTACCGCCAGCAGGTTGCCCAGCATAAACATGCCTATCAGTGGCGCCGCGTTGGGGACAAGCAGGATGATGAGGATCATGGCCAGGAGCGGGAATACCAGTCTTTCCAACTTGGACACCTCCCGCGCCGGAGGCATTACTATACGACGCTCCCGCTTGGTGGTGAGGAGCCGCATCAAAGGAGGTTGTATGAACGCCAAGCCGGCCATGTAGGTGTATGCGACCACGGCAGTGCGCCCCAACAGGTCGGGAGCCAGTATGGCGGAAAGGAATATCGTGGTGGGGCCGTCCGCGCCGCCTATGATGCCGATAGACGCCGCTTCTCTGGTGGAGAAGTCTATACCTATTTCGGGGACAAGGCTGATGGCCAATGCTCCCCAGAAAGCCACGAATATGCCCACCTGTGCCGCACCGCCTAGAAGCAGCGTCTTGGGATTGGCGATAATTGGCGTGAAGTCGGTGAGCGCACCGAGTCCAAGGAAGATCAAGGGAGGCAGTATGTTCCAGAAGGAGAGTGTGAAATGAAAGGTGAGTCCAAGGATCCCCGACCCCTGCAGCGCCTCCGGAGCCAGCGGGTCACCCGGAGCAAGCTGCGTCAAGGCATTGAGAGGCAGGTTGGCAATTATGACTCCTATGCCTATCGGCAGCAACTCGTACGGTTCCGCCTTCTTGGCGATTGCCGTGTAGATGAATAGCAACCCCAGTGCAATGAGCAGTAGATTGCCCGGAGTCAGGTTGAGAAAACCGGTCTCGTTCAGGTATTGGATAAGGTCAGGCACAGGCTACTCTATTCAGAAGGGTCATCTTCAGTTTGCTGCGTCTGCGCCAGGGCAACTCCCACTCCAATGGAAGCCGCCAGCGCTTTATCCCGTGCCTCCGCCGCCGCAGAACCCAGCAACCGCCTCTGTAGCCATTGCCACCGCAGCGACCATCCGGTAAGCACAACTATGACCATCAGTATAACGAGCGCCGCAAACGCGGTGCCCACACCAAACAGAGTTAGTCCTATAGCTTCCTCAAATTCGGCAGGTGTCATATACGGTCCCCAGCCGCGCGATTCGCGGTCAACTCAGAGGCGCCACGCTGAAGATTACGTGGAACGGCTTGCAGTATATAACCACGGAGCGATATTGAGACAAGTCCATCTCTGAGATCGGATAGTTCTGATTCCCTATGTTCCCCTTTAACTTGTCCAGCTCCACGTACTCCTCGCTATCGAAGTCGCCTCTGTTCATGGGGTCAGGATGTGCGCTGAGCAGCACTCTCAAATCAGGGCCGTTCGTCACTCTCAGATCCTCCACCCGGAGAACGTGCGAGCCATCGGCTAGCCTGTATATCGTGGCCTGTCCGCTGCCCATGTGGAAGCTGTCGGCATCGCGGAAAGAGCCTGTCTTGACCGCTGTGGCCGCTGCCCCATCATCCATCATGGATTCCATCATGGGACTGTCCATTTTTGCCATGCCTTCCATGATGGTCTCCGCTTCCGAGCGGGTCATTCCTTCAGGAATGTCTGCTCCCACCGTCATGGGGAACTCTTCATCGACCGTTTTATCGATGAACAGAGGAGAGCCCAGCCACCAGGCCAGCGCCAGGACCGGGATGAGCACCACCACCAATCCACCGATGATGAGCCGTCTTCGCTTGGTAGAAAATAACTTCATTTTCA
Source organism: Dehalococcoidia bacterium (assembly GCA_034421495.1). GTDB lineage: Bacteria > Chloroflexota > Dehalococcoidia > Lucifugimonadales > QGNO01 > DAOUJH01. The sequence goes on along the minus strand of DAOUKI010000044.1, from coordinate 9,185 downwards.
CTCGCTCTCCGATTCAATCTTTTTCAGCACGCACAAGCAGCATGGGATGCGTGAACAGTATGGCATCACCATCCCTCTTCACTTCCAGTCCGCTCTTACCGTCGAGTACGTCCTGCTCGAACAATGAGCGAACCCTATCTATGGTATCGTCTGGACAAATGGTCATCCACTCGTCTAAGTCACGGTAGGAAGGCAGCACTCCCAGCAATCTGACGCTCAGGCCTGCCTTTTGCGCCATCCGACGCCAGTTGGAAGGCGTGAGGTTCGTGATGTGGGAAGGGTCGCGCAGACGCTCCATCTCCTGATGCAGCGCTCTTATAGGCGGCACTTCCGACGTAGTGATGTCCAGGGCGCATAGAGCGCCACCTGGCTTCAAAACGCGAGCCATCTGCGCCATTATCCGCTCCGGCTCGTCAAAGTGGTGGAATGCAGACGTACAGGTAACTATATCGAAGGACCCGTCAGGAAACGGAAGGTCTGCGGCGTCTCCCAGCACAAACTTGCAGTTGCCGGCGTTTTTTTCTCTGGCAAGCTCCTCCGCTCTTTCGATTACGGCGGGCGTTAGGTCCAGTCCGGTCACATGCCGAACGTGTTCAGCCATCGGCACTGCAACCACCCCTGCGCCGCAGGCCACGTCCAGCATTTCCAACTCCTGCAGCTCCTCAGCACTGCCGCTCATGCGCACCAGGTCAAGCAGCCATTTCAGCCGCTCCTCGCTGACGAATGCAGGGCTGGTGCTTATGTACCCCGCCTGGGCCGTGAACGCAGACCTGATCAAGTCCGCGTGGCTCTGCTTAGACTGCATTCCTGCTATCCTCCGTATTCATGCCGTTCCTTTGAGTCGTGTTTGGGGCTAGTATAGCATGGCCCAAGGAGCTATATAATGACAGACGCTGTAAGATTCATGGAGGCACTATGACGGCCAGAATAGACTTCAACTGTGACATGGGAGAGAGCTTTGGCTCCTACAAGCTGGGCCAAGATGAAGAGGTTATTAAGTACATCACCTCGGCCAACGTGGCCTGCGGCTTCCATGCCGGAGACCCGCAGTGGATGCGTCACACGGTTAAGCTTGCCGAAGAGCACGGCGTAGCCGTAGGCGCGCATCCCAGTTTCCCCGACCTTCAGGGGTTTGGCCGTCGCAACATGCTGCTCACCTCCGCCGAGGCGAAGAACGACGTGATGTACCAGATAGGCGCGCTCAGAGCCTTCACCAGAGACCATGGTTTGCAGCACGTGAAGCCCCACGGCGCCATGTACAACATGGCGGTGGATGGAGGCGACCTGGCCAAGGCAATCAATGAGGCGGTCTTGGAGATAGACCCGGGTATGATCCTCATAGTGCTGGCGGGCAGTCCCTGGGTCGGCGTGGCCCGCGAAATGGGTCTGCGCGTGGCAATGGAGGCGTTCGCCGACCGCGCCCTCAACCCGGACGGCACCCTGGTCTCCAGGTCCAAGCCAGGCTCCGTGATCCACGACCTGGGTGAAGTGGTGGAACGAAGCCTGAAGATGGTAACCGAAGGCAGAGCCACAGCCATCACCGGAGAAGAGGTCGAGATTCAAGCCGACACCCTCTGCCTGCATGGAGACACCCCGGGCGCGGTGGAGATGGCGCGCGCCGTGCGGAACGGCCTGAGAGATGCCGGCGTCGAGATCGTACGCCTGAGTGAGATGGTCTAGTCCATGGCCGATTTGAGATTCGTTCCCGCCGGAGACAAGGCCTTCGTCATTGAGATGGGCACAGGCATATCCCCCGAAATCAACCGCTCGGTGCATAACCTGTTTCTGGCTATAGAAAAGCAGGGCATACCGGGAGTTCTAGACATGGTGCCGACCTATCGCTCCCTTCTCATCAACTACGACCCATTGATCTTGCCGCCGAATGAGTTGGAGGAGCGGGTAAGCGCGCTGACGCAAGACCTGGATGAGACTGCTACAGGGGCATCCCGGGTGGTAGAGCTACCCACCGTGTACGGCGACGACCACGGCCCCGACTTGGGGCACGTAGCTGAGCATAACGGCCTTACCCACGAAGAGGTGATCGCGCTGCACTCCGGCACGGACTACCTAGTGTACATGATGGGTTTCACGCCCGGGTTCACCTACCTGGGAGGCATGTCAGAAAAGGTAGCCACGCCACGCTTGCAGACGCCGCGCACAGCGATACCCGCGGGATCCGTGGGCATTGCCGAACGGCAAACGGGCATCTATCCCATTGAGAGTCCCGGCGGCTGGCAGCTCATAGGACGGACGCCGGTGCAACTGTTCGATCCATCGAAGCAGCCTCCCGTTATAGCTGAGCCAGGCGACTATATACGGTTCGTTCCTGTGTCCTCGGAAGAGTACCAAAGGATCCTCGAAGAAGTTGGGAACGGGGCCTACCAAGCGGCCTCATACCCCGTGGAGTAGGTATGGATATCATAGAAGTGCTGGACGGCGGCATGTTCACCACGGTGCAAGACCTGGGCCGCTACGGCTACCAGAGGTACGGTGTCCCCGTGTCCGGGGCAATGGATTCCTTTGCCCTGCGAGCCGCCAACCTCCTAGTGGGGAACCGCGAGGATGACGCCGGCCTGGAAATGACCCTTGCCGGCCCCAGTCTCCGTTTCCTGGACGAAACCGTAGTAGCGATAACCGGCGCAGACCTTATGCCCGCATCGGACGGCGAACCGATTCCCACGTGGCAGCCCGTGGCAGTGCAGAAAGGCGCCGAGCTTCAGTTCCACGGCATCAGGGACGGGGTGAGAGCCTATCTTGCTATAGCGGGAGGCCTGGACATTCCGCCCATGCTTGGCAGCCGCTCCACTTACACAAGAGCCAACATCGGCGGACTGGAAGGCCGCGTTCTGGCCCCCGGCGACAGGTTAGCTGCCCCTACACGCATGGACCGAGTGGAGGGGAGACGTTTCCCCCGGACGGCAGTACCCCACTATGGCCACGCTCACCGGATTAGAGTAACCCCGGGACAGCAGGAGGATGCCTTTACCGAACAGGGTATCGAGATCTTTCTTTCGTCCACCTATACGGTTACACCACGGTCGGATCGGATAGGTTACAGGCTGGAAGGGTCGCCAATTGAGCACAAGGCCGGCGCGGACATTGTCTCGGACGGCATCCCGTTCGGAGCAGTACAAGTCACCGGCGACGGCATGCCAATTGTCCTTCTGGCCGATAGGGGTACCACGGGAGGCTACACCAAGATAGCCATTGTGATCAGCGCCGATATCATGTGCCTGGCACAGGCGGCTCCGGGAGACGTGGTCACGTTTCATAGAGCAACGCTTGAAGAGGCACACGAAGCCTTACTGGAACAGGAGAGCCTCCTCCAAGAGATTCAGAAGAGCCCCAGCGTTGTATTCGCCCGCCACAGACTCGCCATCCGTGTGAATGACCGGGAGTACATCGCGGAAACCGGGCTATCGGAAGCAATTGAGACCACGGCTGAAGCCAGGACGGTTCGCGCTTCACTGCATGATGAGACACACACCTTCACCGTCGAGGTGGATGGCAACTCCTCCGCTTGACACCTCCTGGGAAGGAGCCTACCATCAACCCAACGCTGTACGAGGAGGCGTATCATGACCACGGGCCTCTCTTCATTCCGTCCCGCCATCACAGGAACGTCCCACATGGTTTCGTCAGGCCACTGGCTGGCCACTGCCGCGGGATACCGCATTCTGGAAGAAGGCGGCAACGCCATAGACGCTGGCGTAGCAGCGGGCATTGTCCTGGGGACCGTGCTGCCCCACTGGGTCAGCTTTGGCGGTGTGGCGCCTATGATCATACACCGCGCCGACCGTAACGAAACGGTGAACATAGACGGCCTGGGCCGCTGGCCCAAGAAGGCCAACATAGACTACTTCAAGCAAAACTCCGGGGGAGAGATAGAGGCCGGCGTGCTGCAGTGCGTCACCCCCGGCGCGCCGGACGCCTACCTCACCGCGCTCAAGCTCTACGGCACCATGACCTTCGAGCAAGTGGTGACGCCCGCCATGGAGCTTGCCGATGGCGGGTTCCCCGTTTCCGTATCGCTGACGCAGGCGCTGGAGGTAGGCACGGCCCTGACAACGGCTTTCCAGCTTCGCACGGGAAGCAGCCCGCCGGGCACGGAGGGCAGCCTATCCTCGTGGCCGTCCACTGCGGATATATTCCTGCCCGGCGAGAAGATACCGGAGATAGGCCAAGTCATAGTGCAGAAAGACCTTGCCAATACGTTCCGCAGGCTCATCGACGCGGAGCGCGCCGGTTCCTCCAATGGCCGAGAGGCCGGTCTTCAAGCAGCGCGCGACCTGTTCTACAAGGGTGAAATCGCCGAGCAGATCACCGGCTTCATACAGTCCCAGGGCGGCCTGCTCAGCATGGACGACATGGCGTCCTACGCCGTCACCATCGAGCCCCCGGCGAAGGGCAGCTTCAGGGGTCTGGACGTGTACACCTGCGGGCCCTGGTCGCAGGGGCCGGTCAACATACAGGTTCTGCAAATCCTGGAGGGATTCGACCTAAGGGCGATGGGGCACAACAGCGCCGATTATCTGCACGCCGTCCTAGAGGCGTTGAAGCTGGCATTCGCCGACCGCGAAGCGTTCTACGGCGACCCCGGTTTCCTCGACGTGCCCATGGCCGGCCTCACCTCCAAGGAGTACTCCGCCGCGCGTAGGGAGGCCATACAAATGCGGCAGGCGTTCACCGAGATGCCGGCGGCCGGCGACCCCTGGGCCTACCAGGCCGGCCCGGCGATGCCCGTTCCCGCGGCGCCGGAGCCGGTGGGCGGCCCCGTGCCTCCGGACACCAGCTACGCCTGCGCCGTAGACCGCTGGGGCAACGCCTTTTCCCTGACGCCAAGCGACGGAATATACGGCGCGCCGGTGGTGCCGGGGCTGGGCATGATCGCATCGGCGAGGGGGTCGCAGAGCTGGCTCGACCACGAACACCCCAGTTCGCTGCAGCCGGGGAAGCGCCCCCGTCTGACGCCCAACCCGGCTATGGCGTTCAAGGACGGCAAGTTCTGGATGGCCTACGGCACGCCGGGCGGCGATACACAGTGCCAGTCCATGATCCAGGTGTTCCTCAACATCGTGGAGTTCGGAATGGATCCCCAGGAGGCCGTCGAGGCGGCCAGGGTGGTCACTTTCAGTATGCCAAGCTCGTTCTGGCCGCACGCCTACTTCCCCGGCCAGGCGGCGGCGGAAGGGCGCATAGCCCCGGACGTCATCGACGACCTGCGCAAACGCGGCCACAAGATCGAGGTGTGGGACGACTGGACGGGTCGGACGGGCAACGTCTGCGCCATACAGGTGGACAGAGAAAAGGGCATACTCCTCGGCGGGGCGGACGCCCGCCGCGAGTCCTATGCCATGGGCCGTTAGGGCTAGCAAGACCTCTTCCCCCTCGCCTTGATGGGGGAAGATTGAGATGGGGGTATCAACATGTTTGACGGCAACCTGACTCTGGATCAGATCATGTCTATCCCCGCACCGGGTCCTGGAGAAGCCGGCAATGCGCCTCAATGGTCGCCGGATGGCTCTCGCATCCTCTTCGTTTCATCATTGGGAGGCTCTCCCGACATCTGGAGCATCAGCCCGCAGGGAGGATTCCCCTCAAGGGTAACCCTAGGCCTGGGAACTGCAGACTATGCCGCGTCACACATGCCGCTATGGTCGCCGCAAGGCCGGCACATCTCGTATATATCCAACAAGTCAGGCGCAAACGAAGTGTGGCTGTGGCACGCCAGCGGCGATCCTGAATCCCAGCTCACCAATCTAGGGGCTCACATCCAGTCCGTGTGCTGGGCGCCTGATGGCAAGAGCCTGGTCCTGTCTGGTAACCGCTACGGTGGCTACGACATCTACCGGGTCGATCTGCCCTCTAGAGACGCTACACGACTCACCCAGGATCCCCTTTACGAAGTGAACCCCGTGTTCACTCCCGATGGGAAATCGATCATCTACGTACGACTGAACGAAACCTGGGAAGACCACCAGATCGTCCAAATGAACAGCGATGGCACAGGCTCCAAGGTCGTCGCTGAGGATAGAGATTTCTTCGACTATTCGTTCGGCCCCTCACTGGGGGCGCCCCAGGTCTCGCCCGATGGTAAGTGGCTTCTCTTCCGCTCGCAGCGAAGTGGCTATATAAATTACTGGAAGGTATCTCTTGAGACAGGGGAGCCTAGTCCACTGGTTCCAGAGGAGGCCGAACAGAGCGGCGCGACCTGGTCGCCGGACGGTAGTGAGGTGGCATATGTCTCCAACCGCAACGGAACTCTGGAAATAAGGCTCGCCAGCGCGGAAGGGGGCGAGTCGAGGTCCCTGTTCAATCAAGGTATGGGTGTGTGCATCGCTCCCAGTTGGTCCCCAGACGGCTCCCACATCTGCTTCCTCCACGGCACGCCTACTGCCCCCGATGACCTCTGGGTGGTATCAGCTAAGGAAGGCGAACCCAGACAGCTGACCTTCTCCTTGCCTGAAGGCGGCTTGGAGCGCCGCCTTGTCACTCCGGAAAAGGTTGCTTACGCTAGCTTCGATGGCCTCACTATCAACGCCTATCTATACGCCCCTAAAGACAGAAGCCGGCGCTACCCGGGCATCGTGTTCACTCATGGCGGGCCGACCTCTCAGTTCTTCGATAATTACCAGCCTTATGTTCAGTACCTGGTGCAGCGAGGGTACGTGGTGCTGCAACCCAACGTCCGAGGAAGTTCCGGATACGGCAAAGCGTTCGAAGAGGCTAACGACGGCGACTGGGGTGGAGCCGACTTGAAAGACGCGGTAGCAGGCGCCGATTTCCTGAAGAGTCTGCCCTGCGTCCACCCGGATAGAATGGGCGTAACCGGCACCAGCTACGGAGGCATCATGAGCATGAACGCCGTCTGCTTTGCGCCGGGGGTATTTCAGGCCGCGGTTCCCATGTCGGGATATGCCGAATGGCCCGTGGAGTTGAACAGAATGGCTGTGAAGCACATCAAATTGCTCGAGCACGAGTTGGGACCATACAAGGACAATAAGGAGACCTGGCATCGCTGCTCGGCCATCTACTCGGTGCGTAATGCCAGGACCCCAACGTTCGTCCTCCATGGCGAGGGCAGAGACCCTCATTCGGACGCCTCCAGGGAGTTCGCCGAAGCCCTCAAGAAAGAGGGCAAGGTGGTGCAATACAAGGCCTATCCCAACGACGGCTACTACGTAGTGAATAGGTCCAACATCCGTGAGATGCTCAACGACATCGGGGACTTCTTCGACAAGTATCTAAAGAACGGAGTTCGCTGAAGTTTTAGTGCCTGATTTTTTTGACGACGATTAAGTTTTTTGCTAAAATTGCACCATATACAACACCTTGAGTTGGTGCAGCGACTGAACAACAACATAAGCGGAATTATTTCTCTCTTTCTTCCCTGCTGCGCCGCTCCTCAAGGCCCCAAATCCGGGCGCCCTTTGTATTAGCGGAGGCGACCCCATATGAGGAGTACCTATGGTACGCAAGCAGATTGAAAATATGCCCCAGTACACTGCCAGCGATATCCAGGTCTTGGAAGGCTTGGAGGCTGTACGCCGCCGTCCCGGCATGTACATCGGTAGCACCGACCATCGCGGCCTGCACCACCTGATCTACGAGATAGTGGACAACGGCGTAGACGAGGCGATGGCCGGCACCTGCGACCGTATCTCCATTGTTCTGAAAGAGGACGGCACCGTACGAGTCGAAGACAACGGCCGCGGCATTCCTACCGATATTCACGCAACCACGGGCCGCCCCGCGCTGGAGACCATAATGACGACCCTCCACGCCGGCGGCAAATTCGGTGGAGGAGCCTACAAGGTCTCAGGCGGCCTTCACGGCGTGGGCGCTTCGGTGGTGAACGCATTGTCAGAGTGGATGAGGGTGGAGGTACACCGCGACGGACACCTGTCGATGCAGGAGTTCGGCAGGGGGAAGCCGCTGGGCGATGTGGAAACGGTGGGAGACAGCGACAAGCACGGAACAATCATATCTTTCCTGCCGGACACCAAGATCTTCGGCAGCATTGAATACAACTATGACGAGCTGACCCAGCGATTCCGCGAGATGGCCTACCTGAACAAGGGCCTTCACATAGACTTCTTCAGCCCCTGGCACCTGGCGCGCGGAGCGGAAAAAGCAAAGGAGTCCTACTACTTTGAGGGCGGTATCTCCGACTTTGTAGAGCTCCACCTCAACCACAACCGCGACGTGCTTTCCAAGAAGCCCATCCACATAGAGAAGCCGGTGGAAGACACCATGGTAGAGGTGGCGTTGCAGTACAACACGGGCTATTCGGAGCTGGTCTACGCATTCGCCAACTGCATCAACACGCCGGACGGGGGCACCCACCTCACCGGATTCCGTACCGCGATAACCCGCGCCCTGAACGACCACGCCCGCAAGCAGAAGTTCCTGCGGGACGACCATCCCAACCTGGCCGGAGAAGACGTTAGGGAAGGGCTGGCGGCGGTGATCAGCGTCAAGCTGCTCGACCCCGAGTTCGAGGGACAGACCAAGGCAAAGCTGGGCAACCCTGAAATCAAGGGAATGGTGGAAACCGTCGTAGCCGAGGGCTTGGAGTACTACCTTGAAGAGCACCCTCTAGAAGCGCGTCGGATCATAGACAAGGCTTTGACGGCGCAGAAGGCCAGAGAGGCGGCTCGCAAGGCCCGCGAGATGGTACAGCGAAAGAACGCCATGGACGGCGGCTCGCTGCCGGGCAAGCTTGCCGACTGCCAGGAGCGCGACCCCTCCATGAGCGAGTTGTTCATCGTAGAGGGCGAATCGGCCGGGGGTTCGGCCAAGATGGGCAGGGACCGGAAGTTCCAGGCCGTGTTGCCTCTGAAAGGCAAGATCCTCAACGTGGAGAAGGCCCGCGAGGACCAGATGATATCCCACGAGGAGATACGGACAATAATTACGGCGCTGGGAACCAAGTTCCACTCCAGGATCAGTGTCAACGGTGACGACGCCAATGGCAATGGAAACGGCAACGGCAACGGCAACGGGCATGCGCCGGAAGGCTTTGACCTTGACTCGCTACGATACCACAAAGTAATCATCATGACGGACGCGGACGTGGACGGGTCTCACATCCGCACGCTTCTGCTGACCTTCTTCTACAGGCACATGAAGCCGCTGGTAGAGGGAGGCTTCTTGTACATAGCGCAGCCGCCCCTGTACAAGGG
>DAOUKI010000043.1:0-8748 GCA_034421495.1 Dehalococcoidia bacterium | reverse complement strand
GAAGAGGCGGCTGCTCATCCCCTCTCCCATGACCCCGTTCATCATGTCCATAGCATATCTCTGCGGATGGCGGGTGGAGATGCCGGGAAGGGAAAGCGCCAGGTGCGCCTGCTCCGTCTTGCGATACTCCATGCGCGCCTGTGGCTCCTGCCTGCTCTCGTTGCCCGCCGGCTCCCAGCCGAACGGTGACCCGGAAGGCCAGTCCTTGACCATGGGCGTCACTGCGTCCAGCATCTCCTCATTGGACAGGCTTCCCGCTATGCTGATCACCACGTTGCTGGCCCCGTACTGGCGCTGGAACCATTCGGTCAGCATCTCTTGCGTGATGCCGTTGACCGTTTCCTTGCTGCCCCCGACGTCACGCCCCATGGGATGGTTCGGCCACAGCATCTGGTCGGTGAGCATCTCCACTCGATAGCCGGGGTAATCGTTCGACATAGCCAGCTCTTCCTGGATGACGCTGCGCTCCTTTTCCACCTCTTCGCTGTCCATCAAGGGGTTGCGGACCATGTCTACGAGCACGTCCAGCGCCGATTGGAAGTGCGGTGCTGCCACCTTGCACCAGTAGGCCGTGATCTCGCGGTCCGTGCTGCCGTTCATCATGCCGCCCACCTGCTCTATGGCTCCGGTGATCTCGGCGGCGGTCTGTCTGCGGGGCGTGCCCTTGAACAGCATGTGCTCCAGGTAGTGCGAAATCCCCGCGTGTTTGTCGTCCTCGTAGCGTGAGCCGCTGCCCACGTATATGCAGATAGATACCGAGCGGGTATGCGGCATCGACGCCGTAAGCAGGCGCACGCCGTTATCTAGAACTGTCTTTTGATGCATCGTGGACCCAACGAGCCGGTTGAGGATTGGCTTATTCTAGCGGATGCCCTGCCATGTAAGTCAAACTCCCTCAGTCGTCATTGCGAGCGCAAGCGAAGCAATCCGGCGGCGTGGTGGTGTCATTCTGAGGAGCGCAGCGACGAAGAATCCAAAACCCTGCCCGTAAAGCTACGATGTGTACGTCATGCCCGCGCAGGCGGGTATCCAGGAACGGCGGGAACTAACGTAGTACCCCCTACTTCGCCGGCACCTTCTCCAACGGAGCAACGCTCAGCAGCAGACGTTTCACGCCCGCCGACCCCTTGAACGCCACCGTGGCCTCATGGTCGTCTCCGGAGGCTATACAGTTGACCACGATCCCATCGCCGAAGGCCTTGTGTCGCACCTTGTCACCCGTCCGCAACGGCGGCCCCACCTCCGACGTCGCCCCGGTCCGGCCGCGACGTCTTGTCCACACCCACGGCTTGGCAACGGACGCAGGCTGCTCTATGAGCTCTCTGGGGATGTCGGTAAGGAAGCGGGACGGCGTACCGGGCATGCTCATGCCCATGAGCCGCCGCCGGAAAGCGCGGAACAGGTACAGGCGCTCTTCCGCCCTGGTTATGCCTACGTAAAACAGGCGGCGCTCCTCCTCCATCTGGTCGGGATCGTCCATCGAGCGAGAGTGGGGCAGCAACCGTTCTTCTAAGCCAATGATGAACACAACAGGGAACTCCAGCCCCTTGGCCTGGTGCAGGGTGATCAGGGTCAGAGCGTCATTGCTTTCGTCCAGGCTGTCCACGTCGGAAACAAGGGATATCCTCTCTAGGAAGGCGGCCAGCGAGCTATCCTCCTCCCCGGCCAGCAGCTCCTCCACCTCGACGGCCTGCCCTTTCAGCTCCAGCACGTTCTCCCACTGCTCCTCACCGCGTTCGTCCTCCATGAGATAGCTCCGGTAGCCTATCCTCTCCAGCAACAGGTCTATGAGCTGGGCGGCCCCCGCCTTCTCCGCCTGCTCAACCAGATAGCCTATGATACTAACGAACCGCTCGATAGCGGCGACGGCCCTCGGCGCTACCCGGGGCTTCACGTCGCCTACCTCCCCGGCGGCAATCGCCTGGAGCGCCGCGTACAGGGGCAGGCCCATCTCTTGCGCCCACCGGTTCACCTCCTCCATCGTCCTGGAACCTATGCCCCTGGACGGCACGTTGATGATGCGGTTCAGGCTCACCTCGTCGTACGGGTTCTGCACAACCCTCAGATAAGCCACAACGTCCTTGACCTCGCGCCTCTGGTAGAACCTGACGCCGCCTATCAGACGGTAGGTCATTCCGTAGCGCAGGCAGGCCTCTTCCATTGCCCTGGACTGTGCGTTTATGCGATACATCACGGCACAGTCGCCCAGGGAACGGCCTTCCTCTTTGACCAGCCTGTCGACCTCCTGCACCACCATGCGAGCTTCCTCGTCCTCGTTGTGCCCCTCGCGCACCACCAGGGGACTGCCCTGCCCCTTGCCGGTGAACAGGTCGTTATCCAGCCTGCTTTGGTTGGAGGCGATGACGCCCTTTGCCGCCTCCACAATGCTCTTTGTGGAGCGGTAGTTCTCCGACAGGGTGACCAGCTTGGTTTCCGGGTAGTCTCTCTGGAACGACAGGATGTTCCTGATGTCGGCGTTGCGCCAGGAGTAGATCGACTGGTCGGGGTCGCCCACCACGCAGATGTTGCGATACTTGCCGGCAAGCAGCTTGGCCAGGGCGTACTGGGCCACGTTGGTGTCCTGGAACTCGTCTATGAGCAGATGGAGGTAGCGCGACTGGTACTTCTCCAGCGCTTCGGGAACCTGTTGCAGCAGCCTAACCGTATGCGCCAGCAGGTCGTCGAAGTCCAGGGCCACGCTTTGCCTGAGCAGCGATTCGTACCGTTCGTATACCCTGAGCACAATCTCGTCGTAGTAGCTGGACACGGCGTCGGCAAAGCCCGCCGGGTCTATGAGGTTGCTCTTCGCTCCCGAGATGATGTTGCTCACGGCGCGCAACGGATACCGCTTGGGGTCTATCTGGCCCTCTTCCATCGCCCGTTTCAGCAAGGCCATGGTGTCGTCGTCATCGTAGATGACAAAGCTGCGGTCCAGTCCCACGTGGTGGCCGTCGCGCCTCAGTATCGAGACGCACAGCGAGTGGAACGTGCTGCAGGTCAATCCCTCGGCGCGGCTGCCCAGCAGTCGCTCCAACCTATACCGCATCTCCCGTGCCGCTTTGTTGGTGAAGGTCACCGCGGCGATGCGGTACGGGCTGATGCCGCAAACGCGCACCAGGTAAGCGATGCGATGTGTGATAACGCGGGTCTTGCCGCTGCCCGGGCCCGCCACTATGAGCACGGGGCCCTCTATGGCCTCAGCGGCCTCTCTCTGCGCCGGATTCAATCCTTCCAGGATATGCTTGTCTGTTGCGTCTATTTCAAACTTGTCCCTTTGCTCTCGCATTGCCTTGATTCGATTGGCTTGCTCTTCTTGGCGTTGCCGCGCTACTTTGACTCGCTCGGCTTGCTCACGCTCAGCACGCTTCAACGCCTTTTTCCGTTTCTTGCGTTGGCGTTCGGCTGCGTCCTTACACGGTACACATAGGACAGGCGGCACGTTAAGAGTATCATCCGTGATTACCTTGGACTCCAAATCAGTTAGTGTGTCCCAGGAGGGATGGAGCTTAAGTACATGGATTCCCGACTCTGTGTAGCTTTCGTGGACTTCCGGTTCCAGGTCATGGGTGACTACTATTTCAATGATAACTGGATCTTCCCCAGGTTGATTTACCACCAAGTCAGAGCGGGTACTCGGTACGATAGACTTTTCGGGATCAATGCTAGCGCCAGGGATAGCAATGTTTCGAGAAACTTCCTTCCCACACTCCTGGCAAGGACACCCCAATAGGTACTCTGCCTGGTGCTCCTTAGCGTCTTCGAAACCCCACATTATCTGGGCCATTGCCATAGTGTGGAGTGTCTCGTTAGGGTCGCACTGCTCAAAGGGCGGCTTGTGGGCAAAATGCCACTGACGCTTGACGCCTTGCTTAGCCATCATGGGCGCCGAGCACCCGAAGCACTGGTACCTGCGTCCTTTTGAGGCTTTCAGGATATGGACGGGGCGACCGGTCTCGCTGCGGGCTAGTGGGTAGAGAATATCGGTGGTCTGCACAATGCAACGATTATAGCAAGCCGCAGGGGATAGTTAGAGGTCTGAATGTCATGTTTAAGCCGGGAAACGGGGTTAAGAATTGTGTTGTAAATCGTATACTATTGTAGTAGTAGCCGTAGCATTTTGAGAGGCAATAGAAGAGATGGAGCAGGGAGTACATTATGTCCTCAAGCTGGTTGCTGAGGGCAGGATCAGTGTTGGCCGCGCCGCCGAGTTGCTGGATCAGACCGTTTACGACGTGCACCACCTAGCCGGGACTTACGGCATAGAGCTTGGCGCATCGGACGAGCAACGCCGGCAGTCGCGCTCTCTCGCCACCGAGCTCGGTGGCGGCAGGTCATCAGACTGATTGTGCAAGAGCTTCCGCTTGTTCTATGTATGCAGCCGTCTGGTGAATCTCATCGACAATATCGTCAACGGGCTCACAGACGCCGTCATAGAAACAGGCCCCGTGCAGAAATGCTTGCTGGGCGGCATAGCGGAGTCGCAACGGTTCAATGGACGGGTTCTCTTTGCGTAGGTTACGGATGCCGTACATGGTTTGCCCGGACATCTTTGGTTTCGTACCGGTGAACGCCAGGATCAGAGCGTCGGTGGCCCGCTTTGTGGCGCACCATGCTTTCTCCGCCGCGTCCCGTATGTCATCTTCTTCCAGGCGTTTCAGCGCCTCTGCATAGATACCCCTTGCATCGGCAAAGATAACGCGCGCTTCATCAGTCAGCACCATTATGACGCTTCCCTTTGTTTCTTGCTTCTCATAATCAACCTCCACCCCACTAGCATGTTACCACACCAGATCCCAATCTAAGCCAGGTTGAGCACTACCTCACCGCGGCGACGGCTGAAGCTATCGACGCGCTCCTGGAACAGCTGCTGGTACTCCGGGGAACGGATGCGGTCCACCGTCATTATCACCGCGTCCTCGCGGTTGTCGGCGTAGTACCTTCTGCGGATGCCGTCCTTGACGAAGCCGTACTTCTCGTACAGGGCGTGCGCTGGGAAGTTGCTCACTCGAGCCTCCAGCGTCACCCGCTGCGCCCCCCCGGCCATGGCCATCTCCATGGTGCCCAGCATGAGAAGCTCGCCTAGGCCCCTGCCCCTGAACTCCTCCCTCACCGCAATCGAGGTGATGTGCGCCTCGTCTGCCATGAACCAGACCCCAACGTAGCCGACAACGAACTCATCCCAGTGGCCGGACGCTATCTGCTCCGGCGGGGCCACCAGCGACTTCATTCCGGAGAACAGCCGTTGCAGAAACGCCTTGGGCGGCTCCAACGATGTGGTGGGTTGCTCCGCGCCTGAGTCTGCCGCTATCGGAGATGAGGCGACAAGGTAGCGGGCCAGCCTGTTGCCAAGCTCCTTCTTCAGCGGTGTTGGAGGCCACGTAGTGGGGAAGGCCTCTCGCTCTATATCTGTGACTTGAGGGATGTCCTCAAGCGTCATGGGACGAATTCTGAAGTCCATCTTTCTCAGGCGTTGGACCGGTCAAAGGTTGAGCTTATTTTACCACATGCATAAACTGGTCACTAGAAAGGATTGCTACGATGTCCAGTCAATCGACCACAGTTTACCTGCTCAGGCACGCCGAAAGCCGGCCTAGCGCTGCAGTCAATAATTCGGCTTGGCCACTCAGCGACCTAGGCAAGCAGCAGGCACGCGATATAGTGTCCACCCTCGCCAAGTTGGATATCGACCATGTTTACACAAGCCCCTTTCTCAGAGCGGTCGAAACAGCAAAGCCGTTCGCCGATTTTGCAGGCAAGCCGTTGCGTATCCATGATGAGTTACGAGAGCAACACAGTCTTTGGGTGGACTCTGTGGAGGAGTTCATAGAACAGATGCGTAAGCGGTGGGAAAACTTTCATTTCGCGCCTCCTAGCGGCGAATCGAACGCTGAGTGCCAGCTAAGGATTGTGAACGCCGTCAGGGATCTCATTGGAAGGCATCCCGGAAGCGCCTTGCTGGTCTCTTCACATGGTAAAGCAATATCCCTTTTGCTTAACAGCATCCACAGCTCGTTCAGCTTCGAGAGATCTATGGCGATGAAGAACCCCGACCTTTTCCGTATTGAAGCCGAGGGAGCCTCGCTGGTCTGGGACCGGTCATGGCAACCCTGATAACCGAGCCTATATAGTTATGATCGCAATCAGACCTGCAACCCCATCTGACACGCCTTCCCTACTCTTACTCGACACCGCCAGACCGAGACTCCCTGAAAGGCGACGTTTCATAGAGAACGCGGTAAGCACGAATACCTGTTTTACCGCGATACTGGACGGAACAATCGTTGGATACGCCGTCCTGGAATACACCTTCTATGGATACGGGTTCATATCCATGGTCATGGTTTCATCCGACCATCGGCGTCAGGGAGTAGGACAGGCGCTACTCGGTTACGTTGAGGACGCCTGCACTACCCCAAAGATATTCACCTCAACAAACTCCTCTAACCTCCCAATGAGGTGTCTGCTGAACAAGTTGGGATATACGTTTTGTGGCCTAATTCGAGAATTGGACCCCGACGACGCCGAGTGGGTTTATATGAAACGAACGCCACAAGAGTGAAGCCGCTAGCGAGAGAGGTTACCCCCTAGAACTGCCGCAGGAAGCGCATGTCGTTGGTGTAGAAGTGGCGTATGTCGTCGATGCCGTACTTCAGCATGGCGATGCGCTCCGGCCCCAACCCAAAGGCGAAACCGGTGTACTTCCGCGAGTCGTAGCCCACGCCTTCCAGAACGTGCGGATGCACCATGCCCGCTCCCATGATCTCTATCCAGCCAGTATCCTTGCAGATGCGGCACCCATCCTTGCAGGCAAAGCAGTCTATCGACATATCCACGCCGGGCTCCACAAAGGGGAAGTAGTCGCAACGGAACCTCACCTGGCGGTCCTCCCCGAAGATGCGCCTGGCAAACTCGTACAGCGTGCCCTTCAGATCGGCAAAGGTGATGCCGTCGTCCACGGCCAGACCCTCCACCTGGTAGAAATGCCACTCGTGGGTGGCGTCGCTCGCCTCGTAGCGATAGCACTTGCCGGGCACCACCACCCGTACCGGCGGCTGGGTGTTCTCCATGATCCGGGCCTGCATCGGCGATGTGTGGGTGCGCATCAGCATGCGGCGTCCCTGCGGCGTGGGGTCTTCCCAGTCGACCCACAGCGTGTCCCACATATCCCGCGCCGGGTGGTCGCGAGGTATGTTCAGAGCATCGAAGTTGTAGTGCTCCCACTCCACCTCCGGCCCCTCCACCACGCTGAACCCCATCGAGACGAAAGCGTCCAGGATCTGGCGCACCATCCGCGTGGTGGGGTGCAGCCGGCCCCGGGGCACCGGCCTGCCGGGCAACGTGACGTCTATGCCGCCCTCCGCCAGATACCGTGAACGTTCCGCCTCTTTCAAAGCCTGGCTGCGCTCCTGGAACCGCTCCTCCAGCGCCACCTTGACCCTGTTGGCCTCCGCTCCAACCGACCGCCGCTCTTCCATGGACAGCGAACCTAGCTGCCGCAGCAGCAGCGTCAAGCGCCCGCGTCGTCCCAGGTAGGCGACTCTCCACGACTCCAACCCATCCTCGCCCGCCGCCGACTCCAGGACGCTCTGCGCCTCCTGCGAAAGCTGGGCAAGTTCATCTAGCAAAGGTGTTTCAGACATTTTGCGCTTACTGCTACAGGAATATACGTCTTGATTCTAGGCTGGCCCATGGGCAGGGGTCAAGCTGCCACCTCTTAGTTGAGGAGAAGCCCGTACCTCAGTTGAAATCGTCTTCGTAGTTATCTCTGCCGTGGTCGATAATCTAAGGGGTCATGGCAGGCATCGTAAGTCAGTTTGTCGATATGGATTGCGGTTGTGCCAGGTATACCAGCACGTGATGAACTTCCAGAACCAACAGGGAAGGCAGATTCAAGTGTAATCCAACGACGTTGTTGTTTAGCAATATCTTTAGCCAGTTCCACGGCGGGAGCAAAATCATTATCTTGACTGACAACTATGGCAACATCATACTGTTGCTGATAGGTTGCCCGTATCAAGTCTAAAGCTAATCGGACATCAACTCCCTTTTCCTTGCCCGCATTGTTTATTCTGCCCCTGTAGACTTGGATACCCTGGCTTTTTAAGTATCTCAATTTGTTGGACCAGAAGCCATGCCAAAAGGGGCCAATATCTCTCTTCTGAACACCCGTATAGAATCGTATCTCTGTAAGGATACGTTCGGGATTCATAGCTACCAAAGCGAGGGCGAGCTTTTCAACATCGTAGCTGGGCCAACTATATAGTGGGTCAGAAGCAGAAGACCACGCATTTTTGGCGAGGTGGTAGAGATTCTGGCCGTCAATTAAGACTAGTGTACGCATATAAAAGCACCCGCCCAGGGACATGACCGAAGTCAAAATCCAGCGGGCGGGCGAGTAAATCAAAGACATATTACCATCAAGCAAGAGAAAACTTCAAGGGTTTATGGTAAGAAGCCTTCGCATCCTGACACTTCCCTTATCAACATCGTTCTTGTCTACGATTCGCACTTACGCACACCTTATTTCTTCAGGAGCTGAATAATGAGAAAACGTTGGATTCTTGTCCCCGTCGCCCTCGTCACCATGGCTTTGGCCGTAGCTACCGTCGGCGTTGCCCTGGCGCACGAGAGCAACGGCGATTCCAAGGCCGACAAGTTCACCTCGCGTGTGGCGGAGATACTCGGCCTGGACGAAGCTCAGGTAGAGGACGCCATGAAGCAGGCACGACAAGAGCTCAGGGATGAAGC
>DAOUKI010000042.1:0-5512 GCA_034421495.1 Dehalococcoidia bacterium | reverse complement strand
CCTGGCATAGCGTGCACCACATCAGTGGCGGCCTGCTTGAGATCGTCTAATCTCTGGGCTGGTTGGTCATCGCTGTACTCTTCCAAAGTTTGGGTAATCTCAGCAGACAGAGCAATGAAAGGGCTCTCGGTGAAATCAGTCTCCCATGCATTGAAATCTACTGCGATAAAGCCTTTGTTCCGCAAATGCTGAACCCACATATTGAGAAATGTGGTCTTACCTGTACCCCACCCGGAGTCTACGGCCAAAACACACGGGCCCTCTATTGATCCGATTATGGAGGTAAGGATTTCAACTGGCTCTTTCCGGGCTAGTAGATCGTACTTGAACGGGTTGTCCGCAGGTATTTTTAGTTCTCTTGGTTGAACGCGTATTCCCATGTTTACCTTTATCGCCCACTACGGCCTGACCTACGGCATCGGTTCCTTGAACCCGAAGCCGGTCAGGGGAAAGAGCACGCTCTCCGAAGACGTTATCGCTCCCTGGGCCCTCAATCTCCCCGCCGCAGCCAGCACCGTCGCCGACGTGGGTTCCACGAAGAGACCTTCCATACTGCTAAGCCGCCTCTGCCATTCAACAATCTCGCTGTCCGATACGGCCAGGGACTCACCTCCGGTTTCTCGACAGGCTTCAACGAGCTCTTGCAGCCGGGGAGGCGACGGTATCTTTATGCCTATGGCCACCGTCTCCGGCCCAGGCACGCTCGGGCTCCAATCTTGTCCCTGGAAAGCGGAGGCCAGGGGCTGATATGCCTCCGACTGGACAGCGTGCAGTCGGGGAATCCTCTGCACGCGTCCGTCCTGGAGCATCTCTTTGAAAGCCCACCACATTCCGAGGAGCTGCGAGCCGTTACCCACGGCTATGATTATATTGTCCGGCAGCGGGTCCATCTGCTCGGCGATTTCATAGGCCATGGTCTTGTTGCCCTCTATGAAGTAAGTATTGAGCTGGTAGGTCAGGTTCAACGTATCGGAGTCGGAGCAGAACGCGTCCATGGCGTCCGCGGCCGCCCGGCGGTCGCCGTCTACCCAGTGCATCTCTGCGCCGGTCTGCCTGATGGCCTGGACCTTGCGGTTGTCCTCTCCTTCAAACGCAAAGGCGACAAAGGTGATGCCGGCTCGGGCGCAGTAGGCGGCCAGCGAGTGGCCCGTGTTGCCTCCACCAATCTCAGAGGCACGGCGTACCCCTGTCTCCTTCAACACGGAGACCTGCACAGCGTTGCCCCGGTCCTTGAAGGAGCCCGTGGGGTTCATGTACTCCAGCTTGGCGTACACCGCATCGATGCCGAGGGCCTGGCCGGTATGGGTC
Organism: Dehalococcoidia bacterium; assembly: GCA_034421495.1. GTDB lineage: Bacteria > Chloroflexota > Dehalococcoidia > Lucifugimonadales > QGNO01 > DAOUJH01. The sequence continues at coordinate 4,204 of DAOUKI010000042.1, read as the reverse complement.
AGGGGTACGACGGGCGTATCCCCTTCTCCCATAGTCACCAGATTGGCCCGATCCTGTACGGGCAGCATGGGCAGGTGCCTGGCGATGCCATTCGCTCCCGGCACGACCCTTGCTTCTACCGTTGCAGGGGTATCGTACTCTACCCTGAGCAGGTCCCCGCATTTGTCGCAGGTAGTCCTGTACCTGGAAGCGTCATGATGGCGGCTGCATTCCACGCATACGAGTTCAAAGGACATGGCGGACCTCTCCGGTTGAGATGAGCGCATTATAGCCGCAGCGGCCAAGAGGGGAAAGAAACAGGCGCTCCGAATTGGAGCGCCTGTTTAGAGTGCATCTACTGCGGGGCCTAGTAGTCCATGGGAGGAGCGGCAGGCATGGCAGGTTCCTTCTTGGGAATCTCGGTGACCATGGATTCCGTGGTGAGAATCATGGTAGCCACGCTCACGGCATTCTCCAGGGCGGACCTGGTCACCTTGGCCGGGTCCACAATCCCCATGTCGAACATGGAGCCGAACTCCCCAATCTCGGCGTCGTACCCGTAATCGTTCTCACCCTTGAGGATGGAGTCCAGGATCACGGAGCCGTCCATGCCGGAGTTGTTGGAGATGATGCGGATGGGCTCTTCAAGGGACTTGCGGACGATGCGGATGCCGGTAGCCTCGTCGCTCTCCACATTCAGAGAGTCCAGCGCCACGGCGGCGCGGATCAGAGTGGAGCCTCCGCCGGCAACTATCCCCTCTTCAACGGCGGCGCGGGTAGCCGAAAGGGCGTCCTCCACGCGGGCCTTCTTCTCTTTGAGCTCGATTTCAGTGGCGGCGCCCACCTTGATGATGGCGACTCCGCCGGAAAGCTTGGCCATGCGCTCCTGCAGCTTCTCCTTGTCGAACTCGGAGGTGGTCTCTTCTATCTGGGCCTTGATCTGCTTGATGCGGGCCTGGATGGCGTCGTCGGAGCCTCTGCCCTCTACAACGGTAGTGTCCTCTTTGCTGGACACTACACGCCGGGCGCGGCCCAGGTCGTCCACCGTCACGGAGTCAAGCTTGCGGCCCACTTCCTCGCTGATGACTTGGCCACCCGTGAGGATAGCCATGTCTTCCAGCATCGCCTTGCGCCTGTCGCCAAAGCCCGGGGCCTTGATGGCAAGGGCGCTCAGGGTGCCACGCAGCTTGTTGACCACCAGGGTGGCAAGGGCTTCCCCTTCTACGTCTTCCGAAATGACAACCACGTTCTTGGTAATCTGCAGGATCTTCTCCAGGGCGGGAAGGAGGTCCGACACCGCCGAGAGCTTCTTGTCCGTGATGAGGATGTAGGGGTCGTCTATCACGGACTCCATGCGGTCAGCGTTGGTGATGAAGTAGGGGCTGATGTAGCCCCGGTCGAACTGCATGCCCTCGACCTTTTCGATTTCGTCGGTGATGCCGCGCGACTCTTCCACCGTGATTACGCCGTCCTTGCCCACGTCGTTGACCACCTCTGCAATGAGCTCGCCGATGGTCTTGTCGTGTGCGGCCAGGGTGGCCACCTGGGCTATCTGCTCCTTGCCCTCCACGGGTTTGGCCAGCTTCTTGATCTCTTCCCGCAGGGTCTCCGCGGCCTTGTCCATGCCACGCTTCAACACCATGGGGTTGGCGCCGGCGGCCACGTTCTTGAAACCTTCCGTCACCATGGCCTGCGCCAGTACGGTAGCGGTGGTTGTGCCGTCTCCGGCGGCGTCGTTGGTCTTGCTGGCCGCCTCTTTGAGCAGCTGTGCGCCCATGTTCTCAAACGGCTCTTCCAGCTCTATCTCTTTGGCTATGGTCACGCCGTCGCTGCAGACGGTGGGCGGACCGAATTTCTTGTCCAGGATTACGTTGCGGCCACTGGGGCCCAGGGTCACTCTAACCGATTCGGCCAGCGCATCTATCCCCTTCTTCAGGGAGCGCCGTGCCTCTTCGCCGAATACTAACTGCTTCGCCATTGTCCCTCCTTAAAGTTCGGACTGAATATAAAGTGCTTCTAACTGATTTTTGCCAGGATGTCAGACTCGCGGAGTATCAGGTAATCAACGTCGTCTTCCTTTAGCTCAGTGCCTGCGTACTTGGAGTAGACGATCTTGTCGTTGACCTTGACCTCCATGGCCAGGCGCTTGCCATCATCGCCGAGCCTACCCGGGCCTACTGCGACAACCTCACCCTTTTGGGGTTTCTCTCTTGCGGTGTCCGGGAGGACCAGGCCCCCTTTAGTGACCTCTTCCTCTTCCAGGGGCTTGATTACTACCCGGTCTCCCAGCGGTTGGAAAGTAACTTCCACACTGCCCTCCTTTTAGGTTAGATATTTGTTGCCAATCGAAGATTTAGCACTCCACGACTCGGAGTGCTAATCCAACAAGTGATGATAGTGCCCACTGCTAGGGTTGTCAAGTGCGACTGAGGCTCCGATGCAAAAGGCAGTTGGTTGATATCCAAACCCGCACTTTTGACACCCCCTGCCCAACCTTGATAGGGTTGCGCTCGGACTCCGTCTCAAAGTCCTGCTCAGTTTCCGTGGAGGAACGGGTTTATGGCTTCCCATGCCCGCGCCCTCTGAGCGGCTCACGAAAACTGGGGAAGGCGACTTTGAGACGGAGAAGCCAGAACCTTTGCCGCTGGAGGGCTTTTATGTTCAAGTTTCTACCGTTTCTACTGCTAGTTATCCTGTTGCTCGGCTGTACAGGGCCACAGGGGACACAGGGCATCCAGGGGCCGCAAGGTGAGCGTGGCGACCAGGGCGTACAGGGAGTACGCGGCGAGCAAGGAGAACGAGGCTTGCCCGGCGCTCAGGGAGCGCAGGGTATACAAGGCATAAAGGGCGAGCAAGGTGAGCAAGGCGTACAGGGGCGACGTGGGGAGCAGGGTGAGCGGGGGTTGCAAGGCATCCCCGGCGAGAAAGGTGAGCAAGGTGAGCAAGGGACTCCTGGCGCTCCTGGGAAAGGGATAGAGCTGCCCGTTGTGTTCTACACGCTGGACGACCTAAACCGCATAGCGCCTAGACTTGAAGAGGAACTGGGAGGCACTTGGAGTACCTATGAAACCATCTCTGGCGACTGGGCGGCACAACTAACGTCCAGTGATGGATATACGAGGTATCTTCCCGATAGAGGCTATTGGCTTGTAGAGGCAGCGACGGCAGACACAGCACAACACGAGCGGCTTATCGCAGGGTTCCTGCGTGCTATAGACCCTGCTGCCGCCGCTCAGCGGGTTGCCCAGCGCGTTGTTTCAAATAGGGCGAGCGAAAGGTCGTGTCAGGGGCCTCGGATGTTGGAACTTTCCACCTACCAGAACGACGACGGCGAGTGGATTACCTTTTTCAATCCCGTGCTATCTGAGTTTTACGGAGTCTACCCTGCCTGCTGAGGGGAGGGCGGAAATGACCACTGAGAATCCAGACGAAATAGACCAGCAGGAACTGGCGGCCATACTGGACAATTGGGCTACATATGTCGCAGAGCGGCTAGCTGCTGGTCACTCGCGGACGGCTGTTCAGATAGCCCTAGTGGATGCTGGCTTTACGGCAAGCGACGCCGCTACCTTTGTGCAGCACGTTGCGAAAGAGTACAAAGCCCATGTGAGACGCGACGGCATCAGGTCAATCATCATCGGCGGCATCCTGATAGCCGTAGGCGCAGGGGTCACCGCTTTCAGCTATACGGTCGCCGAGCCAGGCGGCGTATACCTGGTCTTTTGGGGGCTTCCACTCTGGGGGGCTTGGAAGGTGATTTCCGGGATAAGCAAGCTGACCTAATGGTCAGGGAAATTCCTCAGATTTTGATACAAGGCCGGAGGGCAAAGCGAATGCTAGTCAAACACTTGATACTTGCCGCCATAGCATTAACACTCATGGGGTGCGCGGCTCCTACGCCAACATACACGCCTACAGCTACCCCCACAGCAATACCTACGCCTACCCCAACGGCAACACCTACGCCTACCCCAACGGCAACACCCACGCCTACTCCAACGGCAACACCCACGCCTACCCAAACAGCAACGCCTAAACCTACCGCAACCCCGTTACCTCCAGTGAGCGTCAACTCCGACTGTATCGGGTGCCCCGTCGTTATGCCTGGGGAGGTTAACAACGAAGTAACTCGTGCTTACCGAGAATGGGGCGGAGCCGATCAACACCCCGCTCTAGTTCTGCTTGTGACCTGCGCTCGTGGGTACAAATTATCGCACTCCGAGGA
>DAOUKI010000041.1:0-8646 GCA_034421495.1 Dehalococcoidia bacterium | reverse complement strand
TCAGTTGGACGAAGCCTGAAGGATACGGTACAGGATACGATAAAGGCCATGCGCGGGACAGGCAGGGATGGCGTTGTAATGGTCAGGGTCAACCAGGAGAGTATAGAACGCATGGACGAGCTTATAGAGGCCGGCCTGGTAAGCAGCAGGTCGGAGGCGGCTGCCTACCTCATTGCGGAAGGGATCAAGGCGCGCCAAGGCCTCTTCGACGGGATATCCTCAAAGGTAGACGACATCAGGAAAGCCAGGGAGGAGCTGCAAAGCCTCCTCAACGAGGAGGGTGCACCGCGGGCTTAGCTTTCATCAGCGACGTCGCTGGATAGGAGAGCGAAATGCATACTGAAACCATCAGCGAAACTCAAGAACCCATAGCCTGCGACGGCTGTGGAGTAGCAAGTGCAGACTCGGCAATTGATGTGCTGTCAGCGCCTCTTACAGCGCAGACTTTGGAGAACACACAAATCTTCAAGTACCGCGGCAAGGGAGGGCATGGCTTTGCCGCAGAGGATGTCAACGACTTTGCGGACAAAATTCGAGGCAAAAAGGCTGAGATAGCAGGAACCTCAAACGAATTTAACGGGGCTGATCGTATCGTCGATGGAGTGCGTGTTCAATCGAAGTATTTTCAGACCGCGCCCAAGACCATCGCGGCCGCGTTTGATTCGAGTTCTGGCTTCTACCGTTATCCAGAACAAGTCCTCGAAGTCCCGAAAGACCAGTACGAACGCTGTTTGGAATTGATGCGAAAACGTATTGTAGAGGGAATGGTTCCAGGATTCTCTAACCCCGCGGATGCTGAGAAGATTGTCAAGCAAGGAACGGTAACGTACAGGCAGGCACGGAACATCGCACGCGCCGGGAACATTGATTCCCTTGTGTTCGACACAAAAACGCAAGCGGTGACATGTACGTGTGTGTTCGCGATTTCATTCACAGTCAACTTCGCGCAGGGCCGTTGGAGCGGTGAGAGCACCAAAGACGCTATGAGGGGGGCCCTCGGTGCTGCCCTTGCGACTGGAGGGACGACACTCATCACCGGAGTAGTGAGTGCACAGTTGCTGCGCACAAGGGCTGCCGCTATAGGAGCCGTAACAATACGCAAAGGCATGAAGGCCGTATCACATACGAACCTTGGACGTCAGGCAATCCATCGCATTGCCGCGGGATCGCTTGGGAAGCCGGTCTATGGAGGCCCGGCAATAAATCACGTTTCCAAGCTCCTTCGCAGCAATGCCATTACATCAACAGCCACAATAGCGATGATAACAGCGCCTGACTTCTACAGGGCAGCTTTCGACGGTTCGATTTCATGGCGGCAATTCACCAAGAATCTCTCAGTGAACTCAGCTGGAGTTGTGGGCGGCGTTGGAGGATGGATGGGTGGCGCAGCCATAGGGGGTGTAGCCGGAAGCGCAGTTCCCGTTATCGGCACGGCTGTAGGTGCAGTAGCTGGTGGGATCGTAGGTGCTCTGGGAGGTGGTTTTGTAGGCTCTACTGCAGCTAGAGCCGCTGCTGACGGGATAGTTGAGGACGATTCGAAGCGCTTGGTTACAACGTTGCAAGACGAGATTAAAGAACTTGCATCAGAGTACATGCTTACAGAAGATGAAGTTGAACACATTGCATCGGTGGTGAGAAGGACAGTAAATCAGAAGTGGCTGCGACGGATGTTCAAGGAGACGAGGAATGCGTCCGATGAGGTTCTCCGCAAGTTCGTCCGCCTTGAGTTCGAGTCAAAATTCGAGACACTGATTCAGAAGCGACCAAAGATCACACTCCCCACAGACGAGCAACTTGAGGAAGAAACCCTGAGACTCGTGGAGACTTTGACCGCCGATACCGACCAGGAAGAATGCTGGCCGGATGTAGCTTCGCTGAAGCATGACGGTTGAGGAACCCGAGACCGGATTGGTTGTTGTGATGTAGCTGTGGCGCGCCCCCTAAATGCCGCCCGCCATTTGCCCCTTCTCTATTGCCCGCCTTCCGCATATGATCGACTCATGGAACACACGCGGTCTTGTCCACACCATCCACGCCTAAAAACGGCCCATCGCGAATTTCGGATTCGTTTCCCCATTTTTTCCAAAAATATGTTCGCGTTTAGCCTTGCAGCTTGACATAACGTTGGAAACGATTCGGAGAGATGGACGGCAGATCGGCGGCTATGCAGGGTTCTCCGGTGTTAGGGCCTGCGCGCCTGTACGTCCGGCTCAAGACCGCGGCCTGACCCAGGACTCGGCCCAGGCTAGGACCGCGCTCATCGACTCACGGCCTCCGCGGTCGTCGCGCTGGGGCATGCCGGAGGCGCGCTTTCCGTTCAGTACCAAGGATGCCTCTCTTGCCGGGAAGAACACGCTGTACACGCCGTGGCTGCGACCGTTGACGCCGGGGGGAACGTGCATGGGGAACGGCTCCAAGACGTTGGACCAGGACATCAGTATGTCTACCCCGCTGCCTTTCACGGTTTCCGTGGCTGTGCCGCGCACGTCGCCGCCGCGCTCGAAAGCAGCCTCTACGATGGGCAGGCTGGTATCGGCGAAGGCGGGGTAGAGCATCGACTCTATCTCTTCCTGCAGCCAGCGAGCGACATTCTCGTTGTCGGCATAGACGGTTATGGGGGCATCGGTGATTTCGGTCTGGAGGAACAGGGCGTGCCCTACCCCTGCCGGCGAGTAGAAGACGCGCCAGTGGCTGGCGCGGGTGGTGAATTCGCCGCCCTCCTGCTGGGCAAGTCGGATAAAGGAGTTCTCGCCGGTTACTCTTACTTCATTGGAGTCAATTTGCACCATCTGTTTGACCTCGCTTTAGAGATGTGGAGGTATTGTACCCTGAGAGTCGCCGTGTTTCATCTCACAAGAATATGGCTGTGCGAACAGCGTTACCGTATCCCGCCAGTGTGCTATTATCCCAGCCTGCAAGTCATATCGAAAGGCGTCTTGTCTCTCATGTCTAACCTGATGCGATTCATGGTGGCGGCCTGTTTGCTCGCCGTCGTAGTTGCCTGTGATAACGGTGCGCCGGAGGAGCCGGAAGTCTCCACTCCCATGAGGATTGGGCTGATGCTCAACTTTAGCAGCGCTTCGGAGACCGTGGCCGATAGGAAGCGCGCCTTTGACCTAGCTATAAAGCACATCAACGTGGCCGGAGGCGTGCTCGGCATGCCGGTGGAAAGCTTTGAAGCGGACTCCACGCGTGACCCGCAGATGGGGGTTGAGGCGGCGCGGCAGTTGGTGGAAACGGAAGGCGTTCACGCCATAGTGGGACCCACCGCCAGCGCGGTGTCATTGCCCGTCGCAGAGACGGTCACCGGGCCAGCCGGCGTGCCTACCATCAGTCCCTCGGCCACCTCTCCGCAACTGACCACGGCAGCCGACGACGGCTACTTCTTCCGCACTGCCCTTTCCGACACCGCCCAGGGGCCGGTTCTGGCCCGCGTGACCGAGGAGCGGGGCTTCGACAACGTGGGCTTGCTCTACATAGACGACCCGTACGGTCAGGGGCTGGCCCGCAGTTTCGAGGAGTCGTGGGACGGAACGTTGCGCGCCGTGGCAGTCGACCCCAATCAGACGACCCACCTTGCGGAGCTGCGAGAAAGTGCAAACGCGGGCGCTCAAGCGCTGGTGGTCATCACCTTCGAGCAGCAGGCGCTGTCCATTGTCCAAGAGGCGCTGGAAGCGGGCATCTACAACCAGTTCACCTTTGGCGACGCCGCCAAGAGGCGGAGCCTGGTCACTGAGATAGGCGGTGAACGGCTGGGCGGCATGTACGGTACGGCGGGAACCGCTGCCCCGTACAACGACGCCACAGCCGCTTGGGAGGCGTCCTTTGAGGCCGAGTATGGCGCTCTACCTCAGTCCACCTATGTCAAGGAAACCTATGACGCGACCGTTGCGCTGGCCCTGGCTGCCCAGGCGGCAGGCAGCCTCCACGGCGACGCTATCCGCGACCATCTGCGAGCCATCGGCAGCCCGCCCGGTGAAATGGTCATGGGAACTCCCCAGGGAGTCGCCGATGGCCTTCGTCTGCTCGCCGACGGCCGTGAAATAAACTACGAGGGCGTCGCCAACTCCCTGGACTGGGACGAGAACGGCGATCTGCTCCGAGGCTACATAGGCATCTGGAGATATACCCGGGACGAACAGATAGAAGAGTTGGACACCGTACTCTTCCAGTACTAGCAGCGGCAGGCTACCTGACGGGCTGCGTCTCGGCGGCGGCAGGGTCCACGGCAGCTTCCGGCTTGCGCAGGGCTGGGAAGATGGCGATTGTGGCTATCATCGTTGCCAAACCCAGGATGCCCATCCACGCCGTAGCCCAGACGGGGCCTATGATTTCGGCGGCAGTGCCCAGAAGAATCATGCCGACCGGGCCCAGGCCGAAGATGATCATCCTTATGCTGAGAACGCGTCCTCTTATTGAGTCCGGGATTACTATCTGGACCTGGGTGAAGTTGCTGGTCATGAAAACCTGGAAGAAGAAGCCCAGCAGCAGCACCACGACCAGCGACAGAAAATACACCGGCGACAGCGCAAATAAAAGAACCAGTGTGGGCAGACCCAGAGAGCCTGCAATGGTCAGCACCTTGACCTGGTTGTGGCTGCCCATGGCCGCCACGATTACCGAGCCAAACAGCGCGCCGACACCCTGCATGGCGGCAAGCCAGCCCAGGCCGCGCACTCCCACGTCCAAGACGTCCCCGGCGAACACGGGCAGTATGCTCATGAAGGGGAACCCGAACATGGTAGCGCCAAAGCCCAGCATCATAAGGCCAAGCACCAGCTTGCTTTGCCTTACGTAGCTAATTCCCTCGGCTATGCTCTGCCACATGGACAAGCCAGCGTTGTGACTACCCCAGGTAGCCCTGGTGTTCAACGGTATCAGCAGCGCCATGGCTAACAGCAGCACCAGAGAAGAGCTGAGGAATGTGGTTCCCATGCCGAACCTATCTACGAGCTGGCCGGCCATAGCTGGTCCCAATAGCTGGCCTGCGCTGAACACCGTGGTGAACAGCGCCACAGCGCTGGCGATGTCCCTGCGCTCCACCATTACGGGGATAGCGGAGGTGCGAGCGGGAAAGCCTATTGAAAAGGAGATGCCGTTGAGGAATGAGAGGGCAAATATCTGCCAGACCTGTATAACTTCGAAGATGACCAAGACGGCAAAGAACAGCAATACCGTCATGTTGAACAGCTCAGAGTAGAGGATCACCCTCTTACGATCGAAGCGGTCGGCCACGAATCCGCCGATTAGCGCGGTAAACAGCTGGGGCAGCATGCTGGCCGCTTGACTGGCCGTAACCAGAAAAACGGAGTCGGTCATCTTATAGACCAGCCAGCCCCGCGCAATGGTCATCAGGAAGAAGGAGGTGATGGAAATGCTGGAAGCTCCCCAAAGATAGAGAAACTGAGGATAGCGTAGCGCCCTCAGCGGCCCGTTTTTGAGGAACTCCAAGGCGGCTATGGTGCCAGGCGACGAAGTCGGGGGCGCTGTATTGGGGGAGGTATTTGCAGTAGTGCTATCGTCCAACTAGGCTTCCTGGAAAGGGTGGATTCCATATTATACACCCAGACGTGGCACTTGAGGGTTACCCGCAGTAGGACTACAATCTGCCTGCTAGCTTCTCCAGGAGGCGTATATATGACAACCCGGACATTAGACCTTGCTAAACAGATAGGGCGTGTGCCGTCCATGACGGTGCCGCTGGATGCGGAGGGCGAAAAGCGGTTCCAGGGACTGATGGAAGACATTGTCATGGTGGACATGCACGAGCATCCCATGGTGTTCACGGAGAACATCGACGACCTGCTGGAGTACTTCCGCAACGGCAACTACGAATGGGGCTACCAGGCCGCTATGCATGGAGGCTGGGCTGCCGTGGGCACTTCCAACGGATTCCGCGGCGGCATCAAGCCCACGCACGCATCCTCCATGGATTTTGAGCTAGTACTGGACGAGATAGGCCTTATGCTCGCCGACATCAGCCTAAACAGCGACATTGTGGTGCAGGTTAGCAACGCGGACGAGATACTGTCTGCTCACGCGGATGGCAAGGTGGGATTCCTGCCTACGGTGGAACACCTAGCCATAGGCAACCAGATACATCGGGTGGACGTGCTGTACGGAATGGGCGTACGCCTAGCGGGACTCACCTACTCGCACAAGTCTTACATTGGCGACGGCTCATACGAACGCACCGACTCCGGCCTCAGCGATTTCGGGATAGCGGTGGTGAAGCGCATGAACCAGCTGGGCATGTCCGTAGACCTCTCCCACGCCGGGCACCAGACCGCCTTGGAGGCCATCGAGCACTCGGAAGCGCCGCCCATCTTCAGCCACAACGCCGCTTACACGCTGAGACAGACCAAGCGTGCCGTAAAGGACGATGCGCTCCTGGCCTGTGCCAAGAAGGGAGGCATTGTCTGCATCACGTCGGTGCCCAACTCCCTCAGCGACGACCCGAAACAGAACATCAACGTGGTGCTTGACCACTACGATTACATGGTGAACCTAGTCGGCATAGACAACGTGGGGATAGGCACGGACACCATAGTGGGCGACCACGTAGCCTATTCCACCAGGTCCATAGGCAGCAACGTGCCCAACGCTCCATACATGGACGGGCTGGAGTCGCCGGCGGACGGCAAGAACATCATCCGAGGGCTGATATCGCGGGGCTACTCCGACGACGATGTGAGGAAGATAGCGGGTGGGAACGCTCTGTCCTATTTGAGGCGGGTGCTGAGGTAGGCTGGTTCAGATGCCTCCAAGCATTGACATAATCATACCCGTATTGAATGAGGAGCGAACGCTGGCTAAGACGGTGGGTACGTTGCGTGAGTACCTGCCCAGCGCCATATCCAACCCATGGCGGATTGTCGTGGCCGACAACGGATCGGAGGACGGGACGCCGGAGATAGCGCGCCAGCTTTCCAAGGGGCACTCCGACGTGGCATGGACGCGGCTGGAGCAGCGGGGCCGTGGCAGAGCCCTGCGCCAGGCCTGGCTGGAAAGCGACGCAGACATTGTGAGCTACATGGACGTCGATCTATCCACCGATTTGAGCGCCGTGGCGCCCATGGTCAAAGCCCTGGAAGATGGCTACGACCTGGCAGTAGGCTCCCGGCTGGCGAAAGGCGCCAGGGTATACCGGCGGACCCTGAAGCGGGAGGTCATCTCGCGCAGCTACAATCTGCTCATAAAGACCATGTTCTTTTCGCGCTTCAGCGACGCCCAGTGCGGCTTCAAAGGACTGTCCCGCAAGGCGGCGCAGGCGCTGGTGCCGCACGTGAAGGACACGGGCTGGTTCTTCGACACAGAGCTGTTGCTGCTGGCGGAGAAACGCGGGTTCCGCGTCAAGGACATTCCGGTGACCTGGACGGACGACCCCGATACGCGGGTAAAGGTAGTGAGCACGGCGTGGGGCGATATCAAAGGGCTGATGCGCCTGCGATTCGGAGGGATTCCGAAGGTGGAGCGGCCCAACGGAGCTTAGGCATCGTCTAGGTCTCCGTTTTGTGGAAGCTCACCTGCAGGACAACCTCCGTTTCCGGCGTGACCCTGGCCCAGTGGGCGATGCGCCAGCCTACGACCCATGCCACGCGATTATTTGCCATGAGTAGAGGCGTGCCTTTGCGATGGGATCTCGGAATGTGAGCGTCTATCATGAACTCCTTGAGGCTCTTTTCGTAGGGGAGTCCCAAGGGCTGAAAACGATCGCCGGGAAGGCGGCTTCGCATCTTTAACTCTTCACCCAGGGCGTCCAGGCTTAGATAAGCGCAATACTGATTGTCGTGCTTCAGATCAGGCGGTTGGTCGCAACCCTCCAGCACACGAACGGCCACTCGCCAGCCGCTGGCCCGGGTCTCACCGGGGATCCTGAGCGTCGTTTCATCCAGAGGTCGGCTGGAAAGAGACGCGGGCTTTTCGGTAAGAAGAATCTCCTCGTAGCTGGTGCCGAACCTGACCCCGCCGTGCAGTGAAAGGGACAGGCCGGCCCCCTTTCCTGCCAAATCCTTCATCGCCTCTATCTGCGCCATGCTCAGGCCGGAAGCCTCGCCCGCCGTCTGGGCGTAGGCCCTGTGCAGCACGTGGGCCTGCAGCGAAGGGTGCAGGGCTTTGAAGGCGCGTCTATCCAGTCTGACGCCATCCGGCTCCACAACAGCCAGAGACGACCAGGCGGATGCCACCTGCTGGTCGAGATAGGCCACGTCCTGGGCCACGGTATGGGCCAGTCTGAGCAACGATTTCTTGACTGAAGGATTGAACTCTTCCAGCTGCGGTATCAGTTTGCGCCGGATGCGGTTGCGGGTGAAGCGCTCCTCCAGGTTGGACGAGTCCAGGCGAGGGGTCAGGCCGTGCTCCAAGCAGTACGCCTCCGTCTCCTGGCGGCTGACGTTGAGCAGAGGCCGCACCAGGGTAGCCGAGCCATGCGCGGTGCGCCAGCTTGATAGAGGAAGCATGCCCCTGAGACCGCGGATGCCGGTGCCGCGCAGTAGGTGCAGCAACACCGTCTCGGCCTGGTCATCAGAGGTATGCCCCAGGGCTAAGGCGGAGGATTCGGTTTCCATGGCAACGCGGGTGAGAAAGTCGTAGCGTGCAATGCGAGCGGCCTGTTCCCAGGAGAGACGCCTACGGGCGCGCATATCG
>DAOUKI010000040.1:0-15599 GCA_034421495.1 Dehalococcoidia bacterium | reverse complement strand
TTGCCAGTATAAGGGGCAGTGCAGGCAGAGCTACCAGCGTGGCCGGAATGCTAAGCAGGGCAATCCGGTGAAAGTAGAAGGCGAGTATGGGCAGCGTAGCCACCACGGCGGCGGCGCTTACCGCGACGGAGGCTATGGCCCAGTAGCCCAGCCCTTCCAGCCAGCCATTGCCGGGCGCTATCTTCGCAAAGAGGGTTCTCATCGCAGCCTCCAGCGACGGCCAGAGTGTGATGATGCCCGCCATGGCGGCAAAGCTCAGCTGGAAAGAGACGTCGTACACCACCTGCGGGTCCAGGGCCACCATGAAAGCGGCGGCAAAGCCCAGCGCCGGTAAAGCGCTGCGCTGCCTGCCTAGAGCCACCGCTGCCAGGTAGAGACTGGCCATTATCGCGGCGCGCTCCGCTGAAGGCGATAGCCCACTCAGAACGACGTATAGCCAGATAACCCCCAGCGGCAGCAGAAGATACAGGCCTCGCCTTCTGCCGAACAGACCCGCTGATACCGGCACAGCCAAGCCCAAGACTACGCCGACGTGCAACCCGGAAATGGCCAGTAGATGAGATGTCCCCGTGTTCCGAAAAGCCTGGACAACGTCCGAAGGTATGGTATCCCGGATTCCCAGAAGCACGGCCTTGGCAAAGGAGGTCTGCGGCTCAGGCAGAGACGCGTCCAGCGCACCGGCCAGCGACCGTCTCAGGCCATGCAGAAGGGCCAGCGGCCTGGAACCCTGGCCCTCTGCCAGCCAGGTCACCTCCGGCTCGAACATCAGGGCATTTATCCCGCGACGGGCCAGGTACTCCCTGTAGTTGAAATCGGCGAAAACGGGCGCTTCCTCCATCTCCCCATCGAGCAGTAGACGGTCGCCGTAGCGGAAGAAAGGCGTCTCTCGCTGCCGGGCCAGGTCCAACGAAGGCGACGCGGTGACCAGCACGCCGCCCGACACCTCTCGCCAGCCGTAACCGTCGTTTACGCGTTCCAGGTTAAGCAGAAACCGTGAAGCGCCGCCGCTGGCTTCGGGGACCTCCCCCACCACCCCCTCCACTTCCACGCCGTCCAGTCCCAGCCAGGGGCTCAGCTCCGGCGGCGTCGACGGCAATACGCCCACGCGCAGCATCCCAACGATCAGCGCCGCCAGCGCAACGGGAATCAGCAAGCCCCGCTTCCCGATCAAGAAGACCAGCGCCAGCAGGCCGGAAGCTCCCAGAAGCAGCATCAGGGAAACAAACGGGACGTCCCACTGCAGGGCCAGCGCCACTCCCGCGACCCATCCTACGGAAACGGCAAGGAGCTTCAAACGGTAACCATCTCTCTGACACCGTTAAACGTGATGATTCCTATGCCGGGCACGTCCAGAAGCTGGTCGATGCGCTGGAAGCGGCCTATCTCCGTCCTGTAGTCCACTATGGCCTGCGACCTGACCTCGCCGATGCCCGGCAGCGCCATTAGCTGCTCCGCCGAGGCCTGGTTTATGTCGATGAGATCACTCTGGGAAGCGGTGGACGGAGCCTCGGTGACAGCGGCGGTAGGCGGAGCCTCGCCTGCAGAGCGAACGTATACCTGGTCTTCATCGGAGACGCGCTTGGCCAGGTTGACCGACGTCATGTCGGCATCGGTCAAAGCGCCTCCCGCGGCCTGGACTAGGTCTTTGACCCTGCTCCCGGGTTGCAGAGTATAGACGCCCGGACTGACCACCGCGCCCGTGATGTAGGCCTGGACGGGACCGGCTTGGGTGGGAGAAGGCGCTATGACGGTTACGCCGCTGTCTGAAGGCCTGTTGACGAGGAAGAAGATGGCCCCGGAAAGGGCCGCCCCTATCAACACCCAAAGCAACGGCTGGACAGCTTTACCCGTGGATGCCTCCTGAGATTACAGGATGTGCGCAAGTCTATTGGGAAGCTCGCCAAGCGGTCAAGCAATCTGGCGGCGGGGTGGTGTCATTCTGATGAGTGGAGCGAAGAAGAATCCAAGGTGGTTTTATGTAAGACGGCGCGATTTTGCGGGCATAAGCTTTTGGATTCTTCACTCCGTTCAGAATGACAGCTGGATGTAGTTGGCCATCTGCCCGGCTGCCGTTTGCCCGTCTCCCACCATGTCTTACAGAGGTTGACATCCCAATGATAAGGTTGTTGTTGAGGAATGTAGTGACAGGGTGTACCCGAAGGATCGTATGTATTCCGCTGACAAGCCTGCTAGCCGTTGTAATGCTGACGGCGTGTGGCAATCAGCAGCCTCCTACACCCACGCCAACAAGCTCACTTGGCGCAGATGTCTGGCGTGGACTCTTGGTGGCCCCAGAGTATCGCTGTTCTCCTTATGACCCCGACGACTACCCTTATTGGCAGTCTGTTGAACAACAAATTGTTGCGAGTATGGACGGAATCATCTACAGCCCGTACACGGGCAGCTGGTTTGATAGCACCTCCGATACTGACATTGAGCATATCGTTGCACGCTCCGAGGCTCACGACAGCGGCCTCTGCGCGGCGGATTCTGAAACTAGGCGAAGGTTTGCATCTGACATTGTCAATCTCACCTTGGCTAGTCCTGCAGTCAATCGCGGGCAGAAGAGCAATAAGGACGCAGCCGAATGGCTTCCCGAACTGAATCGCTGCTGGTTCGCAAGCCGCGTAGTGGAGGTACGCGAAGAGTACAATCTCACCATCGACCAGCGCGAGCGCGACGTGCTGGAGAACATCTTGTCGGGCTGCGCATCCACTGAAATGATTGTGCAAGACACTCTCCCGGACTCAGCAGCAACCCATGTGCCGGAAGAGAATGCTCTGAGCGCTCTTTTGTCATTCTGAGACGCGGCGCGTCGAAGAATCCAAAGCCATTCGCCCTAAAAGAACCGTAGATTTGCGGACAGAGGTCTTGGATTCTTCACTCCGTTCAGAATGACAGTTCGCGGGGATATTGCCCGCCTGCCCACCTGCCCTCTACCCCGCTCATGGTGAGTCTGTCGAACCATGCCGGGGCGGGGATGCGCCCTTCGACGGGCTCAGGGCGAGCGGTGGGCAAGTCCATCCCCCACCCCCAACTTGCCCGTCTGCCCGCTTGCCCGCTATAATGCCCCCACTGCTGACTGATTGGACGGGGAGAACACATGCCTGGAATCGCGTTTCATAAAGGTGAGTTCATGCCTCTGGAGCAGGCCTCGATAGGGATAATGACCCACGCCCTCCACTACGGCACTTCGATCTTCGAAGGTATTCGCGGCAACTGGAACGAGGAGGACGAAAAGCTCTACCTGTTCCGCTTGGAGGAGCACTACGAACGGTTGCTGGCCGGCTGCAAGATAATGCGCATCAACCTGCCTTACTCCGTCGGCGAGCTCTGCAACATCACCACCGATATGGTTCAGCGCAGCGGATACAGGCAGGACATCTACGTCCGTCCCCTGGCCTACAAATCGGAGGAGCGGGTGGCCACCCTCTTCCTGGGCCACCTGGAAGACGGTTTCTCCGTGTTCGCCATCCCGTTTGGGGCTTACCTGGACCTTGAAGCGGCGGCGCGCTGCTGCACCTCATCCTGGCGACGCACCCAGGACAGCGTGATTCCACCCAGCATCAAGATAGGCGGACTCTACGTGAACAGCATCCTGGCCAGGACGGAAGCGATAACCAACGGTTTCGACGAAGCCATCCTGCTCAACGACAGGGGGCAGGTCAGCGAGGGCAGCGGCGAAAACCTGTTCCTGCTCAAGAACGGCAAACTGTCCACGCCGTCCATATCGGACAGCGTCCTGCCAGGAATCACCAGGAACACCATTGTTGAGCTGGCCCAGAACGAGCTGGGCATCGAAGTCGTGGAGCGCAGCATCACCCGCAGCGAGCTCTATCTAGCCGACGAGATATTCCTCACCGGCACTGCGGCGCATCTCACCGCAGTCGGCTCAATCGACAACATAGACGTCGGCAATGGGACCATGGGGCCGGCAACCCGGCAGCTGCAGGACATGTACTTCGACGTGGTGCGCGGCAAGAATCCAAAGTACCTGCACTGGTGTACCCCGGCTACGCCCAAACTCGTAGAGGCCTGATTGGCCAAACCGCAGAATGGCTGAATTCGCGCCCGACTACTTCGTATTGGTCTTCTTCTCAGCGCTGGGCGCATTGCTGTTCGTCACCGCCTACTACCGTTTCCACGGCCTGATGCTATTTCCCAGGCGCGTCTCCATGGCGCTGGGCGCGTTGCTCATAGCCGCCGCCGTGACCTGGTTCTTCGCATCGGAGTACAGGAACCTATCCGACACAGAGGGCGGCCTGGACGGCAACGGGCAGACCTTGCTCTTCGCAGCCGGCGCTGCCCTGGCAATCATCTTTCTACTGCTCGTCTCCTCCTTGCGTAACCGGTCTATGAGGAGCAACGAGGACGAAACCGGCTTGGACATGCTGCGCCACAGCAGCTACTGGCGACTCATCACTAAAGCGTTGAGGCAACCATGGGATTCCTGGAAAGAGCGGACGAATCGGCATTCCTCTGGCTAAACGGCTTGGTAGGGCGGTTCTCGCCACTGGACCGCGTGGTAGAGCTAACCGTCAGCGATTACCTCGTGCCGTTGACCATGTCCCTGGTGCTCTTGGGCCTCTGGTTCGCCGGACATAGCAACGCCCAGAGGGAGAGTAACCAGCTTGGCGTGATGACCGCCATACTCTCGGTGGCCGTGGTGAACTTAGTCGTCGAGCTGTTCAATAAGTTCCTGTACCGTCCCCGCCCCTTCGAGGATTTGGACGTAAACCTCCTGTTCTATATGCCAACCGACTCGTCGTTTCCGGCAAACCCCGCCGCCTTCGGCTTTGCCCTGGCTTTGGGCGTGTGGTTCTGGAACAGAAAGGTGGGGTGGGCGCTATTGGCTCCGGCCGTGGTATTCGGCCTATCCAGATTGTACGCCGGTGTTTTCTACCCGCTGGACGTTATTGGCGGAGCAGCCATTGGAGCCGCCGTCGCCGCATTGTCCGGCTGGCTTATGCACACCTTCAAGGTCGTACCGCTGCAGGTCCTGCGATTAGCCAGGGCGTTGTACCTCGCCTAAGTGCGAAAGGTGAGCTTGTGGAACGCTTCGGCGTACTCCAGGCCCGCCTGCTCTCCCAACCTTTTGGCTCCCTCCACGACAAACCAAGCGGGCTCTGTATTGGGGTCGCGGCTGCGTCTATCCACAAACTGGCTGCGGTGCTGCAGCATTGCCCGTCTCTTCTGCTCCACGGTCCGGCCTATGTCCACGTATTCGTTGGGAGTGGACGAGCTCCAGAGAAGCGCGGTGCCGACTTTGTGCGGTTGAAACCCCTGCTGGGTGAGTTCCGCAAAATGTAGGGGGTCGCGGGCGTATGGGAAGATTGCATCCAGCGTGGCGGTGCCGCACATGCGGTGATCGCGGTGGGTGTGCCTCATGCTGTTCAGCGGCGAATGGGTGAACACCACCTCCGGCCGGAAACGGCGGATCTCCCGCACAATCTCCATGCGCAGCTGCCTGGTATCCTCCAGTTCCCCGTCCGGGTATCCCAGGAAAACGACGTCGTCCACGCCTAGCTCACGGCAGGCGTTCCGCTGTTCTTCCTCTCGAATCGCGGCAAGCCGCTCAGACGTCATCTCCGGGTCTTCGGTGCCTTTGTTGCCGTTGGTGCAGACTACAAACGCAACCTCTGTGCCCTCCCCTGTCCAGAGGGCAACGGTGCCCGCGCAGCCTATCTCATCGTCAGGGTGGGCGGTCACCACCATGGCTCTAGCCGGTCGTTCAATCATAGGGGCGTTCTCTCAGCAAAGAATGAACAGGAAGGTTACCATACGGCTGTCCGGTTGAGAAAGGCGTCTAATTCTATTTACCAAAAACTGGCTGCGGCGCCGCAACATCTCCGCTCCACGAGCGCGCTATAATGTTAGTTGGTGTAGCTGAATCATGCCCTACGAACATAGAGACTTTCCAGAGTTCTCCTGGTCACACAGCCGCCGGGATGTCTTCCGAGAGTGCCCTCGCAGGTACTACTTTCGCTACTACGCCTCCCACAACGGGTGGTACGAGGACGCTCCCGATGAGGTACGCCTAGCCTACAGGCTCAAGAACCTGACCGGCCTCGCCCTAGAGATAGGCGCAGCGGTGCACGAGGGCGCATCCACAGCCATACAGAAGGCTCGCATCGGGGACGAGGTCCCAACGGCTGACGAGTTGCTCTCCATGTCGCGGAACCGTCTGAACAAGGCTTGGGTCGAGTCGAAAGACGTACCGGCCTGGCGGCGGTCTCCCAGATGGCGGCGAATGTTCCGGGAGATCTACTACGACACTGGTATCGGAGAGAACCAGTACGCCGAAACGCGAGAGCAGTTGAAGACCTGCTTTGAGAATCTGCTGGCCTCCACCAGCTTCAGGGAGGCAGTGGAGGCCCCTCGAGTCGAAATCAGGAACAACGAAGAGTTCATCACCTTCAAGGTCGATGGGACGAAGGTCCACGCCGTACCTGACCTCATCTATCGAAGGGGCGACGACACCTGGACCATCGTCGACTGGAAGTCTGGGCGCAGCGTGACCGACAACCGCAATCAAGCCCTGGTGTATGCCCTGTACGTCCGTGAGCGACACGGCGTGCCCGATGAGAGCATCCTAGCGCGAGTGGAACAACTGGCCCTAGGGCTGCCCGCGGAGGAGTACTCGTTTACCAGGGAGGAGTTGGATGGCTGTGTCGACAGCATTCGCGACAGCATAGCCGCCATGAAGACGTACCTCATCGATGAGTCGCGAAACCGCCCTCGGGAGAAGCAAGACTTCCCAATGCGGGAGGACACGTCCTACTGCAGCGCCTTTTGTGAATTCTACGAACTGGACCGAGCGGAGATCGCATCCCTTCAAGAAGGGCCGTTCTAGTTTGCGGGCTTCACGCCCAACTCAGCGTACACATCCGCTATCGATGATGCGGTAGCCTTCCAGCTGAGCCTCTTCGCCAGTTCCCTGGCTCGCCTGCCCAGGCTCCTGCGCAGAGCGTCGTTGGTCAGCAGCACCTCCAGTCTATCGGCGAATGCATCCGGACAGCGCCACGGCACAAGGTAACCGGACCGGTTGTCCTTCACTACCGTTTGCAGGCCACCAACCCGCGACGCTACCACCGGCGTGCCGCAGGCCATCGATTCAAGCGCCACCAGGCTAAAGCTCTCATAGTAGGACGGGACCACGCACACGTCCGCGGCCTGGTAGTAGAGAGGCATCGATTCGTGTTCCAGCGTGCCCAAGAGGTCTACTTTGTCCGCGACTCCCAGGGTTTTCACCAGCTTCTGAGCCTTGTCGAACTCCCTGTCCTGCTTGCTGCCGCCTATTACCAAGACCTTGAGGTTGCAAGGCGTTTCCATGTAAGCCACGGAGTGTATGAGAACGTCCAGTCCCTTGATGGCGTCCATGCGTCCCACGTAGAGGACTATCCTCTCGCCATTCAAGCCCAGCTTGTCTCTTGCCAGCCTCTGGTCTCCCGGCCGGAACATATCCAGGTCAACGCCTGCCGGAACCACCCGGATCCTATCCCGATCCGCCTCATACAGAGATACCAGGGAACCGTACTCATGCCGCGTAGAGGCGATTATCCTATCCGACGAGCCTGCTATCTTGCGCTCAGTGCAGCTCCGCAGGCCGGATTCGGCCTCTCCGGCCACCGCCCTGCTTTTTAGCTCAGCGGTGGTGTGGAAAGTAGTGACGTGAGGCACGCCCCACTCCCGCGATAGATTGTCGCCTACCCAGCCGGAAAGCCAGTAATGGCTGTGTATCAGGTCATAGCTGAGGCCGTTCGACTCTCTGAACTTCTCCAGCTCATCGGTAAATGAAGGAAGGTATCCGTGCAACTCCTCCTTGGGAGCGTCTACCGGGCCTGCCTGGAGATGAACGACCCTGACGTACTCGTTGAGGGGCACCACTCCCTGATCATCGGCGCGGTGCTCCCTGGTGAAGATGTCGACCTGCCAGCCCAGTTCCGCCAGGGCGGAGGATACCTGGCGCACGTATACGTTCATCCCCCCCGCATCCTTGGAGCCTGGCCGCGACAGGGGACTACTGTGAACACAGAGGAAAGCTAACCGTTTTGACAACTGCGCACCAGCCAATTCACTTGGGGCAGCGAGTCAGCGCCGCACCACCATCCTGTACAGCGTAACGTCCTTTGCGCCCAGATCGTATTTGTAACGTTCATTGCCGCGCAAGAAGTCGAAGTAGTCCATGCCGTCCTCTATGGCGTCTCTGAGGCACATCGCTTTGAGAAGGAGTCCCACGCTCAGGGAGCCGAACTCAGGGTTGAACCCGCTGTTGTACAGGTAGCGGATGTTTCCGATGTCAAAGCACAGAGCGGCAGCCACTCGCTCGCCGCCTATCTCCATGAAGAACAGCTTTAGGAAGCCCGCCTTGTCCATTTCGCTGGCCATGCGGCGGAAGAACCGCTCCCGCTCGGAAGTAAGGAACATGGCCTTGTCCTGGCGGCTGCCCCTCATCAGCGTAAAGAAGTCGTCCAGGCTGCCGTTCGTGGAGGCCGCCCCGCTGACTGAGTAGTATTCGAACGAAGCCTGCGCCTCCAGCCGCCTTATCTTGCGTCGCAGCTCATGTCTGTCCTTCTTGCTCAGGGTCGCCAGGTACTCATCCCAACCGGCGGGAAGCGCTACGCCCGGAGAGACGTCCTCCTCAGTTAGCTCCACCGCATACGCGGAGGCCTTGGCCATCTCCACGAACTTCTGATACGTGGAGGAGGTTTCCAAAAGCGAACGCAAGTCCATGGTAGACCACTCCGCTTCCGTCAAATAGCTGAAGAGCGCACTATAGAACTCTTCCGACTTACCGCCGTCCACCACGATCTTGTGGTAGTCCCAAAGGTCTTCGTCGCCTACAAACATGAGCCTGCCGTCGTCACAGGACATGAACGGGGCCACTCCCACCAGCTTGCCGTCCTCTCTAGCCGCCAGCAGATGGAGCTTGGCGTCTCCAGAGAATTCATCCCACCATAGCTGATGCCAGATTGGGGTCTGGAAGACGGTGGGCTGAACGCACGATTCCAGGAGAGCCGCCCACTCTTCCCAAAGCTCAGGCAGGTTCTCTTCAGATATGTGAAGTGTCATGGACGCTCCATTTCGGATTGATCTTGCAGGTCAGTGGACTGCAATGAGACCCAGGGCCTCTTCAACGGTATGCATCTCGGCAGAGGTCTCTTTGGGTAGGGAAGCGGCCTCTTGTGAAGCTAGCTCCGGCTCTTTGAGACCGGTGCCGGTGATGACGCAGACCACGCGCCGGCCCTTGAGGTCCAAGCCTGAGGCGGTCATCTTGAGCAGACCCGCGACTGAAGCCGCCGAGGCGGGTTCGCAGAAGATTCCCTCCCGGCTGGCCATTAGCTTGTACGCATCCAGTATCTCATCATCGCTGACCGTGTCAATGGCGCCGCCCGACTCATCGCGGGCGGTGGTGGCCAGGTTCCAACTGGCCGGGTTTCCAATGCGGATTGCAGACGCCACCGTTTCCGGGTTTGCCACCGGAGCGCCCCTCACTATGGGGGCCGCTCCCTCTGCCTGGAAGCCCATAAGTTTGGGCAGCACCATGGACTTTTCCAGGTGGTAGTACTCGGTAAATCCCATCCAGTAAGCGCTGATGTTCCCCGCGTTGCCTACCGGGACGAAGAGGTAGTCCGGGGCTTCTCCCATGGCGTCTATCACCTCAAAGGCCGCCGTCTTCTGCCCCTGCAGCCGGTGGGGATTGAGCGAGTTGACCAGTGTGATGGGATGATCGGCAGCCAGTTGTTTCACCAGCTCCAACGTCCTGTCAAAGTTGCCGTCCACCACCAGTACCTGCGCCCCGTAAGCTATGGCCTGAGCCAGCTTGCCTGAGGCGACGCTTCCCTTTGGCACCAGCACCACCGTCCTCAGGCCGCAGTGAGCGCCGTATGCCGCGGCGGAAGCGCTGGTGTTGCCCGTGGAGGCGCAAACTATCGCGGTGCTTCCCGCTTCCAGCGCCTTGGCAACCGCAACCACCATACCCCTGTCCTTGAAAGAGCCCGTGGGATTGGAACCCTCCAGCTTGAAGTACAACTCTTCGCACCCTGCTTCAAGGGCCGCGTAGCGCGAGCGCACCAGGGGTGTATTACCCTCGCCAAGGCTTATCAAGGGCGTATTGCTCGTAACGGGCAGATGGTCTCTGTATCTTTGCAGCACCCCGTGGTAGGGCCACATGCCGCTATCGCTGTCCATCATCTCCTTGTCGCTCTAATAGCATCGACTGTCAAGTCCACCGCTCAACCCTGATCAGACTGCCCACCTCTCTCACCGCCTCCAGTCTCTCCATCTGCCGGATTGCTTCCCTCACGTGTGATTCACGCGAGAGGTGAGTCATCACCACGAATTCCGCTGTCTTGCCCTCCGGGTCGGCGCTCTTCTGAATAACCGAGGCAATGCTGATGTCCAACTCTCCCAAGATGGCGGTTAGCCGGGCCAGCACACCGGCGCGATCAGCCAGCGTCATTCTAACGTAATACTCGGTAGCCAGCTCGTCCAATGGGGCAACTCTCAACCCCTGGTTCAAAGCGCCCCGCTGAGGGGGTTTTCTCCCTATGACAATACCCCTGGCCGCTTCCAGGATATCACCAAGTACCGCGCTGCTGGTAGGTTCAGGGCCCGCGCCCTGGCCGTGAAATACCACGCGCCCTACCAGATCGCCCTCGAATTCGACGGCATTGAACGCGCCGTCTACCTTGGCCAGGAGATGCTCCTGGGGCACCAGGGCGGGATGGACGCGCAGGGACAGCTCCTTGTCCGTGCGATGTGCTATCCCCAGCAGCTTGATTTCAAAGCCAAACTCCCTGGCGTACTGAAAGTCCCTGGGAGCCAGTCTGGTAATCCCCTCCCGGTATATATCCTGATCGGAGACTTGGGTATGGAAGGCAAGCGAGGTTAGAACGGCCAGCTTGTAAGCGGCATCTATGCCCTCAACATCGTTGGTCGGGTCAGGCTCGGCGTAGCCCAGCGCTTGGGCGTTGCGCAACGCCGTTTCAAAGTCCAGCCCCTCTTGAGACATCCGGGTCAGTATGTAGTTGGTCGTACCGTTTATGATGGCATGGAGGGAGGTGAATTCGTTGGCCAGAAGGTCTTTGCGCAAGGGGCCTATGATGGGTATGCCCCCCGCTACGCTCGCTTCGTATAGAAGATTGAGCCCGGCCTCCTCCGCAAGCTGCAAAAGCTCCTGCCCACGGGTGGCCATGACCTCTTTGTTTGCGGTAACAACGTGCTTCCCCTTCTCCAGGGCAGCCCGCAGGTGTCTCACGGCCGGGTCCACGCCGCCCATGAGCTCGACTATTATGTCCACGTCCGGATTATCAATCAGCGAAGCGGGGTCCGTGGTCAACAGTCCGTGTTCTATGGGCAAACGCCTCTCTCTGGCGGGGTCGCGCACCAGGACGCCGTGAAGCTCCAGGGGTCGGCCCACGTGTTGTGCCCAGCGCTCAGGTTTGCTCAGGAGTGTTTGAGCAACCTGGGAACCTACCACACCCAAGCCAAGCAGACCTACTCCAATTTTGCTTTTGCCGTTCATGAGGATGTCAAAGAGACTTCTTTGCCTCTTGGGCCAGAATACCTGCAACCCGGTATGACCGCGCCTATCTGTCCAGAGAACGAGAGAT
This sequence comes from Dehalococcoidia bacterium, assembly GCA_034421495.1. Lineage (GTDB taxonomy): Bacteria > Chloroflexota > Dehalococcoidia > Lucifugimonadales > QGNO01 > DAOUJH01. The sequence continues at coordinate 3,984 of DAOUKI010000040.1, read as the reverse complement.
GTTGGTCAACTCTACTATCTTGCTGATGACCCAATCGTAGTCTTCCGAATCGAAGCTTACCTCTACGTTGTTGCTCTCGCGCTGCTCTTCCAGCCAGTTTTCCAGCGCCCGAGTCTTCAAGACCTCTCTCATATTATCGTTGACTTCAACAATATCGGGCCCGTCGGTGACTTTGAGCATGTGCACGCCGGCACGCGACCTCAGCGGGTGGGAGACCACCCCGTGTTCAATGCTGAACAGGGTCTCTTCCAGTTCAAAGAAAGCGCCCCTGGGCACCCAGCCCACCTCTCCATCGTGGTTCGCCCATACGGTGTCCTGGTTGTATTCATGAGCCAGGGCAACGAAATCCTCTCCGGCTTCCAGGCGGCCAACGACCTCAGACGCCACCGCCTCATCGCTGACCCTGATCCAGTGAACGTATACGGACTCCTCCAATGAAGGGACTTCCTGGCCTACTATTCCCCGTATCCGCGTGCGCAGGATATTGGACCTGGCTATTTGTCTATACGTCTCATCGGAAAGCTGCGAGACGGTGAGGAAACTGCTGTATCTCTCCTGGAACTCCCTCTCCAGGGCATCGGTGTCCTGCTCTTCTCCGGGAGTAGTCCGTGGATAGAAGGTAGACCTTATCTCTTGGTCTATGTCATCCCTGGTAACCGTCACGCCAACTGAAGGCGCGCCCTGGGTGAGAAGCTCCTCATCCACAAGGCTGGTGAGAACTTCAAACGGCACGTTGGCTATCTGAGGTTGGGCGCCGGCCTCAACCTGGGACGCCACCCTTGCCCTGGCGCGGTCCACCATTTCACCCATAGTCCGCTCCACGTCATTCACGTTGACTATCACTTGCCTGGGTGGGGTAACGAACGTGACGTAGTAGCCGACAGCCGGAATGGCCAGCACCACCAGCACCACGACCGCCGCAAACAGCAGCACCCGCCGCTGACGTCGCCTCTCTTGCTGCATGCGAGTTGCTTGCCTTCTACGAGTCGGTACTCTGGCCTCTTGATTGCGGCCGCTTGTAGTCATCAAATAACCAACCTGATTTTCTTATGGGCAGTACGTACCCGGAAACGGTGGATGCGCGCTGCGCCGGAACGCCGCCTGTCGTCTATCCATGCTCTCCGGTGTACGGAAGCATAGCCAGGTGCCGGGCGCGTTTCAAAGCCCGTGCCAGAGCACGCTGGCACTTGGCGCAGTTACCCGTCTTGCGGCGAGGCTCTATTCTAGCCCTGTCCGAAAGATAACGCCGTATCCGGGACACGTTCTTATAGTCTATGTGCTCCATCTTTTCTACGCAGAAAGAGCACACTCTGCGACGCTGGTAATATCTTGGGCCGTCTCTGCGGCGACCCCTTGGCCTCTGGGTCATGCGTTCATTACTCCTCTTCCCTTGCTGCTAGAAAGGCAGGTCCTCCGGGTCCACCCGGCCCCCCGGCTCGTCCTGCATGCCGGGGCCTTCAGATTGCGATCCCGGAGCCCTATCCAAGAACAAGACCGTAAAGGCATTTATCTCGTTGACGAATCGCGTTTGACCGTCCTGTCCCTCCCAGCTTCTGCTGCGCAGCCGTCCCTCCACGTACGCCCGGCGGCCCTTGGTGAGGTACTGATTCACCTGCTCCGCCAATTGGTTCCAGGCCACTATGGTGAACCACTCCGTTTCCTCTCTACGCTCGCCGTCCGAAGCGGTGTACGACCTGCTTACAGCCATCCTAAAGTTGGTCACCGCACTTCCACTGGGCGTGTAGCGCATTTCAGGGTCAGTGCCCAGATTGCCAATCACCATAATCTTGTTGAGCATTCCCTATATCTCCACTTGCTGCTGCGCTAGTCTTCCCTTTTTACCACCAGATGCCTGAGAAGTTCCTGATACGCTCTCAGGGCGCCATCCAGCTCTTTGGCCGCGGCGGGTTCCGAGTTGAACTGTGTCAGAACGTAGTTCCCTTCCCGGTAGTCCTGAATGGGGTAAGCCAGCCTTTGAGTTCCCCAGTTGTCCTGGTTTGTTATCTCTCCGCCCCGATCCGTGATGAACTTGCTCACACGCTCCACCACGCCGGTGGCGTTCTCTTCATCAACTTCCGGGCTAATCACCATTACCAGTTCGTATTCACGCACTCCGCAGGTCAACTCCTCTTAATCATTAAAATGTGCCTCAGACGCAGGCACCGAGCGAGATTATAACACGATTCGACAGGCGCCGCACAATGTCGCAATCCCCCATTCAGGCCGTCAAATCCTAAGGTACGGGGAAGCCGGAGGAAAGCCCTTCCACCTCCCGGCGTAGATCCTCTTCTATGGCTTCATTCCCCATGTTTGCCAGCGTTTTTACTATTAGGCGCGCCACCTCCACCATCTCTTCAGACCCGAACCCTCTTGTGGTCAGCGCCGCCGTGCCCAGCCTCAGCCCGCTGGTCACTCGTGGAGGCCTGCTATCGAAGGGAATGGCGTTCTTGTTGACCGTGATATAGACCTTAGACAGCGCATCTTCAGCTTCCTGGCCCGTGATGCCCATGGACGTGAGGTCCACCAGTATCAGGTGGTTGTCCGTGCCGCCCGACACTATGCGCAGCCCGCCATCTTCCAACGACCTGGCCAGTGTCCGTGCGTTTTCCACCACTTTGTGCCCGTAGTCGGAGAACTCCGGCTTGAGAGCCTCGCCGAAGGCCACCGCTTTCCCTGCTATGGTGTGCATCATAGGCCCTCCCTGCACCAATGGGAAAACGGCGCTGTCTATGGAGCGCGCCAGATCTTCATTGCACATGATCAAAGCTCCCCTGGGCCCTCTCAGCGTCTTGTGCGTCGTGGACGTGACCACCTGGGCGTGTGGGACGCAGGAAGGATGAGCGCCCGCGGCTATCAACCCGGCTGTGTGGGCAATATCCACCATGAGAATCGCGCCCACTTCATCCGCAACGGCCCGGAAGCGCTCAAAGTCTATGGTGCGGGAATAGGCGGTGGCTCCCGTAACTATCACCTTGGGCCTGTGCTCCTTGGCCAGCCGTTCCACCTCTTCGTAATCTATAAGCTCGGTCTCGCGGGTGACGCCGTAGGAGACGAAGTTGTACAGCCTGCCGGAGAAGTTAACCCTGCTCCCGTGGGTAAGGTGGCCGCCCTGGTCCAGCCGCATGCCAAGGACAGTATCGCCGGGCTGCAGCAGGGCAAAGTAAACGGCCATGTTCGCCTGGGCGCCGCTGTGAGGTTGAACATTGGCGTGCTCAGCGCCGAACAGCTTCTTCAGACGGTCTCTGGCAAGGTTTTCCGCCACGTCCACGTACTCGCAGCCCCCGTAATAGCGCCGGCCCGGATAGCCTTCCGCGTACTTGTTCGTCAGAACCGATCCCTGCGCTTCCCTGACCGCCTGGCTTACGTAGTTTTCCGAGGCGATAAGGACCAGGTTGCGCCTCTGTCGCATCTCCTCATTTGCTATGACTTGGGCGATTTCAGGATCGGCCTGTGCCAGAACTCCCATCGGTATCCCTCCTCCGTGGAACAGAATGAAGGGAGAGCCTGAAGACTCTCCCCGACTGTTCCTGTAGCTAGCTGCACTTAATACGGCCTATATAAAAAGTGTATTGCCAGGCAATGAGCGTGTCAATTGGAACTTGCTAAACCATGAAAAGAGGCAAAGGCCCCACATCCCCTGGATACCCGCCTCCGCGGGTATGACGGAAGGGGGCCCGCATTTTGCGGCGTACCAGACTAGCTAGGCCGTCTCTACTGGCTGGGGATTTCGTAGTCGAGCATCCAGCCTATGCCGAACTTGTCGGTGCACGCGCCAAAGTAGGAGCCCCAGAACATGTCCTGCGCCTCCATGGTCACTTCACCTCCATCCGACAGCTTGGCCAAGAGAGCGTCCACCTCATCCCTGCTCTGAGTCGTATAGGCGATGGAGAAGTTGCTGCCCATGACCGGGGGCGGACCGAACATGGAGGGTACGTCGCTGCCCAAGAGCACGCTGTCTCCAATGGGCAGCGAGACGTGCATTAT
>DAOUKI010000039.1:0-7919 GCA_034421495.1 Dehalococcoidia bacterium | reverse complement strand
GCTGACCAGGACGCCAATCTGAAAACGCTCATAGAAGCGGAGACTCCGGTGATCACCCTGGTCGCCAAAAGCTGGGACATGCAGGTCACGCGAATACTGGAAACAAGCCTGGAAGAGAACCTGGCCATGATTTCGGACTCCGTCGCTTTTCTAAAGGATAGCGGACGGCGCGTGTTCCTGGACGCTGAGCACTTCTTCGACGGATACAAGGCGGACCCGGAGTACGCATTACAATGCATTCGCGCCGCTGCTTCCGCGGGCGCTGAGACCATAATCCTCTGCGACACCAACGGAGGGACCCTGCCCCACGAGGTGCAAGAGATCGTGTCCAGGGTGAAGCAGGAGATCGACGTGCCGCTGGGCATTCACGCCCACAACGACTGCGAGGTGGCGGTGGCCAACAGTCTAGCGGCGGTGGCGGCTGGCGTCAGGCAGGTACAGGGCTGCATCAACGGGTACGGGGAGCGCTGCGGCAACGCCAATATCCTCTCGGTTGCGGCCAATCTGAAGCTGAAGCTTGGAATCCCAGCCATCAGCGACAAGCAGATGGAATCGCTAACGGAAGTACACAGGTACATAAGCGAGATTGTAAACATGCCCCCGGCGGGCAACCAGCCCTTTGTGGGGCACAGCGCTTTCAGCCACAAGGGCGGCCTGCACGGCTCCGCGGTGGCCAAGCTGGAGGACAGCTATCAGCACATCCGGCCTGAACTGGTGGGCAACAACATGCGAATGCTGGTTTCGGAGCTGGCCGGACGCGGCAACGTGGCCTACAAGATCAAAGAGCTCGGAATAGACGTGGAGCTATCCCCGGAGAAGGCGCTGTGGCTGGTGGAAGAGATAAAGGAGAAGGAGAGCCTGGGCTACCAGTACGAAGGGGCAGAGGCCTCCTTTGAGCTGCTGGTACGACGCGCCGTGGACGGATACAGCCGTCCCTTCCAGCCCGTAGACTACCGGGTGCTCATTGAGCAAAGACTCGCCCCTGACATAATCGGCAGCGAAGAGCCGCTTTCGGAAGCCACGGTCAAGATCCAGGTAGGCACGGAAGTCCGGCATACCGCGGATGTTGGAAACGGCCCTGTAAACGCTCTGGACGGCGCTATGCGCAAAGCTCTGCTCATAGACTACCCGGAGCTGAACGCCATCCGCCTGGTGGACTACAAGGTCCGCGTCGTCGACCAGAGCGGCGGGACAGGCGCCGTGGTCAGGGTGCTGGTGGAATCCACCGACGGCGCGCACACCTGGCAGACCGTGGGCGCGTCACCCAACATAATAGAGGCCAGCTGGACTGCCATCACCGACAGCCTGGAATACTGGCTTCTCAAGTACGGAGAGTGATTCTAGAACCGGCAAGCAAAGATAGCCAGTGTTTGAGCAGCAACGGAAAGCTAGATATCAAGCGCCTTTCGATTTTGCGTCGCTCATGGCATAGCGGAAGTCACAATGTGAAGCGCCTTGCATTATTGTCTGGGTTCTAGTCAGCTTGATTTCCGAATTAAACCCCTGTGACATGGCGAAGTCGCGTCCACAGGAAAGCAAAAACCCCAGATCAGGAATACCCAGCTCTTTATACATTTCAGCATACCGGCAACGCACTACATCAAATGAGTAGTTTTGTTCATCCTGCTCAATCGTCTCCGTCTCGATGGCCCGGTTTCTTGTCCACGGCTCCTTGGCCTTGGCAAAGGTCTTCAAGTCGTTACCGCCCGAGCGTTCAGCCAGAGCCCTACCCTGCTCCTTAGCGATCTCCACAATGGTGCGGCCTATGATCTCTCTAGCCCTCTCTTCACCAATCTCCCTGGCAAACGCCTTGAACACGGGACCCAGGACGCCCGCTTCAATCCGGCGTCTGTCAAGAACACTCATCTCTTCTATATTGAAGGTCATATCGCTTCTCCAGTAACCAAGCCTGCACGTACGGCTTCAAACTTGACTTTCAAACTTACAAGCTATCTTATCAAACTATGAAAGCTTCTCATTTTCGCCAGTGTTGCGCCCTGCAAAGTAATGTGCTAGCATCTCCCAAACTTTTTTCTGGCAGGCCTGAAGCAGTCATCGAACTTGAGCTAAATGGCTATCGAAAAAAAGACCAACGAACGCTTGGCGGACCTACGTAAGCTTCGCGAACAGGGCCGCGAAGGCGGCGGCAAGAAGCGCATAGAGCAGCAGCACGCCAAGGGCAAGCTGACAGCGCGCGAGCGGGTTGACCTATTCCTTGACGAAGGTTCATTCAAAGAGCTGGATCCGTTCGTGACCCAGTGGTCAACCGGCCCCGGAAAGGACGGCGACCCTCATCCCGGTGATGCCGTCGTCGTCGGCTATGGCACTGTGCACGGCCGTCTTGTTTACCTGTACTCCCAGGACTTCACCGTTTACGGCGGCTCATTGTCGGAAGCTGTCGCCGAAAAGATCTGCAAAGTCATGGACATGGCTATGAAGAACGGCGCTCCCATAGTGGGTCTCATAGACTCGGGAGGAGCCCGCATTCAGGACGGCGTAATAAGCCTGGCCGGCTATGGCGACATCTTTCTCAGAAACACTATGGCCTCCGGCGTAGTGCCCCAGATTTCGGTCATTCTGGGGCCTTGCGCGGGCGGCGCGGTCTACTCTCCTGCCATTACCGACTTCGTTTTCATGGCGGACGGCAACGGACAGATGTACATCACCGGCCCGGACGTGATAAAGGCCGCCACCGGCGAGGTGGTAGACCACGAGTCCCTTGGCGGCGCCGACACACATGCCCGTCTCAGCGGCATGGCGCACTTCACGCTGCCCACCGAGCAAGAGACCCTGGACGAAGTGAGGCGTCTCCTCAGCTTCCTTCCTCAGAACAACATGGAGGACCCTCCTTCAGTCGTCTCCTTTGACGACTCGACCCGTACGGACGAGGCGCTGGGCGAGCTGGTCCCCGACGATCCGATCAAAGCCTACGATATGCAAGAGGCCATCTTCAGTATTGTGGATGACGGCGATTTCATGGAAGTGCAGCGGCTCTTCGCTCCCAACATAATCGTAGGTTTCGCGCGTATGGCCGGCAGTCCCGTTGGCATCGTGGCGCAGCAGCCGTCTTACCTGGCGGGCGTCCTGGATATAGACGCCTCCGACAAAGCGTCGCGCTTCGTGCGCTTTTGCGATGCATTCAACATCCCCATCGTCACCCTGGTTGACGTGCCGGGATATTTACCAGGCACAGACCAGGAACACCGTGGCATCATCCGACACGGCGCAAAGCTCATCTACTCGTATGCGGAGGCCACAGTCCCCAAGGTGACATTGATCACTCGTAAAGCATACGGCGGCGCATACATAGTTATGGGCAGCAAACACCTGCGTGCGGACATCAACCTGGCATGGCCAACGGCGGAGATAGCGGTCATGGGGCCGGAAGGCGCGGTAAGCATAATAAACCGCGCGCAGATTGCCGAGGCGGACAACCCTGAAAAAATGAAGACAAAGCTTGCCAAGGAGTACCGCAAGCAGTTCGCCCACCCCTATATAGCCGCCGGGCGCGGCTATATAGATGACATAATCGATCCGGTGGAGACCCGTCCCCAAATCATAAGATCCCTGGAAATGCTGAAAAACAAACGGGATAGCCTGCCGCCAAAGAAACACGGCAGCATTCCTCTATAGATGCGCTTATGATTGAAGACAAGCGGCCAGAGGACATCAACGAAATCGCTTCTTTTTGGGCGGCCATCAGTAACATTGTCAACGTTGCGCCGGTAAACCGGCAGCATTCCTTGATCAATCAGAAGAGCAATCCCTGGAAGGCTGGACTTGTCGAATCTTTCTCCCAGAGCCTGCTATGGCAGGGACTTGGCTGGGGTCGCATATAATCCACGCCTCTTTGCGTTGCTCTAATCCATTTTCCTGATATAATCCGCGCTAGCTGAAAAAGCAGCTGATTCAATAAATTTCAAACGCGCTAGAAGGCGCTCTTGCTTTGCGACTACTGTCGCCTGGATCCACGGACGGAAAATCCGTCAAGTACAACTCACTTTACAATTGTGCAGTGTGCTTGTTTGCCCGAAAGGAGTTTAGGTTGACCAATAATCAGGTTTCTGAAAAGGCCAGGGAGCACTTTGGAGTCATAGTCCAGCAGCAGTTGGACCGGGTGGAACGACTCAAAACGGAAGACACCGGAACCGACTTCTCCAAAGTGAAGCCCATCATCATCGGCGTGATAGGCGGCGACGGCATCGGGCCCGCCATTACCGCCGAGGCGCAGCGCGTCTTGGAGTATCTTCTGCGCAGCGAAGTAGAGGGCGGCAAAGTCCAGTTCAAGGTGATTGAAGGGTTGACCATAGAAAACCGTGCCGAAAAGCTCCAGTCGATCCCCGACGACGTACTGGCGGAGATCAAAACTTGCCACGTCACGTTGAAGGGCCCCACCCATACTCCTGAAAAAGGGGACGGCTGGCCCAACCTGGAAAGCGCCAACGTCGCCATGCGCCGCGAGCTTGATCTCTTTGCCAACGTAAGGCCGGTCCGCGTACCGCAAGAAGACATAGACTGGACTTTCTTCCGAGAGAACACGGAGGACCTCTACGCCGTGGGCAGCCAGGGAATCAACATTACAGACGATCTGGCCATAGACTTCCGCGTCATAACCACGCAGGGTTCGGAGCGCATAATCGAGGCCGCCTTTGCCCATGCCGCCAAGACGGGCAAGACCAACGTCACCGTGGTAACCAAGGCCAACGTGGTCAAGACCACCGACGGCAAATTCCTGGAAGTAGCGGGCAGGGTCGCGGAGCGTTACCCCGGCATCAGCTGGGAAGGCTGGTACATAGACATCATGACGGCCAAGCTCTTGGACAAAGCGCGTCGCTCCAACTTCCAGGTGTTCGCCCTGCCCAACCTGTACGGCGACATCCTCACCGACGAGGCCGCCGAGATCCAGGGCGGCGTGGGCACCGCGGGCAGCGCCAATATCGGCAGGAAGAACGCCATGTTCGAGGCCATTCACGGAAGCGCTCCCCGCATGGTGCGCGAGGGCCGCGCTCAATATGCAGACCCCAGCTCGATCATCCGCGCCGGAGCCATGATGCTGGAGCACATAGGCTACGGAGACTTGGGCAGAAGGCTCAACATGGCCCTGGAAGTGTGCGGTCAGTACGAAAGAAGCGTGGTGACCACGGGCAGAGACAGCGGCGCAACCGCCCAGGAGTACGGTGACTACATAATGGCCACTGTGGAGGACCCGGGCCTTGAAGCCAAGTGGCAAGGGTACGTAAACGCCAGCTAAACGTGTCGATAGCAACCAAACAAGGAGTATAGACGCAATGCGTAAGAAGATAACCGTAATTGGAGCGGGGCAGGTCGGAGCTACCACGGCGCAACGCCTTTTCGAGCGGGGCTATGCCGATATTGTGCTCGTAGATATCGTTGAGGGGATGCCTCAAGGCAAAGCGCTGGACATTCTGGAGTCGGGACCTGTCGTCGGCTCCGACGCCAACATTGTTGGCAGCAACAGCTACGACGCAACCGAAGGCTCCGACATCGTTGTCATCACGTCAGGGGTGGCCCGCAAACCCGGCATGAGCCGCGACGACCTGCTTCTCACCAACATGAACATAGTGGGAGCAGTGACCAAGGAAGCCGCCAAACACTCCCCGGACTCTATCATCATCGTGGTGACCAATCCGCTGGACGCAATGGCGCAGCACTCCTTCGAGGTAAGCGGCTTTCCCAGGGAACGGGTCATAGGCCAGTCCGGCATCCTGGACACCGCCCGCTTCCGGACATTCCTATCCCAAGAACTGAACGTCTCCGTGAGGGACATCCAGGCCTATGTACTGGGTGGGCACGGCGACACCATGGTTCCCATAGTCGGCTATACCACGGTAGGCGGCAGGCCAATCAGCGAGCTGGTGTCCAAGGAGAGGTTGGACGCCATTGTGCAACGCACTCGCGACGGCGGTGGAGAGATTGTTGCCCTGCTCAAGACGGGCAGCGCCTACTATGCGCCGTCCGCCGGAGTGGCGGAAATGGTGGACGCCATTGTCCTAGACCAGCACCGCATCCTTCCCTGTGCCGCCTATCTCCAGGGCGAATACGGGGTCAACGGCTACTTTGCGGGCGTACCCGTGAAGCTGGGCGCATCCGGCTTGGAAGAGGTCGTAGAGATCACGCTATCCTCGGAGGAGCAGGCCATGCTCCAGAAGTCGGTGGATGCCGTGGAAGAGCTGGTTGGCGTCATGCATAGCTCCACCGCCTAGAGGCCAAAGATGTCAAGAAAACCGCAGAGCGCAGAGGAAAAGAGCCTCTTGGAGAAGGCCCGGCGCAACATGCCCGCCGGTGAAATGGGCAACGGCTCCGGCAGCTTTGAAACCGGCTTCATTGTGAAGGAGGGTAGAGGCTCCAAGCTTTACGACTTCAGCGGCAACGAATACATCGATTACCTGCTGGGCTCCGGCCCAATGGTGCTGGGGCACGCTCATCCATCGGTGGTGCAGGCCGTTCGCGACTACCTGGAGCGGGGCAGCACTTACTTCATACCCAACGCTCCCGCAATTCACCTGGCCGAGGAGATATCGAATGCGGTGCCCTGCGCCGACCTGGTGCGCTTCACCACCAGCGGCACGGATGCAACGTTCCAGTGCATGCGCGCCGCTCGCGCCTACCGCAAGCGCGACAAAATACTCAAGTTCGAGGGTGGTTTCCACGGCACCAGCGACTACGCCCTACAGAGTGTGACCCCCAAGAGACTCCTTGAATTCCCACAGCCTGAAGCGGGCTCCGCCGGCATACCAAGAGCCGTTGCGGACACCATGCTCATAGCCCCCTACAATGACCTGGAAACCACATCCCGGATCATAGCCGAGAACCATGACGAGCTGGCCGGAGTGATCGTAGAGCCGATGCAGCGCATCCTCACCCCCATAGACGGCTTTCTGCAAGGTCTGAGGGATATCACAAGCCAGTACGAGATTCCTCTCATATTCGATGAGGTGGTCACCGGCTTCCGCATGGCCTACGGAGGCGCCCAGGAGTTCTACAACGTGGTTCCGGACCTGACCGCCCTGGGAAAAATAGTTGGCGGCGGCTATCCACTGGGAGCGGTGGCGGGCCGGAGCGAAATCATGCAGGCCTACGACGCTTCACTGGCTGAGGAGGACGGTTTCGTCCCGCAAATCGGAACTCTGAACGGCAACCCAATCGCCGCTACGGCAGGCTTGGCGACGCTGGCCGAAATGCGTAAACCGGGCACCTACCAGCGTCTACACGGCACCGGCAACGCGCTCAAAACGGCCCTGCAAGAGATAATAGACCAGGCCGAGATTCCGGTCAGTGTGGTTGGCGACGACACCGTCTTCGACGCGTACTTTACCAACCAGGAGATTACCACCTACCGTTCAACATTGAACGCCGACGGCTCAATGTTGAAGCGGTTCAACGGTCTGCTGCTGGAGCGAGGCGTCCTCAAAGGCGGGCAGAAGTTCTACATGTCCCTGGCCCACACTGACGACGACATCCAGAAGACCATCGCCGCAATAGAAGAGGCCGCCAAAGAGCTGCAATCGTAGGGCGCCCTACCCCATCCCGAGGCGCTGCCAGGCTACTAGCAGCGCGGCAATGCTCTTGCCGTCGTGCAGTTCACCGTTGTTCACCATTTCCACCGCCTGTTCCAGAGGCATGGTGACCCTTTCCACCTCTTCATCCTCATCGGGGTGAGCTTCTCCCTCGCTCAGGTCAGTGGCCAAGAACGCGTACATCTCTTCGTCCGTGAACCCGGGAGTAGTGAAGTAGGAACCCAGAAAGTCCAGCTTTCCGGCTTCCAAACCCGTCTCTTCGCCAAGCTCTCTACGGGCTGCTTCCGCGGGGTCTTCACCGCGCTCCATTCTGCCCGCGGGCACCTCCAGCAAAGAATCGCCCACGGCTTTGCGGTACTGCCTGACCAGGTGTACGTTCCC
>DAOUKI010000038.1:0-20740 GCA_034421495.1 Dehalococcoidia bacterium | reverse complement strand
GATGTCGAGAAGGAACCTGAGCCGGGTCTGGATCTCCTTTAGTATCTGGTAGGCGATGGCGTGCTCCCGCTCCGTGAGGGCGTCTCTGGCTGGCGGCTTTGCTCCCTGCTCTCCGTTGGCGGAGCGCGTCCATTCATGGGCCTGGCCCACCGACTGCGCCGTTACCTCCATAATGTTCTGTCCGGCCACAGTCACCGCCAGCGATTCCGGCTTCAACCGTCTGCCCCGGCATGCCGGGCAGGGGTGGGTGGCCATGTAGCGCTCTATTTCGCGCCGTACGTAATCGGAAGATGTTTCCCTGTAGCGGCGGCTGAGGTTGGGCACTACGCCTTCAAACGTGGTGTCCCAGGTGTAGGTGCGCCCTCTTTGCGTGGTGTGTCTCATCTCAACTCTTTGGCCGTTGTTGCCGAAGAGGATGATGTCAAGGTGCTCCGGTTCAAGCTCCGCGACAGGGGTCCTGGTGGAGAAGCCGTACTTCTTGGAGAGCGATTCCAGCAGACTGGTGTACCAGGGGCTGTATGAGCCGGCGCGCACCCAGGGCTGGATTGCGCCCTGCGCCAGCGAAAAGCCTTTGTTGGGAATGACAAGCTGGGGGTCGATCTCCAGCCGGAAGCCGAGGCCGGTGCAGCTTGGGCAGGCTCCGTAAGGCGAGTTGAAGCTGAAGGTACGCGGCTCTATTTCGCCGAGGCTGATACCGCAGCGGACACAGGCAAACTGCTCGGAAAAGAGGTGCTCTTCACCGCTGTCGGCGTCGAGAACGCTGACCACGCCGCCGCCTTCTCGGAGGGCGGTCTCCATGGAATCGGTGAGCCTGCTTGTCTCCAGGTCGTCGCTGACAACCAGTCGGTCCACCACGATCTCGATGGTGTGCCACCTCTGCTTGTTGAGGTTGAACGTCTCCGAGAGGTCTCGGATCTCGCCGTTGAGCCGTATGCGAACGAACCCGGCCTGTCGCGCCTCTTCAAAGACCTCTTTATGCTCACCCTTCTTGTGCACCACTTTGGGCGCGAGGACCATGATTCGTTTGCCTTGCTGCATTCCCTTCACGGCGTCCACAATCTGCTGCACGGTCTGCCTCTGCACGGGCTGGCCGCAGCTGTAGCAGTGGGGCCTGCCCACGCGGGCGAAGAGCAGGCGCAAATAGTCGTAGACCTCGGTGACCGTTCCCACCGTGGAGCGGGGGTTGTGCGATACACCCTTCTGGTCGATGGAGATGGCGGGGGAGAGGCCCTCGATGTATTCGACGTCGGGCTTGTCCATGCGGCCGAGGAACTGGCGCGCGTAGGCGGACAGCGACTCCACGTAGCGCCGCTGGCCTTCGGCGTAGATGGTGTCGAAGGCAAGGGTAGACTTACCAGACCCGGATACACCGGTGATAACCACCAGCATGTTGCGGGGAATGGTTACGTCTATGTTTTTGAGGTTGTGCTCCCTAGCACCCTTAACAATGATGTTTTCCAGGGGCATTAGCCTTTACTCCTGGCGGCCTGGGGTATAAACAGCCGTAAAGGACATTGTATCAACCATTTGAAGTTGATGGGAGGGTTCTATGTCACGCGTGTTATGGATATTATGCTCTGGGGAACCTTTTAGTTCTCCGTTACGTATCTATTAAACGAAAGCCCATCCATGGGAAAGGGAGCTCCCAATGAACGATGCAGAGGCCGTACGGCTCTGCCAAGATGGCAGCCTTGATGCGTTTCGCCATTTGGTTGAACGGTACCAGGATGTGCTATACGGCACAGCTTACCTGATGACAAGCAATGGAGCCATAGCCGAAGAGTGCGTCCAGGAATCGTTCCTATCCGCGTGGCGCGGCATTGGAGGGTTCCGCAGCGGCAGCCCAATCAAGCCGTGGTTGGTGCGTATCCTGGTCAACACAGTCTTGGACCTGCGCAGGCGGCGCAACCTGCCCACAGACTACGTAGAGGAAGGCGCTTCTCTATTGGGAGAAGGCGACCCGGCACAGCAGGTCGCGGATAGGCAAGCTATCCGGCAGGCGCTGGCCGTCTTGCCGGAGGAGCAAAGGCAGGTGGTTATGCTGAAGTACTTCACGGGTATGACCACATCGGAAACGGCGGAGGCGTTGGGGTGCGCTGAGGGAACGGTCAAATCGAGACTGCACCGCGCTCTCCAACATATGAAGATAGAGCTGGAGAAATAGCTCACAAGGGTGGAAGAAATGATGGAAGACACTCCAAACCAGGAGATGGAACGGAGACTAACAGAGCACTTCGCTGAGGAGTCGCGGCGGTTGCGCGCTCCCGCTACCATCTGGTCGAGCGTCCGCTCCCGACTGGACGCCGACTCTGAGCAAAGAAGGCCTTGGTGGAGAGGACTGTTTTCACTGCGGCAATGGCGGCCCGTCCATGCTTTTGCCGCCGTTGTGGTAGTGGCGCTGGCGGGCAGCATATGGGCGTTCAATTACGCGCCGTTCCAGGGAGGTGCCGAGGAGGACTTACCTCAGTGGACGGACACTGCCGAGTTCTCCAGAAGCGACAGAATGGACTTTGGCCTGGAAGACCCAGCGGGTTCTGCATCGGTTGATATGGCTCCGCAAGTCGTGGATCCTCAACTCGTGGACGTGGAACCCATGCCTGAACCCATGCCTGCGGCGGTTCCGGTGCCCTCAGACATGCAATCGCGGTCTGCCGTCGTAGAAATTGAGGGTGGACAGTCGACCGCTCTTGGATTTGAGGTTAAACAATCTAGCACTGTAGAAATTGCGGATAGGCAAATCATCTCGCAGGCGTCGCTGTCGGTGGAGGTTGAAGACGTGGCAGGCGCTGTGGCCCAGGTGCGGGTCATAGCCGAGACCAGAGGCGGCTTCATCAGCCAAGTCGCCACGAGCGGGACGCCGGGGCGACAGCGGTCGGACCTCGTGGTGCGTGTGCCGCAGGGGGAGTTCTTCGACACCTTGGAGGGCATAAAGAGGCTGGGCAAGGTGTGGTCGGAAAACGCAGGTTCAGAGGACGTGACGGAGCAGTTCATCGATCTTGAGGCCCGTTTGCGAAGCGCCCTCAGAGAAGAGCAGAGCTTGCTGTCTTTGCTGGAGCGCGCCGACACCGTGAGCAACATCTTGACCATAGAGCGCGAACTGGCCCGCGTACGCTCCGATATAGAGCGGCTGCAGGGTCAGATCAACTACCTGTCGCGGAGGGTGGACCTGGCCACCATCTCGGTGGCTCTGTTCCCGCCCGAAGAGAGGCTGGCCGAGCCTCCTTATGGCTCGCTGAACATGGAGGTTGAAGACGTTTCCGCTTCCGTAGACGAGGTCAAGGCGCTGGTGGACAGGGTTGGCGGCGAACTAGAAGGGGTTTTCCTTTCGGTGAGCAACGGCAGGGAGCAGGCGGAAATAGAGTTCAGGGTCTTGGCCAAGGATTTCTCTGCTGCACTTTCTCAAGTTGAAGGCCAGGGAAAGGTTACCTACAAGGAGATCAGAGAGAGTACCGGCATGGTGGAGTCGGAGGAACCGGATAGCAGGCTGACCGTGTTCTTAATGGAAGGAGAGTCTTCCCTTGGCCGCTGGCTTCTCATAGGCGGCGCGTCCGTAGTGGGAGGGGTATTGCTCCTCCTGCTAGTGTATGTCGTTTACCGGCGTGTGAGGTCTTAGACAGCGTGTGCAGGGTTCTGGCCATTATCGCTGACACGGGTTTTGGTAGGGGCGGTTCGCGAACCGCCCCTACAGGTTTCTCCTAGCCGTTTTGGGCGCGGTAAAGCTGTCTTGTGAGCGTCAGGTGTCCCAGATGCATAGCAGGTCAGCGCTGCTCGCTGAGGGGCGCGGGCGGGCTCTCGGCTGCTGGCTGCCGTACTCGGACGAGGTAGACGAGGAGGAGCGGGAGAAGGAAGAAGAACGCTACCACAAGGAAGGAGAACGCTACCACAGGGAAGAAGAACGCGGCCACCTCCCCTCCACGGCTTACGGCGAGCCCAAGCGGCAGAAAGCCAACTCCCGCCAGAGCAACAACCACAACAGCGCTCCGTCTTCGGAACGCATGGCCGCGCAGGTCGAAGTTCGCCAGCAACCAGACGGCAAGGACGCTTGTAGCTAGTCCCCAGAGCCATCTGAAGGGCAGATAGTCGTAATCGTCATACAGCGTCAGTCCTCCGACAACGGCCGCGAGAAAGAAGGCGTGCGCGAGGCTGAGTCTGGACGCCTGGCGGGCGAACCAGAGGAGAGGCACGAGACCGACGAGAGCGCCGAGTGTCAGTAATGCGAGCGTTGATACCAGCGAGTCGTAGCCCGCCAAGATAGGGATCCCAGACACCAACACCGTTACGATCGCAATCATGAGCGTGCAATTCCAGACGAGGCTCAGCGTGGCCCGTTCATCACTCCGCACCCACTGGTAGAGGATGCCCAACAACATCGCTGTCGTCAGGCTCCGAAGTACAATCGGCAGAAGGAGCGAGTCGTAGGAGAAGAAGCCGGAATCGAACGCCATGGAGTATGCAATTCTCGCAATAGTCGCGGTGAACGGCACACCCATGAATAGCACAATCGGCCAGCCGTACTTCCTCATGTCGTCACACCCCTCCCGGAAGCAGCTCTTAGCTGTTTTGGGCGCGGTAGAGCTGCCTGGTGAGCGTGAGGTGACCCAGATGCTGCCCGATGTGTTCCAAGGTGTGGAGCACCGCCCAGCGCCGCGTTACAGACTGGCCACGGTAGTCAAAGGTCTCGTCCAGGTCCGCCGTGGTGGCGTTACTCAGCACTTCGCGGGTGGTGTCG
Source organism: Dehalococcoidia bacterium (assembly GCA_034421495.1). GTDB lineage: Bacteria > Chloroflexota > Dehalococcoidia > Lucifugimonadales > QGNO01 > DAOUJH01. The sequence goes on along the minus strand of DAOUKI010000038.1, from coordinate 16,011 downwards.
CCGGTTTCGCTCAGTATGCATTCCAGGTGAGAAGGGTCCGCACCGACGGCTGCGAACTCCGCCTCGCGGTTGCGGTGCACGTCGATGCCGCCCACCAGCTGGTGGATGTGGTAGGCCTCCGTGCCCGCTGCGTGGGTCGCCAGAACATAGGCGGAGTTGGTGTCTTCACCGAGCGGCTGCCAGGCCAACTCTTCCGGGCTCATGTCCCGTATCTCTTTCTTGAACTCATTTCGTAGGTAGTCGAGCCGTTCCAAATAACCCTCGGTCTCGGTGGTCATGGTCTCCTCCCCAGAACAGGTGAAAGGGCCAGTCTATATAGCGCGGGCGAACGCTGTCAAAAGAGGCCAGACGGCTTGGTTTCATTGCGGATAGTTGGAAGAGAACGGTATAATGGCCGCGTTAGGCAAGAGCTATTCGGTATACAACGGAGGGAGAAAATGGAGAAGGGTACGTGGCAAGTCAAGGCAGGTCACGCCCAGATGCTGAAAGGTGGGGTCATCATGGACGTGGTGACTTCGGACCAGGCTAAGCAAGCTGAAGAAGCGGGCGCCTGTGCGGTAATGGCACTGGAGAGAGTGCCCGCGGATATCCGCGCCGCCGGGGGCGTGGCGCGCATGGCGGACCCCGAGCGCATCCTTTCCATCATGGAGACCGTAACCGTTCCCGTTATGGCAAAATGCCGGATTGGACACATCGTCGAGGCACAGGTGCTGGAAGCGTTGAAGGTTGATTACATAGATGAGTCGGAGGTGCTAACCCCTGCCGACGAACAGAACCACATCTGGAAGCACACCTACACCGTTCCCTTTGTGTGCGGCGCCCGCGACCTGGGAGAGGCGCTGCGACGCATTGCGGAAGGCGCGGCGATGATCCGCACCAAGGGTGAAGCGGGGACTGGCAACGTGGTGGAGGCCGTTCGGCACATCAGGGCGGTCATGGGCGAGATCAGGAAAGTGCAGAACATGAGTGAAGATGAGCTTCAAGCCGAGGCCAAGAACTTGGGCGCTTCGCTGGAGATATTGAGAGAGGTCAGGGAGCTGGGCCGCTTGCCTGTGGTCAACTTTGCCGCCGGCGGAGTGGCAACGCCTGCGGATGCCGCACTGATGATGCAACTCGGTTCCGATGGGGTCTTCGTAGGGTCGGGGATCTTCAAGTCGGGCGACCCGGTGGAACGGGGCAAGGCCATAGTAGAGGCGGTTACCCATTTCAACGATCCGGCAATCATTGCCGAGGTGTCAAAGGGCCTGGGCGAGCCCATGGTCGGACTGGAGATAGGCACTCTCAGAGAAGAGCAGCTTCTGTCTACCCGGGGCTGGTAAGGTTTGAAGAGAATAGGTGTCCTTGCAGTACAGGGAGACTTTGCAGAACATATCGCGGCACTGGCAAGGTTGAACGTTGAGGCGCAGGAGGTGAGGCTTCCTGAGCACCTGGATGGGTTGGATGGACTCATTATTCCCGGGGGAGAAAGCACTTCCCAGGCGCGGCTTATGGATATCTACCGACTGCGCAGTCCCATCATCGAGGAGGTGCGGAATGGCATGCCGGTCTGGGGTACGTGCGCGGGGATGATAATGCTTTCCGGCAAGCTGGTAGAAAGCAAACCGTCGCCTCTGGGGCTAATGGAGATCGAGGTCCAGCGCAACGCCTACGGCCGCCAGGTCGACAGCTTCGAAGCAGACGTTCCCATCGCATGCCTGGGCAAGCCCGACTTTCGTGCCGTGTTCATAAGAGCGCCAAAAGTGGTGGATTTAGGCAAGAACGTGGAAGTTCTGGCTTCTCATCCCGGAGGGGGCGCGGTGGCGATTCAAGAAGGCCACATGCTGGCTACTGCATTTCACCCGGAACTGACGCAAGACACCAGGTTTCACCGGTATTTTGTCGATATGACCGGATGATTTGGATGAGGATATGCTCCGTCCAATAGCACTGGCAGATTCCATAAGCATAAGTTTGATGAAGGGCCCCAACTGGGCTGCCCAGCCTGCCGTGGCGGCTTCATCCGGCGGTCGGGCCAGTTTCTCTGCGATGTCCTTTCTGTGGCGGCATTTACGGCCCCGCGGCAAAGAGGTTGCCTGGATTGCGAAGGAGGGGGGAAGGATTACTAGCCTGGTTTCCGCCGTACCGGCTTCGGGCAATACCGCTTGGTGGATAGACCACATGGTGTTAGGTGAAACCGGTCTTTCTGCCGGTACTCTCTTGGGGAAGGTGACGGCGGAAGCAGGCAGGCAGGGCGCGGAAAGAGTCCTGCTCAGTATTCCCGATGAATGGCAACTTATGGATAGCGCCAGCAGGGGCGGATTCCGTCCCAGCATGGAGGTCAGGGTGCTTACCCTCGGCGGTCGGGCAGCTTTGATAGGAGAGGAGTCCGAGACGGGTTTTAGACCCAGGGCGGTTGATGACGATATTCCACTGTTCGATCTATACCGTCGCACGACGCCCGCTGAAGCGCGCTTTGCCATGGGGCTGACCATGTCGCAGTGGAAGGACTCGCAAGAGTCGCGGGGGAGTGGAACGGCGGAGCACGTCCTGGATGGGGAGAACGGCATTGCAGCATGGGTTAGACTTGACCGGGAACGGAGGCGCGTCCGCGTCCGCTTGACCGTGGACCCTTCCTGGAAGGGCGACCCGCGTTCCCTGATAGGGTTCGTTTTAGGAAAGACCGGCTCTCGCTCCCTGTGGTGGGAGGTGTTGGGGCATCAGGAGTCGCTTGGGAGTTTGCTGGAACAGATAGGGCTGGAGACGGCCGGCGTATATCATCTTATGGTCAAGGCCCTGGCAGTGCATGTAGAGGCGCGGGAAATGGCCCCGGCGCAGGCGGCCTATGGCTGATAGAGGTCTATTGTGGAAGAGTTGAAGCAGATGGATACCCAAAAGGCGGTAGTGGATGATCTGGAGAGCCTGCTTGAGGTTATGCCCATCCACATATCGCAGCCGTTGCGGGCCAGAGAAGACCTGAGGGACCTTCTGGAGGTCGTCCTGGACCTGGGGAGGCTTCCGGAAGCGCGCTTTCCCGGGCTGGACGTTTACCTCTCCGCGAAAGAGGTCACCGAGGATGACCTGGAGCACGTCACCGAGCGTATAGGTACTTTTGGAGAGGACAACAGAGCAGGGATAGAGAGGACGCTTCACCGGATTTCCGCCTTTAGGAACCGCAGGGGCAGGACGGTAGGGATTACCTGCCGGGTTGGGCGCGCCGTGTTCGGCACCATCAAGCCGATCGAAGACCTGGTGAGAAGCGGCAAGAGCATTCTGCTGCTGGGCAGACCCGGCGTAGGCAAGACCACCATGCTGCGAGAAGTGGCGCGCGTACTAGCCGACGAGGCCCACAAGCGGGTCATTGTGGTGGACACCTCCAACGAAATAGCCGGGGACGGCGACATACCACACTCCGGGATAGGCCATGCCCGCCGTATGCAAGTGCCCAAACCCGCACTTCAGCACGACGTGATGATAGAGGCCGTGGAGAACCACATGCCCCAGGTCATCATCATCGATGAGATGGGCACGGAGCTGGAAGCCGCCGCGGCGAGGACAATCGCCGAGCGCGGAGTACAGCTGATAGCCACGGCTCACGGCAATACTCTGAAGAACCTGATAATGAACCCGACACTCAGCGACCTAATTGGAGGAATGCAGTCGGTTATCCTCGGTGACGAGGAGGCCAGAAGACGGAGGACTCAGAAGACCGTCCTGGAGCGAAAACGCCCGCCTACCTTCGATTCCGTCGTCGAGATACAGAGCTGGGGAGAGGTGGCGATACACGACAACGTGGCCTACGTGGTGGATGACATGCTGCGCGGGCTGCAACCACAGCCAGAGTCGCGCAGCATGGACTCCGTAGGCAGGGTTCAGTCGACAGGAAGGCCTGGGTCCCCTGTCAAGGAACGAATGCCCGCAGCTTACCTGCCTTTTTCCACCGTTGACGGGCTTCCTTTGGAGCAGACGGCACCGTTTGCGGCTGAGAAAACGGTCAGGGTCTTCCCCTTTGGGGTCAACCGGGGGGTCATTGAGCAAGTGGTGCGCGCCTTTAGATTGCCGATTGACATGACCGATAGCTTGGAAAGCGCCGACCTGATGGTTACAACAAAGACGCACTTCAAGCGCAATGCAAAGCTGTTGAGAAGCGCTGAAGAGCGGGAAGTCCCAGTGCACGTGCTGAGGAAGAACAGCAAGGTACAGGTGGAGCAGTTCCTGAAGAGATTGGGCAAGGGCAACGGCCGCGGCTCTTACCAGCCATCCCACGGGTCGGTGGAGGAGGCTATGCAGGAGGCGCAGGATGCGGTGGAGAAGGTCTGGAGCGGCATGCCCTACATAGAGCTTCAGCCCCAGCGCGCATACATACGCCGTCAGCAACATCTGCTGGCCAATAGATACAACGTTGCTTCCCAGAGCATTGGCGCGGAGCCGGAGCGGCGCGTCATAGTGTTCGAACGGTGAGCATGGGCGCTTTCATTGTCCTGGAGGGCGGAGAGGGCAGCGGCAAATCGACGCAGGCCCGCCTGCTCTACCAGCGGCTTCTAAAGGAAGGCGTCCCCGCGGTATTGCTGCACGAGCCCGGCGGAACTGCCCTGGGCGAGCAGGTGCGCGCCTTGCTCAAGGCTGAGCGCAGATCCGCGATGTCGCCACTTGCAGAGCTGTTCCTATTTTCCGCTGCCCGCGCCCAGTTTGTGGTGGAGGCTTTGCAACCTGCACTCAAGGAAGGGCGCGTAGTGATATGCGATAGGTTCACACCATCGACGCTGGCCTATCAGGGCTATGCCAGAGGCCTCTCGCTGAAGACCATCGAGCAATTGAACAAGCTGACAGCCGGTGAAACGACGCCCGATCTAATACTGTTTCTTGACATACCACCTGAAGAAGCGCTGCACCGCTACGCATCTCAACCTTCGTTCAATCTGAACGTCGATGGGCAGCAGGCCGGAGAACCGGTGGCGCCGCGGGTGGACGAAGAAGGAAGCCAGCGGTTTGAAAAGGAGCCGCTTTCCTTCCATAGAAAGGTGCACCAGGGCTATGTGGAGATGGCGCAAGCCGACCCTGAGCGATGGCACGCGGTGGACGCTTCGTTGCCCGTGGAAGAGGTAGCCGAGGCGGTGTGGGAAAGAGTGGAAAAGCTGGTGCGCGGCGGCTAGGTTAGCTGGATCAGCGGTGTACCGGCGACTACGCTCTGCCCGGCTTGAACGAAAACAGCCCTGACTGTCCCGTCGTTGGCCAGCTTGACGCTCTGCTCCATCTTCATAGTCTCCAGTATGCAGACCTCGGCTCCGGCCTCCAGTTCGTCCCAGACGTTGGCGGTTATGGAGACAATTCGACCCGGCATGGGCGACCGTATTATCTTCTTGTCCTCTTGGGTGATGGCAGCAAGCCCCGGAGATACGGGGGCCTCACGCGCTTGCGGTCTCTTGCCGGCCGGTGAAGCAATAGAGCCGGACTCCACTTCAACGGACATGGCTTCCCCGTCCACTACAACTTGGATGGGGTATTTTTGAGGTTCCTCAACCTCTACCGTGTGCCAGGTGCCCTTTATCTTGACGCGGATTTGCCGCTTTACCATAATCCCCCCCGGCCCAGCCGGGGCGCTACTTGCAAGCTGCGTCCATAGGTCTTCCAGGAGCTAGAACGCTGCTCCTGTCCGTTGCCGAACAGTGCGCCGAGGGCCACGGCTACGGCGGCTACTGCCTCGCGCTCCTCTTCCGGGGTGAGCACCCTATCGGCGTTTTCAGAAAGCCTGCTGAGGATCTGGGTGGAGTACTCTCCATCCTTGAACTCTTCATCCTGCAGGACCTGGCGTATCACGGAGATATTGTTGACTATGCCTTCGATCTTGAACTCTTCCAGAGCCTCCACCATGGTATTGATGGCGCGTTTTCGATTTTTGCCCCAAACGATCAGCTTTGCGATTAGGGAATCGTAGTACGGGGTGACTTCGTAACCTGGGAAAGCGGCATTATCTATGCGTACGTTCTCCATTGAAGGCTCCACCATGCTTTTGATGGTGCCTGAAAGGGGTATGAAGGTAGTGGGGTCTTCAGGATATATCCTGGCTTCAATAGAGTGACCCCGGCGTCGAACGTTCTTTTGGGAGAACTCCAGGGTCTCTCCGGCCGCAATCCTGATCTGCTGTTCGACTATATCCAACCCCGTAATCATTTCGGTGACGGGGTGCTCCACCTGGAGACGGGTGTTCATCTCCAGGAAGTAGAATCGGCCTTTTTCGTCAGCGATGAACTCCACCGTTCCGGCGTTGGTGTAGCCCAAGTGGTGCACCAGAGCGAGGGCGGCTTCGCACATCGATTTGCGCCGGCCCTTGTTCAGCTTTTCGCTGGGGGTCTCCTCTATGACTTTCTGATTGCGCCTCTGGACGGAGCAGTCGCGCTCAAACAGGTGAACGGCGTTGCCGTGGTTGTCGGCCAGCACCTGGACCTCTATGTGCGAGGGGTTTTCAAGGTACTTTTCTACGTACACGCCGGAATCGCCGAAGGCGCTATCGGAGAGGGACCTGGACCGTTTCAAGGCGTCGGGAAGCTCTTGGGATGTGTGCACCAGTCTTATGCCTATGCCTCCGCCGCCGGAAGCGGACTTGACCATGACGGGAAAGCCGATCTCCTCCGCTATCGTCATGGCCTCGTCGTCCGTTACCACGCCTTCCGAGCCGGGGAGCAGGGGAAGGCCTGCCTCCTGGGCAAGAAGGCGGGCCTGTACCTTGTCCTTCATCGAGTCCATGACCTCCGCCGATGGCCCAATGAATACCAGTCCCGCCTTCTGACACGCACCCACGAACGCGGCGTTTTCCGACAAGAATCCGTAACCGGGGTGTATGGCCTCGGCTCCGGAGCGCTGCGCCACTCTGATGATTGCCCTAGCGTTCAGATAGCTCTCCGCAGCGGGCGCTTTGCCGATGTGGAAGGCCTCGTCCGCCATCTTCACGTGCAGGGCGGATTTGTCAGCATCCGAATAGACGGCCACGGTCTCGATGCCCATGCGCTGGCAAGTGCGAATGATGCGGCAGGCTATCTCCCCCCTGTTGGCGATAAGTATCTTGGAGAAGAGGGGCTTAACCGGTACGTCTACTTGTTGTTCCTTCCTCTTCTTTCTAGGCAACTTTCTGGGTAGCTTTCTAGGTAACTTTCTAGGCAACCTGTTAACTCGCTGTTTCACTGGATACTTCCCTCATGTTCTCAATTGATCTGAGGAACGATGCGGAACGCAACTCCCGCTCTAGTGTATACCTTACATAGGAGTCCATCAAAGTGTTCAACTCACGCTGCAGCACCGGCCTTACGTTCACCATCAGTGCGGAGGAGAGGGTGGCCGTGGAAAAGAATCGGAGCACCTTGAGCGCTTCCAGGGACAGCGGTTTGACGCCGGGCAGGGAAGTCTGGCAGGCCGGGCACAAAACGCCTCCGGCCCTTGCGCTGAACCGGTGCTTACCCTCCATTAGCTGGCTGCGGCATTCCACACACTGACGCAGTTCCAGCGAAAAGCCAGCCTGGCCCAGCAAACAGATTTCCAGGTAGCGCAGGGCCAGCTCCGTCCTATTTTGCATCTCAATTGCGCGCAAACCCTCCAGGTACGTGAAGTAACCCGGCGGATTTGGCGACTCCAGCGGATTCAGAGAGTCGACGAGCTCAGTCAAGTAGAGAGCCGCGGAAAGCCTGGGTAGGTTTTCCTTCAATGCGGAGAACATCTCCCTTGCGTCGGCTCCTGTTGCGGTATCAAGGTTTTGTCCCCTTGCAATGGTCAAGGTGGAGCGCGTCAAGGGTTCCAGGTGTCCGCCCAGCTTGCTCTTGGTCCTGCGCACGCCGCGGGCGGTGATTCTCAGCTTGCCCATCCATGGGGTGAGCACCGTGAGCAGTCTATCGGCTTCTCCTATTGGAGAGGAGCGCAGGACTATGGCTTCGACAGAATAGATGCGCGGCCTGGACATTCTAGAACTCCTGCCTACCTTCAAAGGCGCGGGTCAGGGTAACCTGATCCGCGTATTCCAAGTCTCCTCCCACGGGCAGGCCGCGGGCCAAACGGGTAGTCCTTTCCACCAGAGGCGATATCAGCTTTTGAAGGTACATGGCAGTAGCCTCGCCTTCAAGGTTGGGGTTGGTGGCAAGGATTATCTCCTTCACAGTGCTGTCTCTGAGCCGCTCCAACAGCTCGCGGATCTTCAGGTCTTCGGCGGTTATGCCGTTGATTGGCGAAATAGCGCCGTGAAGCACGTGATAGAGACCGTTGTAGGCGTGTGTGCGCTCCATGGCCAGGACGTCCAATGGTTCTTCGAGCAGGCATATGGTGGAGACGTCACGATTGGGGTCTTTGCAGATAGGGCAGGGGTCTTGCTCAGAGATGTTCTGGCATTCAGAGCAGAGGAGGATCCGTTCCTTTACCGCCAGCACGGCTTGGGCGAGGGACTTGGCCTCTTCTTCAGGCATTCGCACAAGGTAGTAGGCAAGGCGCTGCGCGCTCTTGGAACCGATTCCCGGCAGCTTGTGGAACTCCTGTATAAGCCGGGCCACAGGGGCAGCGGCGGGCAGAAAATCGTTGTTGTTCATGGTTTCGGTGACGGCCAGCTACATCAGCCCGGGTATGTTCATACCTCCCGTAATGGCGCCAATTCGCCGTGAAGCCAACTCCTGGGCTTTATCCATTGCCTCATTCACTGCTGCCAGCACGAGGTCTTCCAGCATGGAAACGTCGTCGGGGTCCACCGCCGCGGGGTCTATCCTGATGGACAGCAGCTTCTGTTTGCCGCTTACGGTGGCTGTCACCACTCCTCCGCCTGAGGAGGCTTCCACCGATTCGTTCTCCAGGGCTTCCTGGGCCTCGTTCAGCCGTCTTTGCAACTGCTGCGCCTGGCGCAATATGTTCTTGTTCATTGAGATTGTTCCTTTGTCTCCTCAAGGATTTTACCACCCATACCAAGCGCCGCCTGCACCAGCGGGCTCTGCCGGGCTTGATTGCGGCTTTCCTGTCCGTTGGGGCTTCGGAAGGAGAGCTCCAGCGGCTCCGTCAAGCCAATGGCGGACGCTACGGTGGATATAAAGGTGCGCTTGCTTTCAGGATTCTCCATTTCATCCAGCATCCGTTCCATGTGAGAACGATGCGAAAACTCCAGCTTCAGGGTGTTGCCCTCCAAACTGTGATGCTGGCAGGCTCTCAGCAGCGCTCCGATATTGAACCGGCGTCCCTTGTAGCGGCTGAGCGTTCTGACAATGGCCGGCCACTGCTGATCCAGGCGTGCATCTACATCGCCAGTGGGCGCCGGTTGCTCCTGGGAAGGAGCAGGGCTGGCTTCCGGGGAGGCGACTTCCAACGGATCGGGAAGCGCGTCCGTAGGGGAAGGAGGTTGTTCCGCTGTTACGGAAGGCGCTTCAGGAAGCGCATCGGGCCGTTTTTGCCGGGGAGGGGTTGCTTGCGCGGCTTGGGGTTGAACCGGAGTGCTCTGCTTGGGTGCGGCGGCCTTGACGTCTGATATTGGTTCCGCGGCGACCTGCCGGGAGCACTCTATGATGGCCAGCTCTATGGGAAGCGTGTTGGGCATCTCCTGGCGGAAGTTGATCTGGCCCAGGGTCCGCAATGCCCGGAGCAGAGCTTCCTGGGTAACGCCTTCCGTCAACGCGGCCTGGCGTTCAACGGTCTCTTGCGGCTGGGCAACCAAGTCCTTGGCGCCCGATTTGATGAGCAGGACATCGCGCAACTCATCAACCATTTGCCGGTGGAGCTGCTTGAGGTCGCTGCCTTCCGAGGCGATGGTGTTGAGCAGTGTAAGGGAATCGGAAACCTGTCCTCGCAGGATATGGCCGACCAGATCGCGAACGCGCTCGTCGGCGGTCAAGCCCAGCAGCAAGTTGACCTGTTGCAGGGTCAACGGGCTGCCGAAAGAGGTCACGGCTTGTTCCAGCAGGTTCTCGGCATCCCTGAGGCTTCCCGCAGCCTGCCTGGTGATGGCGCTCAACGCCGCCGGTTCCACCTCTATACCTTCTGCCTGGCAGATTTGAGCAAGCCTCTCCACCATGGCTGCGGGGGCTATGCGACGGAAATCGAACCGCTGGCAACGGGAGATGATGGTGGACGATAGTCTGTGCGGCTCCGTGGTAGCCAGGATGAAGATTACGTGCGACGGGGGCTCCTCCAGTGTCTTGAGGAGCGCGTCCGCCGCCGCGTCGGTGAGCATGTGCGCCTCGTCCAGGACGTAGACCTTATAGGTGGCCTCCACGGGAGCATAGTTCACTTTTTCTCGGATGTTTCGTATCTCATCGATGCCCCGGTTGCTGGCGGCGTCTATCTCGACAAGGTCCATAGCCCTGCCTTCGTTCACCGCGACGCACATCCGGCAGGCGTTGCAGGGCTCTCCTTCTTGGGTGTCCAGGCAGTTCACCGCTTTGGAGAGTATCCTTGCCGTGCTGGTCTTGCCGGTGCCCCTGGGGCCGCAGAACAGGTAGGCATGGGCGATTCTGCCCCGGTTGATGGCCTGCTTGATGGTGCGCGCCACAGGCTCTTGCCCCACCAGGTCGGCGAGCGTTTGCGGCCGCCACTTGCGGTAGTATACCTGTGAAGAGGTCAACGCCCCGCCTCCGTTAGGCCAACCGCAGCAAGAGCTTTTCTTTCCAGTGCTTGCATTTCCTGTTCGTCTTCCGGCTCCACGTGGTCGTATCCAAGCAAGTGAAGCACCCCATGTGTTATGAGCAAGGCCAGTTCATCCTGAACGGTTCTACCCCGGGCATCCGCCTGCCGCCGGCACTGTGGATAGGATATGATCACTTCACCTACGAAGTCATGGTGTCCTTCAGGAGTAACGAACGACTCTCCATCCCGGAACATCTTGGGCTCATCTTCGCCTTCATAGTGGCCCCAGTGGTGCGAGGAAAAGGCCAGGACGTCCGTGGTTTCGTCAAGCCCCCGGTAGTCCCTGTTAAGCTCCTGCACGGTAGCATCATCGGCGACCACCAAGCTCATGTTACGAGGGCTGGCACCCGCACTCAGAGGCGGCGAGCCCTCCGCCAACGCCGCTTCGGCTACGTTGCTCAGCCATTCCATGGATAGCGCCCTGCGAAACCTGGGAAATATCCGGACATCAATGAGCCGCTCGGTCATACCCCTCCATTGAGGAGATGATAGCACAGGCCATGGAAGGCGGAAAAGAAAGCGGAGACAAGGTATGTAGTGTGTTATGGAGCAAGTGGAAAAAGGGCGTGTGAGCATGCCCGTTATTCTATGCTCTTAGACCGTCAGCGCACGCCGGGGAACAGGGGTCTGCTTCTTGTTAATGCTCAATGCCCTTCTCCGTGAGAAGGTTAAGAAATCCCTGGTAGCTTGATACCGTTTGCACGGTATGGATGAAATCCGCCAGAGAGTCGGATGCTTGCCGCAGCGCCTGAAGCTGACCGTAGATGGGGCTCACCGAAGTGGGGCTGTCCCCGTATGTGCCGTGGAAGGCAAAGAAAGCCTGGTTCAGCTTCCTGATGGAGTAGCCGTTGTCTACAAATAGCTGACGGCGCTCCTCCATGTAGGCCTCCGCTTCGTCCACTTTCCCTTCCGCCAAGAGGTCGTCAACGTTAAGTCGAGTCTCCCGCATCTCCCTATTGAAACAGAACCGGTCCTCAGGGCAAGGTTGAGCAACGCCCGGGGTAGGCGGCGGCACATACTCGCCGGTGATGTGTTCGAACAGCAGCCGGCCCATCTCCTCTCCGAAGATATTGGCGGTAGTCTCGTTTAGAATGTTCATGTCAGCGTTCCGTCGAATGTTGCGGCCCAGAGGATGGAAGAAGAGGTAGCTGTGCAGCCATTCATGAGCCGCTATGTTCATGGTTGTGCGCAGATCATAGAGGGCAATGATGTTGGGGAAGGTGGCCAAGCCCCCGATGTTCACCACGATAGAGGACAGGTCCTCCCGTTCCAGGATTTCCTGCTCCAAGACGCTTCGCTCAGAAGGGGGAAGGTTGGGATTGAGCAGAACGGATTCCAGTCGTTCGATCCTGTCCCTGGGCGAGACGATGAGAACTGTGGGCAGCGGGTCAAGGATGAAGTCCACGGGCGGAAAGAAAACCGGGCCTACGCCTACGGTGGGGATGCCGCGTTGTCGCAGTAAGTTGTCTAGTCCTATGTTGACCATGCCCTGCTGGCGAAGCACGTCCGATATGGCCGATTCCAAACTTTCCTCCACCTGTGGCTGCATGTCAGCAAGGCGGCCCTGGACCTCCTTCAAACTTTCTTCCAGTTCCCGGAGGTCTGCTCCACCCGCGGCGGCGGCCATATTGATCTGGGCCTGGAGCCTGTCGGCTTCCCGGTCCGCCAGGAAGAAGTCCAGCACAAGCTGTTCTTGCTCTTCCGCTGTTGGCTTGTGGGGGAAAAGGAAGTTACCGACTTTGTACAGCCACTTGACGGGGAAGCGCGTCACCTCCCACGTCGCCAGGCTGTAGCGATGACGTACGGATAGATCCTCTACGCGACTTGTCGTGAGCGTATCGTGCGATACCGCTACCGACAACAAGAAAGCGACCATAAACAAGGTAAAGAGATTCCCCATGTCTATTCAGGGTAGCGGGCAAACGGGCAAACGGGCAAGCGGGTGGGTAGGCAAGCGGTTTCATCCAAGACATTGTGGTTTTTGCGGGCAAAGGCTTTGGATTCTTCACTTCGTTCAGAATGACAGTGAGGGGGCGTCTAGGCGGGGGCACGACGGCCGCTTGACGCCCGCCGTTCTCCACAATTGCTAAGCAATGGTTACTTGGCTACAATGGGGCCACTCAGTGAGGTTTGCAAAGGGAGGTCAAGCGCATGCCTGCAGTAGACAGCAACAATATCCGCAACGTAGCCCTCATATCCCACTCGGGCACGGGCAAGACTTCACTGGTTGAAGCGATGCTGATGGCCAGCGGAGCCATCACTCGTTTGGGCAACGTGGAGGACGGTACTACTACTTCAGACTACGAGCCGGAGGAGCTCAAACGCAAGAGCAGCATTCAGACGACGGTGGCGCCGTGCACGGTCTCAGGCCGCAAGCTGAACTTCCTGGACGTTCCGGGTTACCCCGACTTTGTGGGTGAGGCTGTATCGGCCCTGGCAGCCGCGGATTCCGCGGCATTGCTGGTTGCGGCGCAGGCCGGCGTTGAGGTGGGCACCGAGGTCGCTTGGGCGATGTGTGAAGCCAAGGGGCTTCCCCGCATTATCTTCGTAAACAAGATGGACAGGGAAAACGCGGACTTCCTCCGGTCGCTGGAGAGCATCCGTTCCGCTTTTGGCCGCAAGTGCGTGCCAATCCAAGCGCCCGTGGGCGCTGAACAGGATTTCAAGAGCGTGGTCAGTCTGCTCGGATCGGAGGGCGACGTCCCGGCTGAGATGGAGGATTTGCGTGAACAGCTGGTGGAGGCCGTGGCTGAAACCAACGATGACCTTGCCACCAAGTACCTGGAGGGAGAGGCCATTTCCAATGAAGAGCTGGTCTCCTCTCTAAAGGAGGCGGTGCTGGCCGGCGACATAGTACCCGTGCTTGCCGGTTCCTCCACCACGTCCGTGGGTGTGGAGGAGTTCATGAACGCGGTGGTAGACCTGCTGCCCTCTCCACTGGACTCGCCGCCGGTTGAAGCGGAGGACGGCGCCAAGATAGAGGCGGACGCATCGGGCCCGCTGGTAGCGCACGTCTTCAAGACCACGGCGGACCCGTTTGTGGGGAAGCTGTCGTATTTCAAGGTGGTTAGAGGCACGTTCAAAGCCGATTCGCAGGTGTTGAACGCCAGCAAGTCCCAGGACGAACGCATAGGCCAGATCTTCGTGCCGCTGGGCAAGAACCAGCAGGCCAGCGACGGCCTTGCCGCCGGTGACATCGGGGCGGTTTCCAAGCTGACGGCCACCGTTACCGGCGACACGCTATGCCAGAAGGATGAGCCGGTGAAGCTCAGCGCCATAGAGTTTCCTCAACCGCTGTTCAGCGCTGCCATCACTCCCAAGGGCAAGGCCGACGTGGACAAGATGGCCAACTCGCTGGCCCGCCTCACGGAAGAAGACCCCACCCTCAGCCTGACCCGTTCCCCCGATACGGCGGAGACGCTGCTATCAGGCATTGGAGAGACACACATAGACGTGGCCTTGGAAAAGGCAAAGCGCAAGTTTGGCGTGGAGCTGTTCAGCAATCTGCCCAGGGTGCCGTACAAGGAGACGGTCTCTTCGGCTACCAAGACCGAATACAGGCACAAGAAGCAGACCGGCGGTCACGGCCAGTTTGGCCACGTGATGATTGAGTTGCAGCCACTGCCCAGGGGTTCCGGTTTCGAGTTCACCGATACGGTGGTGGGCGGCAACGTGCCCAAAGAGTACATACCATCCGTGCAGAAGGGCGTTGTCAAATCGCTGGATGAGGGCCCGCTGAGCGGATCTCCCATCGTGGACTTGAAGGTCGTGCTCTACGACGGCAGCTCGCATCCCGTCGATTCGTCCGGCATGAGTTTTGAGATCGCGGGATCGTATGCTCTGAGGAAGGGTGTCGAGCTAGCTTCACCAGTTCTTCTTGAGCCGGTGATGAAGCTGGAGATCAGCGTGCCCGACTCCTATACCGGCGACATCATAGGCGATCTCAATACGAAGCGAGCGCGCATCTTGGGAATGAGCCCCGCCGACGGCGTTACGTTGATACAGGCAGAGGCGCCGCAGTCGGAGGTTCAGCGGTACGCTACTGAGCTGCGCTCAATGACCCAGGGACGCGGCAGTTTCACCATGGTGGAAGACCATTTTGAAGAGGTGCCCCAGCACATTACGCAACGTATTGTGGAAGATCTTAAACGGGAGAAGGTCGCCGTCAGCTAGGACTACGGCACAACCCGAAATCCCTTCCCCCCGTGAAGGGGGAAGAGGTTTTGCAAACTACGGCATAATCGGGAGGGGCTATGACTAGACTAATCGTGGGTACCGGCAAGCACGTGTATCAGGTATCGCACCCGTTTGGGAAGCTCCCAGCCGGCATGACGTTCGGAAATACGTCGCACGTAGCAGCCGATTCGCAGGGAAGGGTCTACGTATACCAGCGGAAGGACCCGCCGATCCTGGTCTTCGATGGCGACGGCAATCTTGTCGATTCCTGGGGAGACGGACAGTTCGTGGACGCCCACGGCATCTTCATCACTCCCGGCGACGAGGTGTTTCTCTCGGATAGAGACGCGCACGAGATCATCAAGCTGGACCGCAACGGCAACGTGCTCTTGAGGCTGGGCAATCGTGAGAAGCCGTCGCTGCAGGGGCCGTTCAACCATCCGGCCGATATAGCGGTGGCGGCGGACGGCGACATATACGTGGCCGACGGCTACGCCAACTGCTCCGTGCATCACTTCACCGCGGACGGTCAGCACGTCAAATCGTGGGGAGAATGGGGGATGGGCCCGGGCCAGTTCGTGACTCCGCACGGAGTCTGGGTCGATGGAGACCGCGTGTACGTGTGCGACCGCGAGAACAACCGGGTGCAGATATTCAACAGGGACGGGGAGTTTATCTCCGAATGGACGGGATTCTTCCACCCCATGGACGTTTTCGTTGACGGCGAGGGGACGGTCTACGTCACCGACCAGGTGCCCGGCATGACCATGCTGGACCGCGACGGCGGCATGATCACGCGCATACGGACGCCTGCCAACGGACACGGTATGTGGGTGGACATCCACGGCAACATGTACACCGCGGGCAACGATGCCCTGGTTGCCAAGTACACCAGGCTCTAACAATCAAGGATGGGGGCACTTCGGCTGTCCACCAGGGTTCACCCCCATCTCAATCTTCCCCCGTCAAGGGGGGGAAGAGGTTTTAAGGAGGAAGGTATGGTTGGCAAACTGCTAAACGTGCTCACGCGCGGAGAGGCCGGGTACGACCCCGTATGCGGCATGAAAGTCAGCATAGACAATCCTCGCGGAGGCACGCACGAGTACAAGGGAGAGACCTACTATTTCTGCGCTCGGGGCTGCCGCGTCGCTTTCTCCAAAGAGCCGGACGCCTACCTCTCCGGCGAGAAGAAGATGGAGATGTAGCGGCTTAGGTCAATAC
>DAOUKI010000037.1:0-9481 GCA_034421495.1 Dehalococcoidia bacterium | reverse complement strand
CGTGAAGGCGCACGCCTCCGCCCTGCAGCAGGTCCAGAAGGTAGGCGCGGGCCTGCTCCGGCAGCTCCCAGACCGCGCCGGGGCTGGACGGCTATGTCCTCGGCGCGCTCAACTCCTTCCAGCACCGCAATGGGGTTGCCCGACAGCTCCACGATCATGGAGAGCTGCGAGAGAGCGCGGTTCAGCTCGCGGGCCGGTTCCACCAGCGGCGGTACGTCCGACTCGCCCCAGAACGACTTGGGCAAGCGCAGGTTGGGGAAGATGACGAAGGGGATGACGCCGTATGGGTTGGCGCGCTCCTGGAGCAGGACGTCGTCCGCCCATAGCTGGAAGACGTCGTCGGTCCAGGCCTCCACCACGTTGACCTGCCTGCGTCTGGGAGCCTCGACCCCGTAGAGCATGGCGGCCTCTTCCGCAGACAGCTTGTAGCGGCTGGCGACGCGCCAGACCCGAGACGGGTCGTCGGCGATCCACCAGGCAAAGAGGCCCTGCACGTCGGGCGCGGATACGTGGACGCGCTCCGCCGCGGTGTCCCAGGTGACCTTGTAGGCGGCGTCACCCAGGATGGCGGCGTCCAGTTCGGTCTCGAAGTCCAGCTCTTCAAGCTGGTTATCATCGTGGATTCGTCGCAGTGCCTCCCGAGCGCGCCGGGCACGGTCGGCGCTCTCCTGCGACGAATCGAACGGCTCGACGGCGGTGGTGACGCCGCTCATCAGGTAGGAGGTGATCTTCTCCAGGACGGTTCTGGTGTAGTTGAAGGTGAGACGCCGTTCGCCGGAGCGGGCGCGGCCCCGCCACTGGTCGCCCTGGTAGAACGACAGGTTGTCGCGGTAGGCGCGCATGCGCTCACCGTCCATGCGGGCCAGCGTCTGGGGGAAAGTGGTCTGGGTCATGGTACCTCCTGTCATACTCATCGCGTTTCCCTCACCTAGCCAGGGACAACGCTGGTAACGGCTTCGCCGCCACCGAGTCCGACCTGCCGTTGGCCCGCGCCAGGATGCGATGCACTGTGCGCTCGCTGATATGGAAGCGCTGGGCCAGCTCGCCGATGGTGGCGTTCTCGCGGCTTCGCACGCTGAGCAGACGGCGGTCCCGCTGGTCTCGGCGGTAGCTGCGCAGCCAGCCAGGGTCGTCGTGCTTGCACTTGGGCAGAGGGCAGCTTAGGCACGACCGCGATACTTCACAGCCGTTGTCTCTGTATTGGAAATGCTCCGGCAATACGTCCATGTTGGGCACACCTTTCTTACTGGTCATTGGCCATCACCTGTATTGGTTGCTACAGTCCTTGTGCGTCCCCACGCCGCCCGCCGCCCCTGGATGCCCGCCCCCGCATCAAGTGCGGGGCAAGCTGTGCGGGCATGACGGAGAGCACGGTGCGGGCATCAGCGCATGGCGGCCACCGCCATTTCCCTGGCCGCGTTCCGGCTGTGGCCGCGAGCCACCCGTGGAGCGTATCTGGAGGCTTGCACCAGCAGAGCAAGGCTCGCCAGGTAGTCGTCGTGGCCGCGCTTGGGGTCGACGTGGAAGTTCATGGTGCGGTTGGGTCTAAAGTAGGCCTCGGCCTGCGCCGTCTGCTCCCAGAACTCCGCGTACTCCGGCGACCCATCCGGGGCGTACATCTTGAGACGGCCGCTGTTCACCGCCGCCAGCAGGTCGAAGCCCAGGCGCGACTTGCTCTGCGCGGTGAACACGAACGGATCGACGACGCCCCTGCCCAGGGCGCGCTCCAGGAAGCTGGCCGGGCCCTGTCCCAGGCCGGTGGCGTCTACCACCACGCGACGGCAGCCCCAGACCCGCTTCAGCAGGTCGACCAGCTGGGGATAGACGGCGGCCAGCGATACGCCGGTCCACTGCACGTGCTCCACTATCTTGACCTGCGGCTCGCCGCTGAACGGGTCGCCGGAGTCAAAGTCAAGCTCAGCGATGGTGAGCACGGTGGAGTCGCGTTTGCCTGAGCCGGACGCGCTGTAACCAAGGGCATCGCTTTCCGAGACTCCGCCCGCAATGTCCAGGGCGGCCACGTAGGTCTTGCCCTGCTCCGGCCAGCGACGTCGTGAGTGGCCGCCCTGAAGCTGGGCCTGCTGCGCCGCGCCGAGCAGGCCGCCCTGATCGCGCACCGGCAGCAGCATGTACTGGCTGCGGAACATGGGGTGGTCCTCTCCCAACCGCAGCCGCTCACCCTCCACGTATTCCTTGTACAGAGGGTTGTGCCGCGCTACCTCCTGCCAGTCGTAGCGGAAGTGACGCCGTACACCGTCGCGCCGCTCCAATTCCAGGTTCAGCTGCTTCTGCTCTTCCAGCAGGGAGTCGCCGTCCCAGGGGGTGCCGTAGAGCACGGTTGTGGCGTTGGTGGAAGCGCCCATGGGGCGGAACTCCTTGTAGTACTTGGTCTTGTCTATCTCCTGCGCCTCGTCCATTTCCAGGAGGACGTGGGCCGTTGCGCCGACCACCCTGGACGACGGATCCGCGCTG
Source organism: Dehalococcoidia bacterium (assembly GCA_034421495.1). Lineage (GTDB taxonomy): Bacteria > Chloroflexota > Dehalococcoidia > Lucifugimonadales > QGNO01 > DAOUJH01. Next base: position 7,009 of record DAOUKI010000037.1, on the reverse strand, counting down.
AGGAAGACCTGGCGCGCGTTGCCCACGCGGAAGGAGTTCCTGCCCTCCGCGGTCCAGAGGCCCTTGTAACCGGCGTCGTTGAGCCGGTCTTTGAGCCGGAAGATGCTGTTGAGCAGCTGGGGCATGTAGGTGGGCGCGGCCTTTATGAGGTTCCCGCCCGATGAGCGGTTGAGGGTGAGCAGGAGAAGCTCCAGCTGCGCTGAAAGCTCGTTCTTGCCTCCCTGGCGCGCCACCTCTACCGTGATGGTGAGTCCGCGGTTGCGCAGAACGCTCTGCAGAATAGCGTGCGCCGCCTCCAACTGGTACGGTCTGAGTCTTTGCTTGATTCCCATATCTCGCCTCCTTAGCTGAGCAGGCCTATCGCTATTTGCGCTATCACTGCGCCTATGACCAGGAATATCAGCCCGTTGACCCGGCCTTTCAGTTCGTCCACCTGGCGTTCCAGGGCGTTCAACCGGGTATCCAACAGGGCATCGAAGGCCGAGCGGGGCGACAGGTCAACGCCGTCCCACAGGTCGCGCCTCAGCCTCTTTGCCGTTTCTCGCATCTCTTCAGACGGCACTGGGGCTCTCCTCCGCTATCGCCCGCAATAGCCCCTCCACGGTGGACAGCATCTCCTTCTCCAGCTCCTCCGTAGCTCCGGAGGAGAGCTTGTACTTAACGGATAGGCTGTTTGCCAGCATGCCTATGCCGCGCAGCAGAAGAGCGAACTCGTCCGGCTTGTTACCGGCCAAGCGGCGCAGACGTATCCTGAGAAGGGCTATCTCCCCGTCCATGCCTTCCATGGACATGGCGGAGGGCAGCTCCATCTTCTCCGCATTGGTCAGGGCGGACGTGTAGAACTGCTGAGCGTTCATCCTCTTATCGGTGTTCGTCATCGGTCCCTTCCAGCATCTCCAACATCTGCGGAATGGCGTCATCGGGAAGCGTTAGAGCGGTCTCCATCAAGGCGTTGAGGAGCACCAGTGCGGCTACGTCCCATCGCTCGGTACGGATTGCCTCGGCCAGTGTGCCCATAACCTCCTCCTAGTACCCCTTGAGCCGTCGCCTCAGGACCAGCGCGGTTAGAGTGGCGGCCACGGCCAGGGATAGGGATGCCGCGGCGACCTGCACTCCCGCCGAGACCCTGAAATCGCTGCCCAGCAGGGTGGAAAATACGAACGCCAGGCTTTCCAGGCCAATGGCCAGATTGATCATGACGAGGGTGAGCAGGCCAACCCGGCGCTTCCTTTGGCATGAGAAATAGAGCCAAAAGTAGCGCGCGTTGTAGCCGCTCAATGCTATGGTGAAGCCGCGTTGAAAGAGCAGAAACAGCTCTACGGAACTATTCAATACAACACCTCTGGCCACCAATGGCCTCCTGACAACCAGAACGTTAGTGCTGACCTATAATAGAATAGATGTTCTATAAATGCAAGCCCAAGATGTCCTTTTGATAGAATCTTCACCGCGACGGCGCGTCAGACTTCTGAGACGCCCTCTTGAAAGGAGAACATAGCTATGTGGTGGTCAGACCTTCTCTGGGGATTGTGGAACGGCATCACGGCCTGGATTGTGTTGCTTGTCCACGTATTCGGCGGCTGGGACAACTTCCCCGTTTACAACGCGGCAAGGAGTGGAAACTGGTACGACTTCGGGTTCCTGTTTGGCACTGGCTCGCCTCTTTTGGGTGTCTTTGGCAGGCGGCCTCGTCGAAAGGGCTGAGCGGGGGGAGGCGCTCAGGATGAGCTTAACCACGCCCCTGGATGCCCGCCGCCGCGGGCATGACGGAAAGGGGCGCTTCTGCATAACCGGAAGAAGCGACGCCTAGAGCCGCATCAGCAAATCTTTGCGCGCCTCTATGGTTGCCGGTGTCGTCATAAATAGACACTGGCAACCGCAATTTTATATATTGCCCATGGCATGAATTTTCTGAAACGGTACGGCTTGGAAGCGCTGAGAGGGGATCTATTCGGCGGGGTCACCGCCGCAGTGGTAGGGTTGCCGGTGGCGTTGGCCTTTGGCGTGGCCAGCGGACTGGGTCCTCTGCCGGGGCTGTACGGCGCCGTTGCCGTGGGCTTCTTCGCCTCCGTATTCGGAGGCTCCAAGTCGCAAGTCTCCGGGCCCACGGGGCCCATGTCCGTCGCCATGGCGGTGATAGTCACTCTGTACGCCGACGACTTAACCAAGGCCTTCACCATCGTGATCATGGCCGGCCTCATCCAGACTCTTCTTGGCGCCTTGCGCATTGGCCGCTTCGTTTCGTACACGCCTTACTCCGTGATCTCCGGATTCATGTCGGGCATTGGCGTCATCATCATGCTGGTGCACGTGCTGCCGTTCCTGGGCCACCAAGTGGTAAGCGGAGGGCCTTTGGCCGCCGTGGTCGAAATCCCTCGCGCCCTGAGCAACGTAAACCTCAGCGCCCTGCTCATCGCCTCCGTGACCCTGGCCGTGGCGGTGCTATGGCCCTCCAGGTTCCGCAAGGTGGTCCCTCCCACCCTGGTGGCCCTGGTAGTTGGCACGCTCATGGGGCTGTTCTGGCTTACCGATACACCCGTTATCGGAGAAGTTCCCATCGGTCTGCCGGAATTCATACTTCCCAGCCTCTCCGGAGGCTTCCTGCTGGATGCCGTAGCCCCCGCCGTCACCATTGCCCTTCTGGGCTCCATAGACACCCTCCTCACGGCTCTCGTGGTCGACTCCATGACCCACACTCGCCATAACCCCAACCGAGCGCTGTTGGGCCAGGGAATAGGCAACATCGCTTCGGGGCTCATCGGCGGGCTTCCCGGCGCCGGCGCTACGCTGGACTCCATAGTGAACATCAGGGCCGGCGGGAGGACCCAGGTTTCCAGCGTGCTTCGAGCCGGCATACTTCTGGCCCTTGTGCTGGGCCTGGCCCCCCTGGTGGAGAAAATCCCCCACGCCGTGCTGGCCGGCATTCTCATGAAGGTGGGCTGGGACATAGTCGACCGGCGATTCCTAGAGCGCATTCACAAGGTGCAAAAGGAGCACTTGGTGATCATGGGTCTCACCATGGGTCTCACCGTTTTCCTGGACCTGATTACCGCCGTGGCCATAGGCCTCATCGCTGCCGGCATGGCCAGCTCCCGAAAGTTCGAGTTTATGGAAATGGACAACGTGGTCTCCGTGCCCCTCCTGGACGCCACCTTCCTGAATACCCATGGCGGTACGACGGCGCAGGACGAGGCAGCCGACCGATCCACTGAGGCCCGTTGCGGGCTGGTTGCCATGCGCGGCAGCTTCACCGTGGCGTCCTCCAACAAGATTATCGACGCCCTAAGCGTCGACATCGCCGAGCACGAGTTGGTGGTGATGGACTTCTCCGAGACGGTTTACATGGACGATAGCGCCGCCCTTACGGTCCAGCGCATGGTGAACACGGCCTTGGAAGGAGGCTCCCACGTGATAGTCATGGGACTCCAAGGCCGCTCCGCCGACGTAATGCAGGCCATGGGCGCCCTCGATATGGTCCCCAAGGCCCACATCGTCAGCAACCTGGACGAAGCCGCCGACCTCGCCACCCGCATCCTCCCGGAGACTTAAACGCTCCCCTCGATAGGGAAGGGGCACAAGCAGAAGAAGCGACGCCTAAAGCCGCATCAGCAAATCGTTGCGCGCCTCTATGGAGGCCGGGTGTATCAGCCTGCCCTTATCCAGCAGCGAAGCGGCCTCCGCCGTCAGGTATTCCACGGCGGCCCGTTCCAGGCTCCGGCGAGCCAGCGCCGCTATCCTGCCCAAATGCGGGGAGCGTTCTACTTTCCGGGGCTCCACTTTGTCGGCGATGAAGACGATCAGGCCAACCCTGCTCATGCCGGGGCATGAGGTGGAGTGCCAGCGCACCGCCTGGAGCACCTCCTCATCGTCCACGGCGCACTCTTCCCTGAGCAGATGCGCCGCCAGGGGCCCGTGCAGAAGAAGCGGCACGCGCTCCTCTACGGAGGCTACGACAAGGCCCCTGGCCCTAGCCTCGCTCAAGAGCTGCTCCTCGCTGTGGGCGCGATAGAGGTCGTGTGCCAGGGCCGCCGTCTCCACCTTGATGCGGTCTACGTTGTGAATGGCGGCCAGCTCAAGCGACAGTTCCCGGACCCGTTCCAGGTGGTCCTGCAAGCCCGGAGGAAGCGACTCAATGATAGAGCGCAGCTTGGTTAGGGAGTCGGCTACGGCGCTCATCAGCCGTCGCCCCAGGGCAGCCTCTTGCCACCGAGCAGGTGCATGTGGATGTGGGGAACGGTCTGGCCGGCGTCCTCGCCCTGGTTGACGATCAGCCTGAAGCCGCTCCCGTCGACGCCTTCCTGCCGCGCCAACCGGTCCGCCACTGAGAAGAGGTGGCCTATCGCCGCTTCATGCGGCTCGTCCAGGGAGACGATGTGCTCGTGGGGGATGATCAGGAGATGGGTTGGCGCCACGGGATTGATGTCGCGTATGGCAAAGCAAACGTCGTCATCGTGGAGCTTTTCGCCGGGTATCTCGCCGGAGTCTATCTTGCAGAAGACGCAGTCAACCATTACTCACCCCCTTGGAAGGCACGCACCTTGCAGCCGGGAACAGGCGCGTCTAGCAATACGCACCTTGCGGGCGGACTATTGGTCGTTAATGGCCGACGGCCAGGCAGGTCACGGTACGCTGAATCCCGCCGATGGCGTGTACGTTGCTGGTCACCATGTTGCCCACCGAGCCCAGGTCATCGGCTTCAACTACGGCGATGATGTCGTATGGACCGGTGACAATATCCACCGATATGATGCCGGACGTGCCCTCCAGCGCCTGCACCACGTCCCTGGTCTTGCCCACTGCAGTCTCGATAAGTACAAAAGCTTTGGTGGCCACAATCCCCTCCCTGCGTATGTCTTGGCTAACTGGGAAGCCATTCTATGAACGGCCAAGTAGGGCTGTCAAATGGGGGGTGTGGGCTTGTACATGCGACATTCCAAGCGGTGCTAACATAGCTGTCAGATCATGGATGTTCAAAGAGTAGTTCGCGGTATCCTACTGCAAGACAACAAGGCGTTCGTAGTTCTTCGTAGGGAGGACAGGCTCGATGGGGGGTTGTGGGAATTTCCCGGAGGCAAGGTGGATGACGGCGAGTCTCCGGTCGATGCCCTGGTGCGCGAGTTCCTTGAAGAGACGGGCATCGAAATACAGGTTGGGGAAGTTGTAGATGAGCACTGGTGGTCCAGCCCACAAGCAAGGATGACTTTCCACTGCGCTATGCATCTAGTTCAGGCTTCCCACCCTGAGGTCCGCCCTTCGCTGAATGACGAGAGCGTCCGCTTCACCTGGATGCCGCTGGCGGTTTTGGCAGAGAAGGAACAGGTGACGTGGAACGTCCGGCTCACGGCAGAGCGATTGGCTTCCGACAATGCTAGCTGCTGATAATCAAGGTCAACCCCATCGACCGTAAGCTGGTCGGCTATGCATAGCCGTTCTCCCTGGAAGCTTCTATTCTCTCCTGCCGTGGAACCTTATCCGCCTGGTTTACGTAATAGTTATTGTGGAAGGTTGCCGGAAAGATGGGTTCTGTGCATTTGCGGGGTACAAGCTCTGCTTTGCCAAGGAGGGGCTTGAATGAGTACAAAGGCAAGGTTTATAGGGCTACTGGCAGTAGCCATTCCGGCCCTTGTCATAGCGGGCTGTGGGGTTGGCGGCGAAGGGAACCAGTTGGCCGATACGGAGTGGAGGCTGGTTGCGCTGGGTGATGCCTCTGTTCCCGCCGAGGTGGTGGAGGGTAACCCAACCGCCAAGTTCACTACCGCCACGGATATGACGGGGTGGACGGGGTGCAATACCTACGGAGCAAGCTACAGCGCGGAGGCGTCCGAGTTGCGCCTTGACGATCTGATGTGGACGGAAGCGGGCTGCCCTTCCGATGCGCTATTCCGGCAGGAACAACGGATACAGGACTCGTTGGCGACAGTAGAGCGTTTCAAGGTATCGGGGCAACGGCTTGAGCTTTACAGCGCAAGAGGGCAAGCGCTGGTCTTTGAGCGGGCAGAGAAGTAGCAGAGAAGTAAACATGGCTTTGAGAAAGAGCCGCAATTCGCCCATTGACCGAACCGATATCAGGCAATTACAATTGAGAGTCCTAGAAGAACAGATGTGTGGTGAGCGAAAATGATGAATACAAACAACGTGCTGGAAGAGAAGACAACAGAAGAAGCGCAGAATCTATGCCAGCACCACTGGCTGATTGAACCGGCGGGAGGCCCCACCAGTAAAGGGCGCTGCCGTTTGTGTGGCGAGGAACGCTTCTTTAGAAACTCTCTGGATAGTATGGGCTGGGAGAGGGATATGCCCGTTATAACCGACTCTCCTCGCATACGTCCGGCCGCTATTTCAATAGTTGAAGAAGACATAGACGAGTAGCGAGCGTCGTACAGATAGCGGGTTTGCTCGTAGCAAGCCAGCGGTGCTAGAATGAGTCCTCTGTTGGGGATTCGTCTAGTGGTAGGACGTCAGACTCTGGATCTGAAAGCCCTGGTTCGAATCCAGGATCCCCAGCCAGGTACAAGTGGTTACGTGGCGCATTCGTCTAGCGGCCAAGGACATCGCCCTCTCAAGGCGAAGACCACGGGTTCGAATCCCGTATGCGCCACCACGTAACGGTAGACAGAACCGTCTTCGAGATGTGACTCGGCGGACTGTGATCCAATCAATCCCCTTAGAGGAACGGCCCGCCGTGGAGTCTGCGGTACACGTCGAGGAACGCCGCCTCGCGGTCTGGCGGGGTGTGCTTGAGGAAGATGCGATAGACCTGCTCCTCGGTCGGGTGGTACTGGTAGTCCAGATACCGCTCATAGAGCTCCCGCATCGCCGATGAGAAAGCGGCCAGCCCCATGACGTTGTAGAGGTGGGTCAGGAAGTACTGGCCCAGGGCGTAGCCGCAGGGGTCTTGGAATTCGCTGGGTTCGGCAAGGGCGGCGATGGTTGCGACGCCGTTGTTCACGCACCAGACCTTGCCCGCGTACTCGTTGCCCTCAAACAGCGGCACCTGGCCGTCCCAGTC
>DAOUKI010000036.1:0-14939 GCA_034421495.1 Dehalococcoidia bacterium | reverse complement strand
TCGAAGTACTCGATATCCGCCGTGGCTGAGGTGGGGTTGTTGGGATAGTTTAGCCACATGACCTTGGCTTTCTGGGCAACCTGCTCCGGAATGGCGTCCAGATCAGGCAGCCAGCCGTTCTCTTCCAGCAGAGGCATGAAATAAGATTCGCCGCCGGCAAACATGGCGCCCACTGAATACACTGGGTAGCCCGGATCCGGCACCAGGGCCACGTCGCCCGGGTCTAAAAAGCAGAGAGCCATGTGGCCGATTCCCTCTTTTGCGCCGATGAGGGGTAGTACCTCCTTGTCGGAGTCCAGGGCTATACCGAACCGCTTGCCGTACCAATCGGAGACGGCACGGCGTAACTGGGGCAGCCCGTCCGACTCAGGATATCGATGGTTTGGCGGGTCCTGCGCAGCCTCTAGGAGCTTGTTTAGAATATGCGGAGGCGTGGGAATGTCCGGATCCCCTATGGCAAAAGTGATGACGTCAATGCCTGCCGCCCTCTTCTGGTTTATCTTCCTGGAGATTTCCACAAAAAGGTACGGCTGCAATTTCTCTATGCGCTCAGCGAACTTCATTGGCACTCCTCTTTGCGTTTGGTAGAGCTTAATCCTATAAAGGCCACTCGCCCTCGAATACCTGCGTCGCGGGACCCTCCATGTACACCTGGCCCTGTCCCGGCCAGGTGATTATCAACTCGCCGCCGGGCATCTCCAACCTGACCTCATCGTCCGTGAGGCGGAGCAGGCGAGCCGCCGCCTGGATGGCGCATGCGCCTGTGCCGCACGCCAGAGTAAGGCCGGCGCCCCGCTCCCAAGTCCTGGCTTTGAGACGGCCCCTATCCTCCACGTTGACGACATGGAAGTTAACTCGCCTGGGGAAAATGGTGTGATGTTCCATAAGGGGGCCCAGTCTGTCTAATTCGACCTCATCCACGGGCCGGTCTATAAAGGCGACGGCGTGGGGGTTGCCCATGGAAACACAGGTGATTTCAAAGGTCTCCCCAGCCAGTTCTACGGGATAGCCTACAACGAGCTGCTCAGGCACAATCCCATTAGTTATGTCAAGTAAAGCCGTGTCGAGTTGCTGCCCGTTCTCCCCTGCTGGCAGCTGAACGGGTATATCCGGCGCATTGAACCGCGGCTCACCCATGGCGACCCGTGCCCTGCTTATCCGGCCGTTGCCGTCCTTCAAGGGCACTACGTCAAGCAGGCCGCTGGCCGTTTCCACGTGAAGAGGGCCTCCATTGAGCGAAACCAAGCCGCGTTCTAGCACGTACTTGGAAAAGCACCTGATGCCGTTGCCGCACATTTCAGCCTGGGAACCGTCCGGGTTGAACATGCGCATCCTAACGTCACCTACCGCGGAAGGTTCCAGCAGCAGCAGGCCGTCGGCGCCAACGCCAAAGTGACGGTCGCACAGCTCCACCGCCAGCGTCGACCAGTCCTTGTCCTCGTTACGGGCGTCCAGGACAACGTAGTCGTTGCCCGCGCCGTGCATCTTAGTGAATCTCATGGCAATGGCATTCTATCATAAGAAACCGGTCGTTAAGTCATAGGCCTCGCTTGCCACGTTTGCATCTGACTGCAACCAGCGGATCCTCGGGTCTGAAAGGCGGAACCAGGAGGACTGACGCCGGGCAAACTTGCGCGTATTGCTTTTTATGTTTTGGACAGCGTCTTCCAGGCTTATTTCACCTTGTAAATAGGCCGCCAGCTCTCTGTAACCTACGCTGCTCATGGATGGTAGCTCCGCCGTCACGCCGCGCTCCAGCAAGCAGCGCACCTCGTCCAGCCATCCCGCCTCCATCATTCTGTCCACGCGCTGATCGATGCGCCGGTACAGCTCATCTCTGGGCAGAGTAAGCCCGATTATAAGCGAACTGTAGCGGCCTTCGCCGCGGCGGCGCATCTTGGAGAACGGCATACCGGTCTGATGATGCACCTCCAGGGCGCGGATGACTCTGCGCAGGTTGCGCGGGTCTATACTAGCCGCCGACTCAGGGTCCAACTCCCTGAGCCTGTTGTAGACAAATTCATCTCCTTGTTCAGCGGCCAGCGCCTCCATACCCTCTCTGAATTTCCTGTCCGGGGCCACGGACGGCACTCGCCACTCTTCAAGCAACGCCCACAAATATTGACCCGTACCGCCGACGAGAAGAGGCAAGCGTCCCCTATCCCGGATATCCCGGATAGCGCAGTGCGCGTGCTCCAGGTAAGCCGCCAAGCTGAATTCATCGGTAGGTTCTGCAATATCGATCAGGTGGTGCGGCGCCTGGGACTGCTCCTCCAAGGTTGGCTTGGCGGTGCCTATGTCCATATGCCTGTAGACCTGGCGGCTGTCCACACTGACTATCTCAGCCGGCAAGAGCTTGGCAAGCTCCAGGCTCAGAGCGGTCTTGCCAACGACAGTGGGACCAACTATGGCCACTATGGAGGGTCTGTGCATCTTATGGCGGTGGACTAGGTCAAGTCTATGATTCAGGGCTGTGCCGCGATTCAATGAGCCAAACGCTCGTGCGCAGTGGAACGTACAATCTCAACGAATTGGTCAGAGCTCAGGCTGGCTCCACCCACAAGTGCGCCGTCTATATCAGGTTGCGACACGAACTCTTCAATATTATCCGGACTCACGCTGCCTCCGTACAGGACGGATACCCTCTCCGCCGCGTCCTCCCCGAACAGGTTCGCAAGCTGTCGGCGGACCAACTGGCACATCTCCTGGGCCTGCTCTCCCGTAGCCGCCTCGCCGGTGCCTATGGCCCAGATCGGCTCGTACGCCACCACTACGCCTTTGAGAGACTCCATGCCGGCCAGTGATCCGGCAAGGCTGCGCGACACCACTTCCCCCGCCCTGCCCTCTTTGCGCGCTTCCAATCCCTCTCCCACACAGATGATGGGCCGGAGGTTGCATGAAAGCGCTTTGTTGGCCTTGCGGCTCACCAGATCGTCGGTTTCTCCAAAGTCGCGGCGTCGTTCTGAGTGTCCCAAAATCACGTAGGTGCAAAGGCCCTGGATCATGAGCGGCGAGATTTCCCCCGTAAAAGCGCCCTTGTCTTCGTGGTGCATGTTCTGGGCACCGACTTTGATGTTGGCACCCTTTAGCGAGCGGGCGACCTCTGGCAGAAAGATGGAGGGGGGGCAGAGCACAACTTCCACGCCGGTGATGTCTTCCAGGTTGTTCCTGATTGCCGCGGCAAGAAAGCCCGCCTGATGGACGGTTGTATTCATTTTCCAGTTGCCTGCTATGAACGGTCTGCCCAAGAGGTGCCTCCTTGGCTTGATGGACCGGCTACGGCCCGTACTTGGCTAGCTTACCGGCGTGAGAAAGCGCCTGAAGCATCAGATATTCCGCCTGGAACGTGCCCAGGGAACCGCGGGCACAGGCGCGCTCATTGAATGCTTCTACTCCGTCGCCCAGCGTATCCTTAGAGTGGATCAATGCCGGCACAGGGTGCCAGCTATGGGCCGCCAGAACAGCCGGTGTAGAATGGTCTCCGGCTACCACCAGTACATCGGGATTCAGATCAAGGATACGCGGGATACACGCATCCAAATCCTCCAACGTTTTAACCTTAGCCTCAAAGCTGCCGTCTTCCCCGGCGGCATCGGCTGGCTTGTAATGCAAGTAGAAGAAATCATGATCCTCGTAGTGCTCGCTCAGTGCATCCAGCTCGTCTTCAAAAGTCTGGCCTGTCCGAATTACCTTCATGCCAACCACGCGGGCTAATCCGCGGTACATGGGGTACGCGGCTACTGCCGCGGGGTTGAGCCTGTACGATTCGCCCATGGGAGGAAAGGACGGCAACTGGGAGAAGCCGCGCAGCAGCGCCATGTTTGCCCGTGACTGTCCGGCAAGCTTCTCCCTTGCCTGCCGTATGAAAGCGTTGGCCGCGGACGCCGTCGCCTCTCCATTAGCGTCCAGCGCTTTCACTTCAAGGGGTTCGACGCCTATGCGTTGAGGGTCCGTCTCACTGACGCCGTCGCTGAGACCGGCACCCTTCATTAGCAAGACAAACCTGTAATCTTTGACCGGCAGCACCGACAACTGCACGTCCGGCACTTCGATCGTGTCCAGGATTTCGACCAGCGGAAAGCTCTCCTCGGATGGAATGCGCCCGGCTCTGCGGTCGGTTAGCAACCCGCGGCTATCGACGGTGCAGAAGTTGCCCCTGGCAGCGACGTCGCCGTTCCCCAAGGGAGCGTCTATGCCTAGAGCTTCAAGCACGCCACGGCCAATGAAGTAATTGAGCGGGTTGTATCCAAACAGAGCCAGATGGCCCGGGCCGCTGCCCGGAGCCACGCCGGGCAGGACCGGAATGGTCATACCTCCCGACGACTGCCTGGCCAACCGGTCCAGATTGGGCAGAGCGGCCGCCTCAAGCTCTGAAAGACCCGTATCAGGATGCGGCATCCCGCCAAGGCCGTCGACGACAAGCATGATTATCTTGGAGGGGGTCGAATCAACCATGTCGGCAAGGGCCGGAAAGTCTATCATCTAGTCATCCTCATCCGGCAGTACGGCCACTCCGGGCAGCTCTTTGCCTTCCATCAGTTCCAATGATGCGCCGCCGCCTGTGGAAACGTGGCTAACCCGAGAAGCAAGGCCAAGCGCCGAAACAGCCCCAGCGGTTGAACCTCCTCCCAGAACGGTGGTTGCGTTTTCTAGGTTTGCAATAGCCTCGGCCATGGCTCTGGTGCCATTGCTGAAGGCTTCCCATTCGAAGACACCCAGGGGGCCGTTCCAGATGACGGTCAAACAGCCGTTCAAGCCCTGCCTGAACGATTCAACGGTGTCGGGGCCTATATCCATGATGAAGCTATTAGCCGGCACCTGGTTGAATGGCACGATTTTGACGGAAGCGTGCTCATCGAAGGCGTCGGCAGTTACAAAATCCACTGGCAGGAATACCTGGGCCTTCTGCTTTTCCGCGCTGCTCAGAATATCCAAGGTGGTTTGGAAGCTGTCCGTCTCCACTGGAGAGAGGCCTGTTTCGTAACCCTGAGCGCCAAGGAACGTAGCGGCCATGCCGCCGCCAATGAACAACCGGTCAACGCGGCTCACCAGATTGTCCAGCACGGCTATCTTGTCGCTGACTTTAGCGCCTCCCATAACCGCGGCAAGAGGTCGCAACGGGCGGTCAAGGGCTTCGCCGAGCATTTCCAGTTCCCGACTCATTTGGAGACCCGCCGCAGCGGGCAGGAACTGCGTAACGGCGTGAATGGAGGCGTGGGCACGGTGAGCAGCGCCAAACGCATCATCCACGTAAACGTCAGCCAGGGAAGCCAGCGACCTGGCGAATTCAGGGTCGTTCTTCTCCTCACCTGCATGGAAGCGCAGGTTTTCCAGCAAGAGCACGTCACCCGGTTTCAACTCACGCGCAACCCCTTCCACGTCAGGCCCTATGCAATCCTTAACGTACTTCACAGGGTGGCCCAGAAGCTCCATCAAGCGGTCCGCCACCGGAGCTAGGCGCATCTCTTCCACCACCTGTCCTTTGGGCCGTCCCAGATGTGAGCAGAGAATGATGCCGGCGCCCTGCTCCTTCAGGTAATCGATGGTAGGAAGCGTAGCCCTGATTCTGCCGTCGTCCGCAATCTGAGTGGTGCCGGGTACAAAGGTAACATTGAGGTCGGCGCGCAGCAGAACACGCTTACCAGACACATCCATGTGTCGCACCGTCTTCTTAGGCACGGCTTATCTCCATCATCGGTCTCATTATTCCCTGAGAGCCAGCCAGGCTGCAATAGACCTCAGGTTCGCCACGTCGGCTGACCCCGACTCTTCCAATCCGTCAACCGCCCGGCTATAAAGCTCATGAACTTTGGCTAGAGCGGCGTCGCGGGCTTTCAGCCCGTCCAAAGTAGCTACCAGATGCTCCAGGTCCGGTGGTTCCAGAACGCGCTTTAAGAACAACGTTCCAAGTTCTCGCTTCAAGCTTATTTCCGCCTCGTCCAAGGTGTAGAGAACAGGGTAGCCCTTTTTCTTGTTCAGCAGATCAGCGCCCCTTGGCCTGCCGGAAATAGGCTCGCCCCAAAGCATCTGAATATCCTCCTGAACTTGAAAGGCTACACCTATCTCTTCACCGAACTCTCTGAAAGCCCTGCCCTGTTCTTTGGAGGCTCCTCCGCACAATGCGCCCAGCTCCAGGGCGGCCCCCATGAGTGCGCCAACCTTTTCCCGCGCCGTTTCAAGGTACGCCTCCGGCAGGATATCCACCCTTTCCTGGTAGACCATATCCTGGTGCAACCCCTCCAGCATGCGCAATGACGCCTTGTCTAATATGTTGACCATACCCAGGATTTCCTGAGGCTCCATACGCCCCTCCAGAAGCTGCATTAGGCGCAGTCTGGCCAGGGCATGGAAGCCGTCCCCGGTATTTATCGCCTGTGCCGGCCCCCAAACCCACCACAGGGTGGAACGACCGTACCGTTCCGGGAGCCCGTCCTGTATGTCCGAGTGGACTTGGACAAACTGGTTGAGCAGCTCCACAGCCACACCTGCCGGAGCTGCCCGGTCTACTGAGCCGCCGACAGCCTCGCAGGCCGCAAGGGCCAGGCTGGCGTGCAGCCTTGTCTGAGCAACCGGCGAAGGCAGCTCCAAGCCGGATTCGTCAAGCCAGCCCAGTTGATATCCCATGAGCCGGTACAGCGGAAAGCTATTTTCGGAGAACAGGTCGCGCAGTGTACGGTCAGCCTGGGATGAGTAAAGCTGGAGAACCATCATTGCACACCCGGGCAAACGGATTGGATTTCCTCAAGCGAGACAGCGCCGGTCCTGAGGACTCTAGGCGCGGGGCCGGTTAGGTCGAGGATCGTAGACTGGACGCCCAGCGAGGGTAAGCCGTCTATCACCAGATCAACGGCGCCGTTTAACTGCTCCCTCACCTGTGCGGCGGAAGAAGCGGGCACGGCCCCGGTGCGGTTGGCGCTCGTTCCTATGATGGGCCCGCCCACTCCTTCAGAAAGAGCGCGAGGCACCGGATGATTGGGAACTCGCACCGCGACCGAGGAGCGGCCGCCTGTTACCAAGTCGGACACCGCGGCTGATTTAGTCATCACCAGGGTCAACGCGCCCGGCCAGAAACGCTCTATCAACGCCTCAGCCTCTGGAGGCACCTCTCTTACTATCGGAGCCAGCATATCTGCTCGGGACAACAGGAGAGGCATGCCCATGGATTCGGCCCTGCCCTTAGCATCGATCACCCTCTGGACAGCCGCGTCGTCCGACAGACCGGCGCCCAAGCCGTAGACCGTATCGGTAGGATAGGCAACAACGCCGCCTTTGCGGAGGACCTCTATCCCCTGCTCTACTTCACATGCAACCGCATCAGCGAGCGATTCAAGAAATCTGTTTGTCGAATGGCCCAGACGAAACCCCGTCATTACTGTTCAGAATTACCTTGACCGAGTATAGCACAGGTGTTACGCTCAATTTAGTCTGCATTGGTCCTAACAACGGAGGGTTGGACCTGGACATGGAACAAGAAATTCCACCTTCTCGACGGGTATCCACCAGCGATGATGTAGAGGTCTCCACCTACCTGGAGATTGCTGAAGAGAAGCGAGGACAACAGCCTCTTCCTGGAGAAGCGCCGCAAATACAGGAGGAGGCTGTTGTCATTGTAGATTTCGGCTCACAATACAGCAGATTGATTGCGCGTAGAGTACGGGAGTGCCGCGTCTACTGCGAGATCGTATCGCACGACGCAGACTGGGATGACGTCCGCAAGATCAATCCCAAGGGGGTCATCCTTTCCGGGGGGCCCGCCAGCGTTTATGAAGAAGGCGCGCCGCTTGCCCCTCTATGGGTGTACGACAGCGGACTACCTGTAATGGGCATCTGCTACGGGATGCAGGTGCTGACTCACCAGCTGGGTGGCAAGGTGGTGCAGGCAACGGAGCGCGAGTACGGCCATGCAGTCCTGCACCAGAACGTTTCCAGCTCGCTCTTTGCCAATATGCCCCCAAGCATGCCCGTATGGATGAGCCACGGAGACCAGATAGCGGAACTGCCGCCAGGGTTCAAATCGCTGGCATATACGGACAACTCGCCCGTGGCCGTCATGGGCAGCGACAGCATAATAGGCCTGCAGTTCCATCCGGAAGTGGTGCACACGCCGCAAGGAAAAGACCTGCTGGCCAACTTCCTCTATGAAATCTGCGGCTGCCAGGGTCTGTGGACACCTGAGAACTTCGTAACTCGCTCCATAGAACGCATCAAAGAGCAGGTGGGCGACGGCAAGGTCATCTGCGCTCTCTCCGGAGGAGTAGACTCGGCTGTAGCCGCGGTGCTGCTTCATAGAGCCGTGGGCGACCAGCTCACCTGTATCTTCGTCAACAACGGGCTCATGCGCCGTGAAGAGCCCGAACGCGTCCTGAAGGTGTTCGAAAGGAACCTGGGCCTCAACCTGATCTTCGTGGACGCGGAGGAGCGTTTCCTCGACAAGCTGGCCGGAGTAACCGACCCTGAAAGAAAGCGCCACGTCATAGGCGAAGAGTTCATACACGTCTTTGAAGATGTTGCCGCTGAACGGCTGGGCGATGTGCATTTCCTTGCCCAGGGAACCCTCTATCCGGACGTCATAGAAAGCCAGACCTCGGAAAATGCTGCCTCGGCAAAGATAAAGACGCATCACAACGTGGGCGGGCTGCCTTCCACAATGGCGCTTGAGCTGGTGGAGCCGTTGAGATACCTGTTCAAGGATGAGGTTCGGGATGCCGGCCTGAGCCTGGGCTTGCCCGAAGAGATGGTGCATCGCCAGCCCTTCCCCGGCCCCGGTCTAGCCATACGCATACTTGGCGAGGTGACCAAGGAGAAGCTGGAGGTGCTGCGGGCCTGCGATTGGATAGTGATGGACGAGGTTAAAGGGGCCAATCTATACCGGGATCTCTGGCAAAGCTTTGCCGTACTTACCGACGCGCGCAGCGTTGGTGTCATGGGCGATTTCAGGACGTACGGATACGCCGTAGCCGTGCGTGCCGTGACCAGCCAAGACGCCATGACCGCCGACTGGGCCAGGCTTCCTTATGAAGTCCTTGCCAAGATATCGAACCGCATCGTGAATGAAGTGCCTCAGGTGAACCGCGTGGTGTACGACATTACCAGCAAACCGCCCGGAACGATCGAGTGGGAGTGATGAAGCTTCTCGTCATTGGCAACGGCGCTCGAGAGCACGCCATCGCTTGGAAGCTGAGGCAGAGCCCGCAAGTCGATGAGATCCTCATTGCCCCGGGCAACGCCGGTACGGCGCAACTGGGCAGCAACCTCTCCGTGCAGGCAACCGACGCGGCAGGCCTTCTGGAAGCCGCCAACCGTCACAGCGTAGACCTCACCGTCGTCGGGCCGGAAGCGCCGCTCCAAGTGGGTGTCGTAGACCTGTTCCAGAAAAACGGCCTGGCCATTGCGGGGCCGACACAGGCGGCGGCTCGACTGGAAACCAGCAAGGCGTTCGCCAAGGAGTTCATGAAGCGGCATAACATCCCCTGCGCTCAAAGCGTCACCTTCGACTCCTACCACGAAGCGCAGCGATTTCTCGATAGCCGCAACGCGCCAATCGTAATAAAGGCCGATGGACTTGCCGCCGGCAAGGGCGTGGTGGTGGCTGCAAGCAAGGATGCCGCTTCATCCGCGCTGGACGAGTTCATGAACCGGCGCACACTGGGAGATTCCGGGGCCACCGTGGTCATAGAAGAGTACCTGGAAGGCCGCGAGGTAAGCGTCTTTGCTTTCAGCGATGGCGAGCATATATCGCCCTTGGTATCGGCCTGTGATTACAAGAGAGCGTACGACGGCGATGCGGGGCCAAACACCGGCGGCATGGGCAGCTACAGCCCTGTCGAGTTCTGGACGGCGGAGCTTGCCCAGCGGGTAGAAAAACAGGTGATTCTGCCCGCCATAGAGGGAATGGCAAAGGAAGGTCATCCCTACCGGGGCGCTCTGTACGGAGGGCTGGCCATGACTGAAGACGGCCCGAAGGTCATAGAGTTCAACGCCAGGCTGGGAGACCCTGAAGCACAGGTGATCCTGCCCAGGCTGGATACTGACCTGGTTGAGATAATGCAGGCCATAGCTGAAGGCAACCTATCTGAAACGCAAATTAGCTGGAATAATCGCTCTTGCGTTGCGGTAGCCGTGGCATCGGGGGGATATCCGCAGAGCTATGAGACCGGCTACGAAATCGAAGGTATCGGGCGCTCGGAGGAGACCGCCCTGGTCTTCCACGCCGGCACTAAACTGGACAACGGCAAAGCGCTCAGCGACGGCGGTCGCGTTCTGACCGTGGTCGGTCAAGGCGGTGACTTGGCGGAAGCGCGCCAAAGAGCCTACGACGCCGTAAAGCGCATACGGTTCCAGGGCAGCTTCTATCGCAGCGACATCGCCGCCCTGCCCGCGGAGATGGCCGTCGCATCCGGTATTGAACAACCAAGTTGAATCTCAAGTTTGGAGGTAGACCATGCCTCTTGTAGGCGTAATTGTTGGCAGTAGAACGGACGAACCGCTGGTTCAAAGTACCTTGCAGGTGCTGGACGACCTTGGCATCAGCCATGAGTTCAACGCCATATCGGCGCACCGCGCGCCTCAGAAAGTCGCCGATTATGCAAGGTCGGCAACGGAGCGCGGCGTGGAGGTGATCATCGCCGGCGCCGGAGGCGCGGCTGCGCTGCCCGGCACGGTGGCGGCCTGGACGGACCTGCCGGTCATCGGAATACCGCTAGCAACCAGCGAACTGAACGGCGTGGACGCCCTGCACTCCATTGTCCAAATGCCGCCCGGAGTGCCCGTGGCGTGCGTGTCCGTTGGAAGCTGGGGAGCGCGCAATGCCGCCTATCTGGCCGCCGGTATCCTTAGCCTCAAGTATGATAATATACGCCAGGCTTACGCTGCTTATCGTGAACGACTTCGGGAGGGATAATCGCGGTTGGCAATTCAAAGTCTCCCCAAGGCCCTGCTAGTGGACTTGGACGACACCATCCTTGCTTTTGACAGTGTAGCCGGCGAGTGCTGGCAGAGTATCTGCAATCGATTCATCTCTCAGTTGGAGATAGATTCCCCGCAGAAGCTTTTTTCGGCGATTATGAGCGAACGCTCCTGGTTTTGGAACGACCCGGAACGGCACCGCTGGGGGCGATTCAACCAGCTTCTTGCAGGCCGGAAAATCGTACAAATGGCGCTGCTCCGGTTTGGCATCGACGATGCCGATACGGCGCAGCGAATAGCGGACGCATATCGAGTGGAACGAGAAGAAGCCGTTGCCCCCTTCCCCGGAGCCGTGGAAACCCTGAACGAGCTGCGGGCCAGGGGTGTACGGTTGGGACTGATTACCAACGGCGCTGCTTCAACCCAGCAGTCCAAGATACAGAGGTTCAGCTTGGCGCCGCTTTTCGGCTCCATCGTAATCGAAGGTGAGTTCGGCGTAGGCAAACCGGATGAGCGCGTCTTCAGGTACTCGCTTGATGTTCTTGGCGTGACTGCTGAGCAGTCGTGGATGGTGGGAGACAACCTGGAGTGGGACGTTCAAGGAGCCCAAAGGGTCGGTATCACCGGCATATGGAACGACTGGAAAGGCGGCGGGCTGCCGGAAGGCTCCTCTACCCTACCCGACCGCACAATCCGCTCCCTGTGTGAGCTGCTGCAACCATGAAACTAGCCATCCTCAGCGATTTCGACGATACCGCCGCTCAACAGAACGTAGCCCATCTGGTGCTGGACCGGTTCAGTGAAACGGACTGGCGCCCGCTCCTGGAGAGGTTCCACCGGGGAAGCATCAAGCCCAAGGACTATTTTGAGATGCCGTTCAGGCCCATTACGGCCTCCAAGCATGATATGCAGGCCTATGTCAGGGAAACAGCCCGGCTCCAGAAGGGTTTCCCGGAGCTGGCGGATTTCTGCAAGGGTGGCGGCATTGAGCTTGCCGTGGTGACCTACGGGCTGGACTTCTACGTAGAGGCGCTGTTGGAGAGCGCAAACCTTCAATGGTTGCCTACCTATGCCGTGGGCGCCAGGTTCTCCGACCAGGGCATGGATTTCGATTACAGGTACACGCGGGAGGACTGTACGGAATGGGGCAACTGCAAGTGCTCCGTTGTCGACAGCTACCGTGAACGCGGCTATCGGGTGTACTACGCAGGCGACGGCATATCCGATTACTGCCCGGCACGGCGAGCGGACCTCGTCTTTGCTAAGTCGCGGCTTCTGGACATGCGCCTCAAGGAGAGCTTGCCCAGTAGAGAGCTTCGGGACTTCTTTGACGTGATCGATTATCTAAAGCAACACGCCAACGGGAGAAAAGCATGATCGACCGCTACTCCAGGCCCAAGATGAAAAAAGTGTGGTCTGAAGAGAACAAATACGACAAGTGGCTTGCCGTGGAGCTGGCGGTGTGTGAAGCCTGGACGGAAGCCGGGGTCATCCCACAGGACGACATGGCCAAGCTGAGGCACGCTGCCTATGATCCAGTACGTTTGGACGAGATATTCCAGCGCACCCGCCATGACATGACCGCCTTTACCCGCTCCATCACGGAAAACCTGGGCGAAGAGGGCCGCTGGATCCACCTGGGTCTCACCTCCAGCGACGTATTGGACACGTCTCAAAGTCTACAGCTGCTGGAAGCGGCTGACCTCTTGTTGGAAGAGGTGGAAGCCCTCAGGGCGACTTTGAAAGCACGCGCCAAAGAGCACAAGGACACCCTAATGATGGGCCGGACTCACGGGATTCATGCCGAGCCCATCACCTTCGGGTTGAAGCTTGCCTTGTGGTGGGACGAAATGAACCGCCACTGGGAGCGTTTGCAGGCTGCCAGGAAGCAGATGGCCGTGGGCAAGATTTCGGGAGCCGTGGGCACCCACGCCACCGTACCGCCCTCCGTGGAGGAGAGCGTGTGCCGTCACCTGGGACTTGAAGTTGCCCCCATATCCAGCCAGATTATCCAGCGCGATAGATACGCTCACTTCGTGAGCGCGCTGGCTTTGATAGCGGCTTCCCTGGAGAAGTTCGCCACCGAGATACGCTCCCTGCAGCGCACCGAGGTGCGGGAAGTCGAGGAGCCTTTCGGCGAGGGGCAGACCGGCTCCTCCGCCATGCCCCATAAGCGCAACCCGGAGCTTTCCGAACGGGTCTGCGGATTGGCCCGCCTCATACGGGGCCACTCCGTGACCGCCCTTGAAAACGTCGCGCTCTGGCACGAGCGTGACATCAGCCATTCATCCGCGGAGCGCATCATACTGCCCGACGCGTGTCTGGCCCTGGACTACATACTGAGCCTGTTCAATCACGTCATGCAGGGGCTGCGAGTCTACCCTGAACGAATGATGGAGAACATTGAATCCACAAGAGGCGTCATATTCTCGCAACGCGTCATGCTCGGCCTGGTGGAACAGGGCGGCTTGAGCCGGGAGAAGGCATACGAAATCGTGCAGAGAAACGCTATGCGCTCTTGGGACGAAGGACTGGACTTCCGTAACCTGGTTAGAGAGGAGCAGGAAGTTGTCTCCGCCATGCCTGCAGCGGAGCTTGACGGATTCTTTGACTACGGCTACTACGTACGGTACGTTGATGAGACGTTCCGGCGAGCAGGCCTGTGAAGAACATTGAACAGTAAGCCTACGGTATACTGGTCGGAGAGCAGATAGCGTAGTTATAAGGAGACGCACACTTGGCAAGGGAAAGAGAGAGACGTCGCACCGCCGTGCGGCGCGGAGAAATACGCACCGCCCGCAGAGAGCGGCAGGAAAGCAAGAAGAAGCGGCGGCGGATCCTATACCTGATAGGCGCCGGAACATTCGCCGTTGCCATTATAGTGGGGCTTTTCCTCCCATCTGTGCTGCCCGGAGGCGGGCTTGGCACGGGCAGCGGAACCTCTAGCTACGCAGACGGCATAGGAGTGCCTCAAGCCCTGATGCCATCCGCATTCCATGTAGACCCACAGACCGTTGCCTACAGCACCGCGCCGCCCACCTCCGGCGACCACTGGTCTGCTACAACACAGTGCGGGTTCTATGATGGCAAGGTAGCGGACGAGATAGTGGTGCACAACATGGAGCACGGCAACGTGATACTTAGCCACAATCTCACCAACAACGCTGACAGGGAACGGCTGCGAGAGGTCCACGACAGCTTGAACGGAAACGGAGAATGGCTTGTGACCAGGTTCTACCCCAACATACCGGAGGGAACCGTTGCCCTCACCGCCTGGGGTGTCCTGGATGAGTTCGAGGGAATAGACGAGGACCGCATAGAGCGCTTCTACGAGGCGTACAAAGGCAACCTGTTCAGTGACGAGACCAGAGGGCTGGGGCGCGGCATCCCCTGCACCAGCGCAGCGCGAATGGATCAATAGCATTGTACGTCGCAAAGGTCTACGTTACCCTCAAGCCAACGGTCAACGATCCCCAGGGCCGCACTATCATGGGAGGCCTGAAGAGCCTGGGATTTGAATCCGTAGCCGACGTCCGGGCCGGTAAATACCTGGAACTGAAGGTCCAGGAAAAGGACAAAGCGGCAGCGGAGCGCCAGGTAAGCGAGATGTGCGACAAGCTCCTGGCCAATCCGGTTATAGAAGAGTACCGGTTTGAGCTGTCAGAAGCTTAGCGGATCGCCTTCAGCCTGATATCGTCCCCTTGGTGCTGGGTATATCCCCTGCAAGCCTGGGATCGAGCTCCAGAGCAGCTCGCAAGGAGCGGCCCAAGGCTTTGAACAACGCCTCCGCTTTG
The DNA here is from genome assembly GCA_034421495.1 of Dehalococcoidia bacterium. GTDB lineage: Bacteria > Chloroflexota > Dehalococcoidia > Lucifugimonadales > QGNO01 > DAOUJH01. The sequence continues at coordinate 240 of DAOUKI010000036.1, read as the reverse complement.
TGGTGCGGGTCCACGCCCGCCAGGATGCTGGCATGTACGTTGATGCCGCCTTCAACAGCAAAGCTCTGGAAGAAGTGGCCAATGAGCTCGCCAGGAATATTGCCAAACCGGGCGCCTTCAAGCTGGGTGTCCACCACGGCGTATCCCCTACCCCCTACGTCAACCACCACCCGAGCAAGCGTCTCATCCAATGGCACCACTGCGAACCCCATGCGACGTATGCCCTTGCCTTCGCCAATA
>DAOUKI010000035.1:0-2042 GCA_034421495.1 Dehalococcoidia bacterium | reverse complement strand
GTTCACCCCGGGCCCGGACACCCGAGAGGCACGCTGGTAAACGCGCTGCTTGCCCGCTATCCTGAGTTGGAAGGCGTGGGAGAAGCGTCGCGCCCCGGCCTGGTACACCGCCTGGACGCCGACACATCGGGGCTAATGGTAGTCGCCAGGTCGGCGCACTCCTACGCAGACTTGGTGCGCCGGATGAAGGAGCACTCCTTCACCAAGCTCTACCTGGCGCTGGTGAAAGGCCGCCCGCAGCCCGCGGAAGGCGCAATAGAGGCGCCGATAGCCCGCAACCCGCGCTCGCGACAGAAAATGGGCGTTGTTGAGGGCGGGCGCGCTTCCCTAACCGAGTACCGCACCATCGAAGCGCTGGACGGGTTCACCCTGCTGGAAGTACGGCCCAAGACGGGAAGGACGCATCAGATACGAGTCCACATGGCGGCCATCGGTCACCCTGTGGCCGGCGACTCCAAGTACGGGGGAAGGGTAAAGTTACTCAGGCGACAGTTCCTCCACGCCTGCAAGCTGGGCTTCTTACTGCCCTCCACGGGAGAGCCCGTGGAGTTCACCTCGGAGCTGCCGCCGGACCTGCGAGAGGCCTTGGAGTATCTGGGGGCTGATTCCGTCCGACGCTACTAAGCGGCCGCCTGCTGGCGGGCCCTGCTCCTCCTTGCCGACCTGGTGTTCAGCTCGGCCTGGATGAACATCATTGCCAGCGGCGGCGCAAGCCAGAGAACGAAGATAAACGTTGCTCCATACCCTTCATGTCCGCCATGCTTGGAGAACTTCTCGACCTCTTGCGCGTGGAACCAAATGGCGAATACGTTCAGCACCGGTATCAACGCCATGAGCAACCAGGCCAGCGGGTTGCCATCCCGCCTATTGTACGCCATCAACTCGCTTGAAGTCGCATAAAGCCAGTACAGGCCGTAGATTCCCAGGGTGACGTGGAAGAGAATGAAGATGAGTATTACGTTACGATGTTTGATTGTGGCTGTATTTTGTTCCGTCATATCCTTGTATCCTAAAGAACTGGCAGGCCTATTCTAAAGAACAAGTCCTGCCATATCAATTGCTGCATGCTGTATTCTATGTAGAATGAACAATCACCCGATCCGTGTCCGCTATGCCCCCAGCCCCACCGGCTACCCGCACGTGGGGAATATTCGCACCGCCCTTTTCAACTGGCTGTACGCACGCCACACCGGCGGCTCGTTCATTGTGCGGATAGAGGATACGGACCAGGCCAGGAGCATAGAGGGCGCGCTGCAGAACATCCTTGAATCGCTGAACTGGCTCGGCCTGGACTGGGACGAAGGGCCGCAGGTCGGCGGGTCTTACGGCCCCTATCTGCAGTCGCAGCGCCTCGACCTCTACCATCGCGCCGTCCGGGAGATGGTGGATCAGGGCTGCGCCTACTACTGCTACTGCACTCCGGAAGAGCTGGACCGGATGCGTAAAGAGCAGCAGAAACAGGGACTGCCTCCCCGCTACGACAGGCGCTGCCGCGATCCCGAATACGCCAAGCCCAAGGCCGAGCAGGGCCTGCCTTGCGTCGTCAGGTTCGCCACGCCGCTGGAAGGCCCGCCGGTCACCGTGCACGACCTGATTCGCGGCGAGGTTACGGTTGAGCTGTCGGTCATCGACGACTTTGTCATCCTCAAGTCGGACGAATTCCCCACCTACCACCTGGCCAACGTAGTCGACGACCACGAGATGCGCATCAGCCACGTCATGCGCGCCGAGGAGTGGCTTCCCAGCACGCCGCGTCACGTCCTGCTCTACGATGCGCTGGGCTACCAGCCCCCCGCATTCGCCCATCTGCCCATGATCTTGGGCTCGGACCGCGCCAAGCTATCCAAGCGTCACGGCGCAGCCTCTCTGCTCGAATTTCGCGACCTGGGCTATCTGCCGGACGCCATGCTCAACTTCCTTGTCCTGCTTGGATGGTCACTGGACGATAGGACGGAGCTTTTCTCCCGCGAAGACCTCGTCCGGCACTTTGCCCTGGAGCGAATCGGCAAGTCTCCCGCCATATTCAATATCGACAAGCTGGA
>DAOUKI010000034.1:0-10204 GCA_034421495.1 Dehalococcoidia bacterium | reverse complement strand
GGGCCTGATGCGCCTGTTTGAGAAATAGCTTCTCTGGCCAGCTCGGCTAGCTTTTCTTCCGGGATCTGCTCGGGCATGTACTCACGGATGATGCGCAGTTCGGCTTCTTCCTTCCCTACCAGGTCATGCCGGTCTGCTTTCTTGAACTCAGAGATGCTTTCTTGATGCTGGCGCACCATGCGACTGAGGACGCCTATGATCTCATCGTCGTTGAGGGCGTCCCCTTTGTCTATTTCCTGGTTGTGTATGGCGGCACGGACGAAGCGTATGGTGGAACGGCGGATTTCGTCTTTCTGGCGCATTGCGTCTTTCAGGTCTTCTGAAAGGCGTTCCTGTAGTGACATATTAGAAGGTTCCGGTACTGAGGGGGGAAGGTCGGCTAGCGCCTGGAACTCTTGCGGCGTTTGGCGGCTGCCTTCTTCTTACGCTTTATGCTGGGGGGTTCGAAGTGCTCTCTGCGGCGGGCTTCGGAAAGGATGCCGTCTTGCTGCACCTTCTTAGTGAAACGCCTCAGCAGGCTGTCGAAACTCTCCCCTTCGGATATGCTGACTTGAACCAAACTCTCACCCTCTTTACGCAAAAGTTAATCTAGTTTCAAATGATATGCGACCTACGATGCGCTGTCAACGAACCGTGCCTAGAGCCGAAGCTGAGGAGCGCAGGGAGAACGTAGTACAATCGGGGATCATGGAAACCGGGGAGAATAGGACAATGCCGCGGCGCATAGCTATCGTTGGCGGAGGCGTGTCCGGGCTGGGGGCAGCGTGGGCGTTGCACCATCACCCGGACCGCTTTGACTTCCGCCTATTCGAGGCCCAGGAACGAGTTGGCGGCAATGCCTATACCGCCGATATGCCGCAGGAAGACGGCAGCTCAGTTCCCTTCGACATCTCCGTCACCGCCTTGATCCCGTCCGTATATCAACACATCCTGTTGTTGATGGAACGGTTCGGCATCGAACTCCTCGATACCAAGTTCAGCTATAGCGTGAAGTACGGCGACGGTATCTACGCTCACGACTTCGATTCCGACATCAGGGAGGAGCTACAGTCCGAGATTGTCAGATTCCAACGGCTCTTGAGGTGTTTGCACCGGTTTGGCTGGCTGACCCGTTCCCGGTCAAAGCTGCTGAATGCCCTCAACCCGTTCAACTACGTCAGCATGGGGACCGTCCTGAGTCTGGGCAGGTTCTCCGGGGACTTCAGGTACAAGATTCTGAAACCCATGTTCATCAATTTCGTGCTGGCAACCAAGATATTCGACATGTCCGCAGCGCTCTTCGCGAGATACCTTGAGTTCTTCGATATCGAAACCGCCACCCCTATGAAAACATGGGACCAGGGAATGCGGCGCATCTACGAGAACCTGACCGCGAACTTTCAGGACAAGATTTACCTCAGCCGTCCCGTGCGAAAGGTGTACCGGCAGGAGTCCTGCATAGTGATAGAGGACGAAGACGGCGTTCAGGAGACCTTCGACGAGGTTATTCTCGCGTGCAATGCAAACCATACGCTTAGCATTCTGGACAACCCCACATTTCTTGAACGGTACATTCTCTCCAGGATACGTTATGAGAGCGAAATCCATGGCCACGCCGTAGTCCACTCCGATTCCTCAGTTCTTCCCGACAACGAGGTGAAGCCACTGACGACGCGCAGCAATCACATCGAGCAGTACGGCGCAAAGCCGGACAACTACGAAATTACGTACATCATGCACAACCAGCAGCCCTGGGCCATGCGGTCCGACAAACCTTGCCTGGTGACCTACAACCCAGTCAGCCCCATCGACGAGCAGAAGATCGTTGCGGAACAGTGGTTGCAGCACGTAGTCCACGACGTGCGCCACGTTGCGCTGCTCGTCCCCATGTTCCGCTTCATTCAGGGCAGGAGACGAACGTGGCACTGCGGCGCTCACACGCTGGTCAATAGCCAGGAGACGTGCCTTGTTACTGGGCTGGCCGCCGCAAGACAGCTAGGCGCGGACTACCATTTCAACGATCCCGAAGCAAGGCGGTGGTTCAACCACTACGGGAGCCTCATGTACGGCAGGCGATTCAGGAAGGTGAAGGGCTGAACGCTGGGAGGCTATGGGACGGTCTTAGTGTGACTATAGGGGTCCACTGTGGACGCTACGTAGACTCGATTCTCCTCTACCTGGCCTGATTCTCTGGCTCCATTCCGGCCTTCCAGAAGCTCCTCACCGGTGGGTGAAGGCGAACGATTACAAGCTTCCACGTGCCTTCTGCTGTGATTCTTACAATGCCAATTCCCCTTCAAACGGTGTTTGCAACTTGTCAAAACTTTGAGGAACCTTAAACATTACGTTGACCATTGCGCGCATTATGAGAAGTATATGGTCGTGATTTTCCTGTAAATTGCTTATCTTCGTAAATATTGATAGGCTGCGCTACGATTCGGCTGTATTCGTTCAGCTATCGAAAGGGAGGTGTTATGAGAATTGAAGAACGGTACGTTGTACCTGGCTTGGGTGTCATTATCCTTCTATCCCTAGTTGCGCTTAACGTTTCGCTGGTATACATGGTAGTCTTGGGGATTCTTGGAATGGCTGCTATTGGGACCTACTTTCTGCCGCACGCCGTCCAGATAGAGACGCGGATAGTGATATCAGCGTTGGGCTTGTTGACCCTGTTCATTTACTTCAGCTCACTGGGCTTTTGGCTTGCTCTGTTGGCGTTCGGAGCGATTGGGGCGTTTCAGTTTAGACACAGCCAGACAGTCCGGACTTTTCCCCAACACACGATTGCATGGTTGAAAGAGACGCTGGGCCAACAAGGCGCGACGGCTGCCACCGGCTCCGACGCTGACGGCGAAGCCGGTGAAACGGCTCAGCCCGCCACGGGGCTTGGCGCAATGCAAGGGAGGCTCGGCGTGCTGCAAGGCGCGCTAAAGTTGAACGTTGGAAGTATTGTCGCTTCAGTCATGGGCCTGTTTGCGGTTTTGAGCATTGTAATGCCCTGGGCTATATACATCGTAAGCTTCGGAGATGAGTCGGTCTCGGAAGGTTATACAATCTTGCAGGTGGCCGCTGATGAGGAGTTGGGCGGTGGAATTACCAGAATACTCTTTGTGATCCTGCTAGCTCTTGGGCTTGCGAGTGCGGCCTCGGTGGTCCTGCCGCGGGTGGCAGGCATAATATCGGGTGCTGCCGGGATGGCAATGACGCTTCTCACGTTCATATTCATCTCCGCCGTGTTCGCACGGGCCTCCGAGGGCGCCTACGCCCTAGGAGTCAGCACATTTACTTTCCCTCACCTGGGTTTCTTCGTGACGGGAGGGTGCTTCATGGTGATCACAGTTGTTCTGGCCATCCCCGCCTTGAATAGGCCCAAGGGCATGAGCAGCGCCGCGCCTGAAGCAACGGAGCAGTCCTAGTCGTTAGGGTCCGCGTAGAACTGGGCGCAGTAGGCCCGGAAGGGCATGATCTTGCCGTCGGAACGGCAGAGGCGCGGGCGAGACTTGTACTGCTTGCGGCTCCAGATGACCACGTCCTGCAGAACGTCGTCCCGCTGCTGGGACGCAATGAACCTGTTCATTATGGGCGCTCGCATCCCCGCCGGGAGGAACCCCAGCCCTGCAAACATCCGCTTTGGCTTGCGGATCTCCTTCACCTGGGAAACCAGCGTGAGGTCTATGAGCTTGCCGTCAACCGGCGTCGCCAGCACCCATAGGCGTAGATCCATACCTATCGACTGCTCGCGGACTTCCACGAATGAATAGCCCAGCCCAAATATGTGGGCTTTGGCCGAGCATTGAAAGGTAAGGTTCGCCATTTTGACGACCTTTCTAACTCTCTTAAAGTCGAACTGAGCCTCCAGGTAAGGGCCGTCTACAGCCAGTTCCAGGCCGGAGGTCACGTTGTCGTAGCCGTGGACGTATCGCAAGTGGGCCAGGTCTACTACGTTCTCAGTGGTCTCCTGGGGATGACCGGCAAAGCGAAGGGTAGTGATCTGTGAGTTGCCCCATCCTTCTAGCTCCAGCGTCTCTGTGGGCAGGCTCCAATGCGGCGCTCGTCCTCCAATTCCCCACCAGGCGAAGATGAGGCCGTTGATTTCCTGTGTCTCGTAGACGCGCAGCTTTGCGGTTTTGGGCGCAGGGGCAAAGGGAGTGGCTACGCACTGGCCCGTTGCATCGAATTCATAGCCATGGAAGGGGCAGAGCAGCCGGCCGTCGCGTATACATCCGCCTCCTTCAGGCCCCATATCTGCGCCCAGATGCGGGCAATAGGACTCAGAGACGCAGATCCGCCCGTTATTGTCGCACCATATGAGGACGTTCTCGCCCATCCACATCTTCTGGATGAGCTTGGCCTTCTCTACGGCCTTGCGGGTTGCGATGAAATACCAACCCTCGGGGAAGGGGGAAGGCATGGCGTAGAGCGTAGCCCCTCTGCGTTGGGTTGACACGGGTTGGCTCTCGTCGTCTTGAATCCGGGTGGACACACTGCTTCCCGCTCCGCTTGCGACCTGTTCTTCAACTGAATCGGCCATTTTGCTCTTCCTTACCAGTACCCTGGATAGCTACTGCAGGTAGCCCAATTATATCAGTCTTGCACAACGAGCAACAATTAAGTTTATTCCGCCAGGACAAACGGCACAGGCCAGCCAGAGTGAGCGAACCCGTGCCTAGCGCTTCAGGACATCGTAGCACTCTCGGCATATGCGTGAGATGAGTGCTGAAGCGGCGGCATGTCCCGCTTGTCCATCCGGCAGCTCCACAGGGACGTTCTCCATATAAGCGGAGAGTATGAACAAAGGTTCGTTGCCTTGATAGATAATCCCTGCGTCATTTATGGTTCGCGATTCGTAGCCGGTACCCGTTTTGTGCGCTACCTTTGTGCCCAGCGGAAGCAGAGCGGGCAGCTTGTTGCGCAGTTTCTGCCAGCTGAGAATATCAATGGCCAGTTGGCATAGCTCTGTGGTGCAGCCCAACTTGTCCGCTGCCGCGGGATCCGAGGAACCCTGCAGGATTAGGTCAAGCAGCAAGCCAACGTCATTTGGAGTAGTGGTGTTTACCTGGTCCAGCGAGTGATTGCGGCCCAGGCCCAAAGGCGGCAGGCCGACCAGATGATTGGTGCCCTTCATGCCTATTGACCGGCAGAGAGCGTTGACGTTGTCCAGGCCAACCAAGTCTGAGACTGCGCCTGTGCAAGTGTTGTCGCTGACTATGATCATCATTACCAGGGCGTCCTGTAAGGTTATGGCAAACCCCGGAGTCAAGTGCTGAAAGCAGCCTGAATCGTTGTTCTGATACTTCGACTGCACCACGAAAGGCTGGTCTAAACTGAGTTTGCCCTGGTTTACGGCTTTGAGGACGGCCATCAGGATAGCGATCTTGCGGGTGCTGGCGGACGGGACTATTACGTCGCCGTTCAGGTGGGACGTTTCCCCGGAGGATACGTTTTTCAAGTGCCATCCGGTGTGAAACGGTAGCTCATTGCACATTTCATTGAGCCTAGCGGCCAGCGTTTGCATACTTGTCATTTCTCTACCAATCCTCCATCTAAGGACTCACCGGCGGCGGATCTGCGCCAGTGACCGTACCATAACATCTATGCTTAGCCTCTATCGACTACGTTCCAACGCTGCGCTATAATTCCCTGCGTAAGTTGGATTGATTTGCCCTGCAACGACCGGTGCGGCTCATGTGAGCCGCGTTTTTTGTGGGATAGAGATGCAGCAACCCTCCAGAAGCAGATACCGCTGGGTCATAGAAGGCCTGCTTGTAGTAGCCCAGTTGAGCATAGGCATCAACGTGCTGGCGCCGGCTCCGTTGTTCCCCTTGATAATGGACGAATACGGCCTGGACAGGAGCACGGTCAGCATACTGGTTGCGGTTATGGGGTTGATGCTGGCCGTGGGCAACGTACCGTCGGGATTCCTGGCGTCGCGCTTCGGTATACATAGGACATTTGCTTTCGGCGCATTCCTGATGTCGGTGGGAATGCTGGCTCCGTTCATGCCCAACTTCGCCGGGCACGTTGCCTGGCGGGTGGTCTTTGCTTTCGGCGCCGGAGTGGTGATTCCCCTGGTGGGCGCAGTGGCCTCGCAATGGTTCGACCGGCGGGAACTGCCCGTGGTCAACGGGGTCAACTGGATGGGTCAGACGGGCGGTATGGCCATATCGCTGTTTATAGGCGTACCTATTGCCAACCTCTTCAGTTGGGACATCACGCTGTTTGCTTTCGGCGCAGTGGCCTTGGCGGGGGCGATTGCTTGGGTGGTCTTGGGCAAAGAACCGGTGGAAGACAGGGTATCGGTCAGCTCTCCCTCCATCACACGGTTATTAGGCGTTCTCAAGGAAAGGACCACTATCCTGGTATCCCTGGCATTCGTGGGCCCGTTCCTGACCTATTTGAGCTTCAGTTCCTGGCTGCCCACCTATTACAACGAAGTCTTCGGCTTTTCCTTGTCCAAAGCGGGTTTCATCGTAGGCATCCCCGCCTTCATTGGCCTGGTTGTATGTCCCACGGCAGGCCTGGCTTCCGCCAGATTGGGATTGAGGCGCCCGTTTCTGATAGGTGCAGGGATTCTATTCACCTTCTCCGGGTTTGGCGCGTTTCTCTTCAACTACCAACCCCTGATATATGTTTCTGTGGTCGCGCTTGGGATATCTCAGTGGGTGTTCATCTCCACGGTCTTCACCGTGGCAACGGAGCTTCCCGAGAAGTCGGCTCAGGAGATTGCCATGGTGCTCGCCGCCGGACTTGCGGTGGGCAATCTGGCCAGCCTTGCCGGACCGGTCTTGGTGGGCACGACTACGGATTGGCTGGGAACCTATCTACCCAGCCTAACGTTGCTTGCGTTGCTGCCGGTCACGGTGGTCGTAGCGGGAATCCTCTTGCCCGAAACCGGCCCTCGAGCCGCGATCAAGAAAGGGCCCGGTGAACCTGAGGGATTACAGCCTCTGAGGGAAGTGGCGGATTAGTTATCCTCGTCTATCCAGCGAGAGACTGGCAAACTAACTGTCTGCTGACTACTATAGGTATTGAATAGCCTATGGAAGCCAGGAGCCATAGTGAGGGTCCGTATCCTGCTTATCGTCCCTATTGCAAGCCTCGTCTTGTCGACCGGTTGCGCTAGCCAGAAGGATGACATCCCAATAGACGAGATTGAGGAAGCGCTTGGCTATGTGTACGTCCCCGACTACATTCCGGATTCTTTCGTCTTCGGTGGCGTTGAAGTGAACGACCGCGAAGGCATCATACCCTATGCAAGTTTTATGTACGTCAAGACGAATGAGACGTCTGGGCCTACACAGCTATTCATCGAGTATCCCCGGTACTCCAATCAGTGCGATAACTCCTTTGTCCAGGTGCCTGCCGATGCATTTGAATTACGCAACTTCAACGGGCTACCCGGCTGTATTGTTCGGGGTGGATCAGAGCCTATCGTTGTTCGTGGTCACATGGATCCTACCGCAATAGCCACTACAATAGCTACTGCAGATGAAACTCAGTGGCGGTACGACCTTGGCTACCGGATACGAGTAAGAGCCCCGGTCACGGATACTAGGCAGACTTATATCTTGATTCGCACGCTCAATCAAGGTAAGACGTTGACCGAGGAAGACCTAATCAAGGTCGCCGAGTCTTTGAGACTCGTCAGGGGCTAGCTAAGTGAACAGCGCCGGCGGATCAGCTCTTTGGCTTGCCGTGCCGTGCCGCTGCGTACTCCCTCAGATTGGCCTCTGATTTCTTGGCGCAGGCGGGGGGGCTTAGCGCAATACCGTGTCGGCAGACAAGCGTTAGATTCTGCCAATCCACCGACCATTGCTCATGGGTGGCCTGCTGCAATCTGATTGCCGCCTTGGTGTAATCGTCAGTAATCTGTGACCCGAAGAACGGGATGGCGTTCATCCTAGCTCCTTACCTCGTCTCAACCGTGCTAAATATGATAAGGCCATTCTTTGGGGAACACAATATGGGAAGTGCAAAGAGATCTCTGTCGGTCTCGCGGTGTCCTGTCATGCTGAGAAGTCGGTTGGACGGTTCCTAAGCCACTTTCGCCAACGAAGCATCCGGTGGTATGGGTATGACGGCAGGAGGCCCCGCTACGTTCAGATTGCCCTGATCAGCAGCACAGGACAATCCGATCTGCGTATCACCCGGTCGGCTACACTGCCGATGAACCAGCGCTCTACCCCGGAACGTCCATGCGTTGTCATTACTATCAGGCAGTTGGGTAAGTCGTGGACTGCATCGATAATGGTGGATGCAGGACTGCCGTAGACTACGCGTTCGTCCACCTGGGACAAGCCCTCCTCGTTGAGCTTCAAGGCCGTATCGTGGAGATACTGAACGGCCGCTCTGGCCTCTTCTTCCAAGATCTCTTCCACTGGGGCATTGAGATAATTCCCCGAGTGGTAAATCAGGGTAGTAGGGGTGGCTCTCAGCAGCACCATCTTGATAGACAGCGCCTGGGCTATGGAAAGCGCCAGAGGCAATGCCTGCTCTGCTAATGACGATCCGTCAAGCGGCACTATAACCTGCTCTATCCCGGAGTCTAGGGCAAAATCACGTTGGTCTTTTGCCCTGACTGCAAGCAAAGGGTTGTGTACGGCATGAAGCACCTTGTCCATCACGCTTCCCAGCATCCAGCGTCCTAGTCCGGTTCGCCCATGGGTGGCCATTGCAACCAGCGCACCGGGGTCTTGCTCTGCTTCCCCCACTATGCAGGTCGCGGCATCACCCTCATGGACCTCGCTTACAACGCTCAGCCCGCTCTCTTGTACAGTTCGTGCTACCGTGTTGAGGTACCGTCCGGCGTCGTCGCGCAGGCTGGTGGTCACCCTGTCCAAATACAAGCCATGTTTTGGGTCCGCCAGATCAGGCGGCACAGGTTCAATGGCGCGTATCAACCGGATATTAGAGTGGGAAAGCTTTCCTAGCTGCCCCACGTATGGCAACGCTTGTTCCGCTAATGACGATCCGTCCAGAGGCACAAGGATTCTTGAAAACATAGCCGCCCTTCTTTCCCAGCCCTGTCCGTGAACAGCTCAAGCTGGATTTGCTTGTATGCGCAGCTTATTCTCTAATGTCGTTGATCTGTCCTTCCAGTATAGCAATTTGTCCGCGTCAAGGGGCGACAAGTCATCATGAAAGGGGTATAATCCTCCTTCCAAGAACTTATGAGCTATGAGGATTGGGGCGTGAGCCTTCAAGGATTCCATCCACTTATACGGGACTGGTTCAGTCAGCGGTTCGATGGCCCTACAGAGGCGCAAGCCAAGGGCTGGCCGGCCATTGCTGCGGGCAAACACACCCTGATTGCGGCGCCCACCGGTTCCGGGAAGACGCTGGCTGCCTTCCTCACCTGCCTGGACAACCTGGTGAAGGCCGGCTTGAACGGCGGTCTGCCGGAGAGCACCCAGGTAGTCTACGTATCCCCCTTGAAGGCGCTCTCCAACGATATTCATAGAAACCTCTCCGTCCCTCTCCAGGAGATAGGAGAGATGGCGGAGCGCAATGGCACGCCCCTGCCGGAGATACGCGTGGCGGTACGCACCGGGGATACCTCTCCCAGCCAGCGACAGGCCATGGCAAAGCAGCCCCCGCATATATTGATCACGACGCCGGAGTCGTTGTACATCCTGCTTACGTCCAAGAGCGGCCGCCAGTCCCTGCGACAGGCGAAGACCCTCATCTTGGACGAGCTTCACGCAGTGGCCGACGACAAGCGCGGCTCTCACCTCAGCATCTCAGTGGAACGGCTTTGCAACCTGGCAAGCGATCCGGTAACCAGAATCGGTTTGTCAGCCACACAGCGGCCCATAGAGGAGCTGGCTCGATTTCTGGTGGGCGCCGGAGAGATCGATGCTGAAGGCAAACCCGGATGTCTGATTGTGGATACGGGCCACGCCAGAGAGATGGACCTGGCTATAGAGCTTACCGACGACGAGCTGGGCCCTATCGCCTCGCATGAACTGTGGGGTAGGGTGCTGGACAAGATAGCCGACGAGGTCAAGAGCCACACCACCACCCTCGTCTTCGTGAACACGCGTCGCTTGGTGGAGCGCGTGGCGCACCTACTTTCGGAAAGATTGGGAGAGGAGTCGGTGGCGGCGCATCATGGGAGCCTCTCCCAGAAAACGCGCCACGACGCGGAGAAGCGGCTCAAGGATGGGGAGGTCAAAGTCTGTGTAGCCACGGCATCTCTGGAGCTGGGCATAGACATCGGCTCCGT
>DAOUKI010000033.1:0-2978 GCA_034421495.1 Dehalococcoidia bacterium | reverse complement strand
TCCACCAGGTCCACCTGCTTGGGCCCCGCTTTTCTGACCTTGTCCAATGTCCGTGACTTGATCTCCGCTAGCCTGTCCTTCTCCCACTCGTTGCGGATGGAACGCCCCTGCAGCGCCGATATAAGCCGGCTCAGTCCTACTTTTGCGTCGGCGGCGATGCCGACTTCAACCGGCATCGTCTTGCCAAACTCGGTCTCGTCTATGTTCAGGTTGATTAGCTTCTGGTCGCTTCGCGGCGTAGTTCCCGGCTCAGGCCGGTAGCTGCCCAGCCTGCTGCCCACGGACAGGACTACGTCAGCTTGGGGGAACATCTCCGCCCCCGGCCCCCAGCTGTAAGCCGTGGTTCCCATGGAGAGCGGGTGGGTCTCAGGAATGGCGCCCTTGCCTTCGGACGTGTTGATCACCGGCGCTTGGAGCAGCTCGGCCAGGCGGGTCAGTTCCGCTCCGGCATCGGCTAGGTTCACGCCGCCGCCGGCCCAGATCAACGGCTTCTCCGCCGAGGCGATCAGCTCGGCGGCGGCTTCTATGGCAGCATGGTCGGGGGCCGCTCTGGTATACGCCTCCGGCTCCACCAGGTCGATGTCGGCCACCGTTCCCAGGGTATCGGGGGGTATCTCCACCTCAACCGGCCGCGGCCTGCCCGTCTTCATCTGTCGCATCGCTTCGTGGATGGTTTCCGGGATGTCCTCTGCTCTTGTCACCAGGTCGTTCCACTTCACCACTGGCTTCATGAACTCCAGCTGGTCCGTGATCTCATGGAGTTGCCCGAAGTCCTTGCCTATCTCGTTGCTCTCTATTTGACCCGATATCAGCAACACCGGCGACGACGTAGCGTAAGCGTCCGACATGCCCGCCGCGGCGTTGTAAGCGCCGGGGCCTGGCACCACCAGCGCCACGCCCACTTTGCCCGTTGAACGGGCGTAGCCGTCGGCCATGTAGGCTGTGGTCTGCTCGTGCCGGCAGGAGATCACCCGTATGTCCGGGTTGTTGTAGAAAGCGTCGTAGATGTGCATTATCTGTACCCCGGGCAGCCCGAACACCACCTCAACCCCTTCCGCCGCCAGCGCCCTGACTACAGCTTCACCGCCGGTCATTTTTGGCATGTGCAGACCTCCGCTTGGTGCATTCTTGTTCTACGTTCTGCGTCTCCGCAATTCATCCGCTGTTGCGGAGTTCCCACCACACCAGAGTCCCTACTGTGATTACCGCTGCGGCTAAATGCATGAGCATCAGCACCCCAACCGCCGCATTCGTTATCCCGGGGAACGTTTCCTGCGACCCTGCGACTAGGAGAATCAAGTTGGGCACGTAAGACCCGGCAAGCGCCGCTGCGGCTACTATGAGGAACGTCCTTACGGGCCGACGGGAACGTTGTCTGATGAAGTGAAACGCCACTACTCCGGCGCCCGTGCCTATTACGGTAAAAAACGCAATGCGAGGCATCTGCATAGGCTCGAACTCGCCGGAGATGTCCAACGCCGGTACCGCAATCGCCCGTATTATCAGGTTAGCCGCGACTGAGGCAAGCACAGCCGCAGAACCGACAACCCATATGTTGTTCACTAGCGCCTCCGTTCCTGAATAGTCGCCCGTCCAAGAAGATGGGAGGGCTACTCGTCCCTCCCCGCAATTAGCCATCATATCAGGGAGGATAGACGGCTACAATTGACACTCCTCAATTCGCCCACATAGCATGGACGTAATGGACGTCAAATTCTCCACCAGTTCACGCCCGGGCTCCTATCGGGACGTTATCGAATGGGCCTGCGCCGTGGAAAGCCTAGGCTTTCACCGCATGGGCATCGCCGATTCACCGGCACTCTACCGTGACCCCTGGGTTGCCTGCACCGTGGCCGCGCTCAACACCACCAGCGTTCAGCTTGGCCCCTGGGTCACCAACCCAGTGACGCGGCACCCCGTGGTCACCGCCAGCGCCGCCGCCGCTCTCGATGAAATCGCCCCGGGCAGGGTCGCCATAGGCATCGGCACGGGGAACAGCGGCGTGTACAACGCGGGCAACAGGGCCTCGTCGGTGGCGTCTCTGAGGGAGTACGTCATCGCCGTGCGCGATCTCCTAACACAAGGTCGCGCCGAGTATCAAGGAGGCGTTTCCCGGCTGCCTTGGGCCAAGCGGAACATCCCCATATACATCGCTGCCATCGCGGTGAGAGGACTGCGCCTCGCCGGTGAAATAGCCGACGGCGTTATCATCGGCTCGGGCACCTCTCCTGAGGTGGCGCAGGGCGCGCTGCAGGCGGTGGAGGAGGGCGCAGCAACCGCGGGACGCACCCTGAAAGACCTGGATATCTGGTGGAATGTCGCTTTCAACGTCTATACGGATGCGGGCAGCGCGCCTTTGGAGCGGCAGGGCGGCGCAACCCGCGAGGCCAACTACCTGGGCCGCTATACCCTGGAAGGTAAATTCATCCCGGATCGCTACAAAGAGGGGATCAAGAAGCTATCGCTGGCTTACGATTTGACGACTCACGGCAGACCGTCCATGGAGCAGTTGCAGGAGTACGACCGTCTGGCCGAGGAGTACGGCGTGCGGGACTACCTCAACGAACGGTACCGCGGCATGACGGGCACCCCCGACGAATGCATCGAACGGATACGACGTCTGGCCGGTTTGGGCGTTACGCAGTATAACCTCAACGTCCCCGACCTGGACCGTCCCCAGCTCCTGAAAGCAATGAAGGAGCTTGTCATAGACGAGCTGTAGACAGCTACGCTGTCATCTGCAAGAACGGCGGAGGGTTGTGTCAGGCTGAGAGGAGTTGCCTAACTACGCTGCTGACCTGTGCGCCGTCTGCGCGCCCGCGTAGTTGCGGCATGAGGAGTCCCATTACCTTACCAAAGTCGCCGGGGCCTGATGCGCCTGTTTGAGAAATAGCTTCTCTGGCCAGCTCGGCTAGCTTTTCTTCCGGGATCTGCTCGGGCATGTACTCACGGATGATGCGCAGTTCGGCTTCTTCCTT
>DAOUKI010000032.1:0-23422 GCA_034421495.1 Dehalococcoidia bacterium | reverse complement strand
GGAGCCAACCGCCAGCAACCGGATTGCCTACGTGAGCAACGACTTCCAGATATTCACCATCAACCCGGACGGCAGCGATGAAAGGCAGATAACCTCGCAGGGCGGCATGTACTCCTGGCCCGGCTGGTCACCCGACGGGAGCGGACTGGCCTACTCCTCCTTCTCGGAAGAACTGTTGGGCCCGGGCAAGGCGCTCTATACCGTCGACGCTGGGGGCGCTGATGAGGTGCGGATATACGAGAACCCCGACGGAGTCCCGCCCGCCATTGGGGCCAAGGCTCCTCACTATTCGCTCTGGTCGCCCGACGGCGAGCACATAGCCTTCCTGTCCATGGAGGACGGCGAACTGGCTCTTTTCCTTATCGACGCATCGGGAACCGGCGAGGGCGTGAGGATTGCCGGAGGAGCGCCCCTGTACATAAGCTGGTCGCCGGACTCCCACAGCCTGCTCATACACCAAGAGGGCGAGCTGTTCAGGTCCGACGTAGACGCCCCGGAACGCCTGCTCGATCTGAGAGCCACCTCCGGCAGCTACAGGGCGGCCTCCTGGTCTCCCAGCTCCAACGTCGCGGCATTCCTGGATTCGCAGGCCCTCTACATAGCCAGGGACGACGGCTCGCGGAGAAGGGAGCTGAGCAGCGCCCTTGGGAATGCGGCGTTCCTCTGGTCGCCCCAAGGCGACCAGCTGGCCGTGGGGCAGTCGTCCACCGCGGATGATCCGTTCCTGGAGGACCTGCGGGTGATAGACACCGTTTCGGAGGAGGAGACGGTTCTGATAGAGCGGCCCATAGTCGCCTTCTTCTGGTCGCCTGACGGGACGAAGATAGCCTACGTCTCCTTGAACGACTCCCAAGAGAATCTGCAATGGCGCGTGATCGATTTGGACTCCGGCGACGATAGGGAGCTGATCGATTTCATCCCGTCCTCGGACCAGCTGACCTGGTACGCCTTCTTCGACCAGTATGTACAGTCGCACCGGGTATGGTCGCCTGACAGCCAGAGCCTGCTGTTTGCCGGTGTCCTGGCCGGTGAAGACAGGGGGACGCAAAGCCGGATCTACGTCCTGAGCCTGGAAGAACGGCAACCCGTTCTGGCCATCGCCAGCGGGTCGCTGGCCACTTGGTCCAACAGCTAGCCGGCAATGTTCCCGCCTGCTATGGCGGGAACGAAATGCACCTCGCTATCTTCTGCAACCTTCTCCAGCAGGCCTATGGGAGTGACCTCTCCGTCCACCACCACGGATATGCTGGGCCTGATCCTGTTGTTCTCCAGGAGCCTGTCCTTAATCCCAGGATAGGCTTTCTCCAGGTTGTCTACTATCTGTCGCACCGTAGTCCCTGGGACCTGCACCTTGGCCTGCGAAGTGATGTCGCGCATCAGGGACGGTATGTAGACCGTGGCCATGGGACGGGCTATCTCCCGTTGGACTTCTTGATCCGGTCCAGGATCGTGCCCGGGTTCATGGGGAGGGTATCCATGCGGACACCCGTCGCGTGGTAGACGGCGTTGGCGATAGCTGGTACGGGAGGGATGATGTTGGACTCGCCCACGCCTCTCACTCCAAAGGGATGCCCCGGGTTAGGCACCTCTACTATGACCGTATCGATCATCGGCACGTCCAGCGAGATGGGCATGCGATAGTCAAGGAAGCTGCCGTTCTTCATGACGCCGTTCTCATCGTAATGGTACTCTTCATTGAGCGCCCAGCCCAAGCCCTGCACGCTGCCTCCCTGCATCTGCCCCTCAACGTAGGTGGGATGAATCGCCTTACCCGCATCCTGGAACGCGGTGTACCTGAGAACATCCACCTTCCCCGTTTCCGGGTCTACCTGCACGTCCACAATATTGCCGGAGCTGGAAGGCCCTATGCCGCGCGGATGCACCACGGCGCTGCCCATAATGGGGCCGCCCGTATCGGCCATCTGAGCCGCCACCTCCGCGAACGTCATCTGGAGCGATTCATCCGTTTTGGAGCGAACCACGCCCTGGGCCAGCTCCACGCTATCCGGTTCCACTCCCCAGACAGCGGCGGCCCTCTCTTCCACCTGGCGCTTCACCGATTGAGCCGCCTCGTATGCCGCCCAGCCCGTGGCGAACGTGGTCCTGCTGCCGTCGGTCGTTGCCGTGTAGCCAATCGAATCCGTGTCCACCACCGTCGGCAAGACCTCTTCGGCCCGCAGCCCCAACACCTCGGCCGCTTGCATAGCCACGGACGCCCTCGTCCCTCCGATATCAGCGGAGCCTTCTATCAGGTTGACCGTGCCGTCATCGTTGACTTTGATAGAGCAGCTGGACGCCATCCCGATGTTGTACCACAGCCCCACGGCCACGCCTCTGCCCTGATTGGGCCCGCTCAACGGCGTATTGTAGTGCGGGTGCTGCTGCATGGCCTCTATAAGCTCCACGACTCCAATCCTGGGGTACGGCTGGCCCGTAACCCGCCGCGACCCCTCTGTTGCCGCGTTCTTCAGCCTGAGCTCCAGCGGATCCATGCCCAGCTTGACGGCCAGGTCGTCAAGAAGCTGCTCCGATGCAAAGACGGCCTGGGGCGCGCCCGGCGCCCGGTATGAGGCCACCTTTGGCTTGTTCACTACAACGTCGTATCCGTCTATCAGTATGTTGGGAAGATTGTATGGGGAGAATATGGTAGTCGCGCCCAGGCCTACCGGAGACCCGGGAAATGCGCCGGCCTCGAAGGCCAGGTAGGCTTGGGCAGCCGTGATCCTGCCCTCTTTATTCGCACCTATCTTTGCCCAGATGTAGCAACCGGATGTCGGGCCGGTCCCTTCGAACACCTCCTGCCGCGACATGACCATTTTCACGGGATGTCCGGTTTTCTTGGAGAGCAGGGCGGCGACGGGTTCCAGGTATATCGCCGTCTTCCCTCCGAATCCGCCCCCTATCTCCAACGGGATGACCTTTACCTGTGACACCGGTACGCCCAGCCTGTCCGCCGTGTAGTCCCTGACCATGAACGGCCCCTGAGAGCTGCACCAGATGATGATTCTGCCGTCTTCATTCCACAACACCGTGCAGGTATGCGGCTCTATGTAACCCTGGTGGACGGTCTTGGTATGGAACTCGCCTTCCACAATTTCATCCGCTTCCGAGAACCCATCGTCTACGTCCCCAAGCTCGTACCTGGCGTAGCTTGCTATGTTGCTCGATCCTTCCACAGGCGAACCGAGGGATTCCGTCCTGAGGTCGTCGTGAAGCAGGGGGGCTTCCTTCTTCATGGCTTCGGGAGCCGTCAGCACAGGCGGCAAGACCTCGTACTCAATCTCGATGGCGTTCAGCGCCTCTTCCGCGATTTGCAAATCGACTGCGGCCACGGCAGCCACCGCCTGTCCGGCGTAGAGGACTTTATCTGATGCCAGTATGTTGGCTCTGCGATATTTCAGCGCCACGTCATCGGTCTTGGGCAGGTCGTTGCCGGTGACAACGGCCTTCACTCCCGGTATCGCCTCCGCTTTGGCAGTGCTTATCGACTTGATCCTGGCGTGGGCAAAGGGGCTGCGGAGTATCCTGCCGTGGAGGAGGCCGGCGAACTGAATGTCCGCACCAAACTGGTCCCGACCCGTTACCTTGTTGATTGCGTCGTGACGGACTGGCCTGGTGCCCACCACGTTATAGCTTCCGGTCTCCAGGACCATGTTGGGTTCATAGTCGGTAGTCGCCATTCTTCGATCCTCCCCGTTTGATACAATCGAATGCGGCCTTGCAGATTTCATGCCACCCCAATGTTCACATAGGCTGAACGTTGGGTCAATGCTGTGCATGGCTAGGGGATACCATGTACTTGCTCCGATTGACAGGCTGACTACATTAGTCATATCATTAGCTAAGTAACCCAGTAGGAGGCGGGCAAATGGTAACGGTGAACGTCCACGAAGCGAAGACCCACCTGTCACGCCTGCTGAAGCAGGTCGAGGCAGGGGAGGAGGTCACCATTGCCCGCAACGGAGAACCCATAGCCCGGCTGGTGAGCAGCAAAAAGCGTGGCAAGCGGAAGCCTGGTTCCATGGCAGGACTCTTTACGGTACCTGACAGCTTCTTTGATCCACTGCCTGAGGATGAGCTGGCTGCATGGGAAGGAACCGCATAGCAGATGCGGCTCCTTTTGGATACCCACGCCTTTCTGTGGTGGGTGCTCAATGACTGGAGATTGACACAGGCCTCCAGGCAGATGATAGCGGATGACGACAACGACGTGTTGGTCAGCGCAGCGTCGGCCTGGGAGATCACGACCAAGCACCGAACCGGCAAACTGCCCGAGGCAGACCCCCTGGCTGATAATATGATTGAGTCAATAGCCCTCGAAGGCTTCGAGGAGCTGCCCGTAACCGTAGCCGAAGCCGCGCGGGCCGGAGCGCTTCCGGGTCCCCTCCGCGACCCCTTCGACCGGATGCTCATCGCACAGGCGTTGTCCCGCAACCTCGTCCTCGTATCAAACGATCCCCTCTTCGATCGATACGGTGTGCGCCGCTTGTGGTAGCCCTGAGCCGCTTGTGACCGGTCTAAAGCGACCCTAGTTCCGAGAGGACATTGGCTAGCCTGTCTACCAGCGTTTCAATATGCTGCGCTGCGTTGGCATAATCAATTTCCCAGAAATTGTCCCCATCTTTAATGGAGGGGTGCTTAGAAAACTTATCGCCGGAGAACTGATCTATCCAACGACGCAGCGTGGCGCTCAGTTCTTCTCCAGGGGGCGTATCGTAGCCGGTAAGTATGGCTGCGCCGAGCGTGATGTTTCTAAAATTATTCCACCCAGACACCCCAGGCGGGTTTAACCAAGCGACGCTTACGGGGTAGGGCCAGAGCTTGCAACGTATCCGTATGCTGACACCAGTCGAACCCCAGGATGGAAACCCTCCTTGTTTCCGTGTTACTTCTAAGAGCCGCTCGACGACGTTCCGCGCCTCTTCGCTGGTTAACTCGTCCAAGAACGTCTCGCGCGTCAGCTTTCGGCGTGGTGTGCCTGCACTGGGTGCCGATGAAGCAGCGATCCTTCCGATAACGCGTGGAACGAGCGTCTGAGAAGACCCGCCCCGGAACTGCTTTATCTCCACCGCGAGCACCTCGATGTTAGGCATCTGAGCGTTGAGAAACTCCACAACCCGCTCGAGTGGGTCAGGTATCTGGTCCGCCACGAAGAGGAGACGCAAACGCCTCGCGGCTAGGTTGGTAGCCACCCTCTCCCAAAATAAATCAGCGTCTATTTCACCGTCTTCCTGAAGCAGTTGGCCTATCTCCTCATCCGGGTCAAGGCCACGGCCCTTTGCCGACTCCTCAAAGGTTTGGCGCAGCTCGCCGACAGTCCAGGTATGGGCAGCATGGGACGCGTACTCCAACATCTGCCCAACAACGGTACGGCGTATCTCAGGGTTTGAACCCCGCTTCACCTCAACCAGCGTTGGCACAGCATCCTGATCGACTATTAGATGGTCAACCGCCCATATGGCGCTGGAATCAGGAGTCTCAGCGATTCCCTTCTCGCGAGTTATCAGAATCCACCGTCTGGGGTCGCCAGGCCGTATCTGCTCTCCATCAAGCAGTTCGGGGTGCAGGGCTATGAGTTCCTGTAGATCGTCCTCGGTTGAAAAGCGCTCCTCTTCAAGTGGTTCGAGTCCCCCACCCTTGACTCTGATGTATATACGTTCAGACATACACTACCCCCTTCCTGAGCCTGGAAAGGCTATCCCGCCCTCGGCCGATTCCTCTCCGCGCTGTCGATGAAAATAGTCACCGGCCCCTCGTTGACCAGGCTGACCTTCATCATGGCCTGGAAGACCCCGGTAGCTACCCGGAGGCCGCGCTCTCTCAGCATACCTTCGACCTGCTCCGTCAAAGGTCTCGCCTGCTCCGGCGGCGCAGCGCCCGTAAAGGACGGGCGGCGGCCCTTGCGCGTTTCGGCGTAGAGGGTGAACTGGCTGATGAGCAGGACCTCCCCTCTGGTATCCAGCGCCGATAGGTTAAACCTGCCCTCGGAATCAGCGAATATCCGGAGGTTCGCTATTTTCTCGACCAGATAGGCGGCGTCCGCCTCGCTATCGCCCTGCCCAATTCCCAGGAATACGACGAGTCCCTGGCCGATGGAGCCCACGGTCTGGTTGTCCACTGAAACGGAGGCTTGGGAAACGCGCTGTATCAGAGCACGCAAGGTTACTCCGGCGAGTCTGAAGAGCTTGTCGAGTCTGAGGAATCGGACGTGGAATCGCTAGAGGAACCGGAGGAGGCGCTGGAAGAGCCGGAGGAGGTGTTGGCAGGGGAACCCCGGCGGGCGTAGTCGGTTGTATAGAAACCGCTGCCCTTGTATATAACGGGCACGGAGTGAATCTTGCGGTGCGCCTCGCCCTGACAGACGGGACACTCCCGTACCGTTGAGCCGTTGAACCCGTGTCGTAGCTCAAAAGGGTGTTTGCAAACGGAGCACTGGTACTCGTAGGTAGGCACGCGATAGGAACCCTCTAACAACATTTAGCAGTCCCTTTTCAAGACTGCTAACACCTATCAATTTAGCATTGCGAGACTGGAGTGTCAATCTGAGTGTGGCACGGCTAATGCGGCCCCCAAAGCTAGCCGATACCTGTCTTTCTCCTAGCTTCACGGCGTCCTTTCATGGTAGACTTATTATTGCCTTCAGCAATATGGTATAAAGGTCTCGGCGCTGTCCATCTTTCAAGGTGGACTACGGAGGAGTGCCCCTTATCCAAGTTATTGCAAGAGGGGTGAAGGAAGAGGATTGAGCATGACCAGCATGGAACCCTTCACGGGGCCAAATTCCGCTTATCTGATAGAGCTCTACGAAGCCTACCTCAAGGACAGCGGATCGGTTGATCCGCAGGTACGCAGTTTCTTTGATAGCTGGGCGCCCTATCTAACCGGAGGCCCCGCCACACAGGCACCGGCAGAGCAAGCTCCATCTGTCGACTACGAACAACTCCGCAGTGTCGTCAATCTCGTGGAGCGTATCCGGGATAACGGCCATCTTGTGGCAAACCTGGACCCCCTAGGGCTCCGTCCGCATCGCGAGCCTTCCACCGAGGCCACGCTCCAGAGCATACCTGAACAAAAGCTGAGCGGCCTCCCGCCCCAGCTAGTGCATAGCCCGCTCGCCATAGGGGCGGCAACAGCACAAGAGGTGATTTCCAAGCTCAGAGAGCTGTATTTCGGCACCACGGGCTATGAATTTGGGCACATCCGGAACGCCGTGGAAAAGGACTGGCTGCAACACTGCGTGGAATCCGGCGAGTTCAGCCCCCAGCTTGACAGCGACCAGAGGCTTGCCCTGCTCAAACGCCTCAGCCAAGCTGAAGCCTTCGAGCATTTTCTCCATCGCAGCTTCCCAGGACAGAAGTGGTTCTCCGTGGAAGGGAACGACACCCTGGTGCCGGTACTGGACGAAGTAGTCCAGCAAGCCTCCCGGTCGGATGTAGAGTCCATTATGATCGCCATGGCCCATAGGGGCAGACTCAACGTCCTTACCCACATCTTCGAGAAGCCGTACGACTCCCTGCTGGCTGAGTTCATGTACGGATACAGCCTTGGCGACGAAGAAACCGACCACGGTTCCTCCGGAGACGTCAAGTACCATCAAGGCGCCGAGACCAGGGTCGCCACCGGAGGCAACGAGGTCACCATCTCCATGTTCCCCAATCCCAGTCATCTGGAGCTTGTCAATCCTGCAGCCGTAGGAGCCGTGCGCGCGATTCAAGACTCAAACGGCCGCGATGGCACGACGCCGGAACCAAACATGCGCAAGGCTCTTGGCATCCTGGTCCACGGCGACGCCGCCTTTGCCGGCGAAGGTGTAGTGCCTGAAACCCTGAACATGGCTCAGCTTGAGGGGTACACCACCGGTGGGATCATCCACATCATAGTCAACAACCAGATAGGCTTCACCACCGAGGCCCACGAATCCTACTCCACCCCTTACGCCTCAGACATAGCCCGGGGGTTTGATATTCCTATCATCCACGTTAACGCCGATGACGTAGAAGGGTGTCTGAACGCTACGCGCCTTGCGTTTGCCTACAGAGAGCGCTTTAACAAGGATTTCCTCATTGACCTCATTGGTTATCGCCGTTACGGGCACAATGAAGGAGACGAGCCCTCATTCACACAGCCCGTCATGTACAACGTCATCCATGATCACCCCACGGTTCGCGCCCTTTGGGCCGAGCAGCTGATAAAAGAAGGCGTAGTATCCGCCGAAGAAGCCGCGGAGATGGTGCAGGACGTACGGAACCAGCTCCAGGAAGCGCTGACCACCGTCCAGGAGATGGCGAAAGACGAGTCCAAAGTGCTGCCCGAGCCTGCTCCCGAAGGCGACCCCCCAGAAATAGCCACGTCCGTACCGGCAGAAACGCTCATGCGCCTCAACGAGGAACTGCACGCGGTGCCGGAAGGGTTTTCGCTGAGCTCCAAGCTGGAGCGTCCTTTACTGCGACGTCGGGAGGCCTTCAACGGAGGAGGGCGCATCGACTGGGCACACGCTGAAGCCCTATCCTTCGCCTCCATAATCGCGGATGGCACTCCAATCCGCATCAGCGGACAGGACACGGAACGCGGCACGTTTACACAGCGGCACGCCGTGTTTCACGACGTGAACAACGGCGACCGGTTTACGCCCCTCGCCTCGTTGCCCAGCGCCCGAGCGCCCTTCGCCATATACAACAGCCCTCTATCCGAACAGGGAGTGCTGGGCTTCGAATACGGCTACAGCGTGCAAGCCACCGATACCCTGGTGCTATGGGAAGCCCAGTTTGGCGATTTTGTGAACAACACCCAGTCCATAGTGGACGAATTCATAGCCAGCGCCAAAGTCAAATGGGGCCTGAGCTCCGGCCTTGTTCTGCTTCTTCCTCACGGCTATGAAGGCCAGGGGCCAAACCACTCCAGCGGCTTTCTAGAGAGGTTTCTACAGCTGGCCAATGAAGGCTCCTTCCGTGTTGCCTACTGCTCTACGGCGGCTCAATACTTCCACCTGCTCAGGGAACAGGCGGCGCTCATCCGCACGGATCCCAGACCGCTGGTTATCATGACTGCCAAGAGCCTGCTGCGCCATCCCGATGCCGCCTCTTCCTTGGAAGACCTCGCCCAGGGTTCGTTCCAACCGGTTATCGACGACGCACGGGCGCAAGGAAACCCAAGCGGGATCAAACGCGTCATCCTGTGCACGGGCAAGGTCTACGTGGACCTCATAGGCAGCAAGGAGTACGTTGACGCTGAATCCGTGGCCATAGTCCGCGTGGAAGAGCTCTATCCCTTCCCCAGCAAGATACTATCCACGGTTCTCGGCACATACGGCAACGCAGAAGAGGTGGTCTGGCTGCAAGAGGAACCCCAAAAGAGAGGGGCTTGGAGCTCGGTAGAACCCAAGTTGCGCGATATTCTCAAGCCCGGTCTGCCGCTGGTCTACATTGGCCGCCCAGGGCGCTCCAGTCCCGCCGAAGCCTCGGCCACTCTCCATAAAGTTGAACAGGATCGGCTCATCCGTGAAGGGTTTGCTCCCATCAAGTCGATGACCGCAGCTCCTTTTTGAGGTGATCAATGTCTCTTGAAGTCAAAGTTCCAGAAATGGGCGAATCCATTATCGAAGCCACTGTCGGTA
Organism: Dehalococcoidia bacterium; assembly: GCA_034421495.1. Lineage (GTDB taxonomy): Bacteria > Chloroflexota > Dehalococcoidia > Lucifugimonadales > QGNO01 > DAOUJH01. The sequence goes on along the minus strand of DAOUKI010000032.1, from coordinate 13,809 downwards.
AGTGGCTCAAACAAGTCGGGGAGGCTGTCTCTGCCGATGAACCCCTGGTTGAGCTGGAAACCGACAAAGTGAACGTTGAAGTGGTCTCATCCCAAGCCGGTGTTCTGGAAGAGATACTCAAGCAGGAGGGCGCCACCGTAACCGTCAGCGACGTTCTGGCAACGGTGGCTGAGGGCGCGGCTTCCGGGGCAGCACAGGCCGCGACGCCCCCCGCGGAGGCCATAGCAGGCAATGGAGCGGCGGCACAGGAAGCCGCACCCGCTGCCGCCTCGCCTTCTCCGGCGGACGCTGAGCGCGTAACGCCCGTGGCGCGGCGCATCGCCGCCGAGCACGGCATAGACCTCTCACAAGTGCCCGCCAGCGGCGCCGGCGGCAGAGTAACCAAAGAAGACGTTATGAGCTACCTGGAAAGACGGCAGCCCACGGCAGTTGAGCCGGTGGCGACCCCCGTGCCCACACCTGCTCCTGCCGTCGCAGCAGACCGCCGCGAAGAGCGCATTCCTCTGAGCCGCCGCCAGCAGACCATGGCCAGCCGCATGGCCCAAGCCGTGCAGACCACGGCCATGACCACCACCTTCAACGAAGCCGATATGAGCGGCATTATGGAGATACGCAAGCGTAGGCGCGACTCGTTCAAAGAGCGTCACGGCGTGTCCTTGGGGTTCATGTCCTTCTTCACCAAGGCCGTGGTGGGAGCGTTGAAGGAGTTCCCCATCGTCAACTCCGAGCTGCAGGGCAACGAGCTAGTACGCAAGCACTACTACGACATCGGCATAGCCATCAGCACGGACGACAGCCTGGTTGTGCCCGTGGTTAGAGACGCCGACAAGAAGAGCTTTGCCGAAGTTGAATCGGCCATCCTGGACCTGGCGACGCGCGCCAGAGAGCGCAAGCTGACCATAGAAGAGCTGCAGGGCGGCACGTTCACCATAACCAACGGCGGCATTTTCGGCTCGCTGATGTCCACGCCGCTGCTCAACCCGCCGCAGGTGGGCATTCTTGGCATGCACGGCATCAAAGAGCGCCCCGTGGTGGTAGACGGACAGGTGGCAGTGAGGCCCATGATGTACATAGCCCTCACCTACGACCACCGCATAGTCGATGGCAAGTCGGCGGTGTCCTGCCTTGTCAGGATCAAGGATCTGCTGGAAGACCCGGCGCGGCTGCTGGTAGGCGACTAGCCTTCCAAGTGCTTCCGTAGCACGCTCTCCATCAACCTCTCAGAGTTCCGTTCTTCGGAAGCAACCACAATGAAGATGACGCTGCCCAGCGGCTTGACCAGCAGGTGAACGCCGTCCATGTCCCGGGATAGGACATCCTCCCCTGCAATCCGGGTATCGCTCTCCAGGTCCACCCTGTCGGCGAATGCGTTGAGGAAGAAGCCCAGTATGAAGCCGGGATAGGAGGACCGCGCCACGAATACGGCCGCTCCTCCGGAATCTCTCACGAACTCGCTGCCCACGTGTTCAGGCAACCGCACGTCGTCTGCGTAAGCAGCGTAGGCTATGTTCTCGACATTTATCGTGCCCATGGCCTGGCCCAACCCGCCCAAATCAAGACCGGCTCTGGAGGTCAATGAGTCCAGTAGGTCACTGTCGACACTAATGAAGCCCGCAGCAGCCGGCTCAAGGGGAGGCTCTTCAGGCAGGAGGCGCAACAGCCTCCATACATCTGGGTACCTGTCCTTGAAGGTCACGCCGTCACCTGCTCGCATTGCAGCCTCGACATCGTCAGCCCAGGCTCCCTCGCCACGCACCAGCCGCAATGTGCCGCCTTCCCGCCATCTCTCGACGTCGTCGCCCAGCGCCGTCTCAGCAGCCTGAACCTGTACTTGTCCTTGGAACTCCATCTTAGCTCCAAAGCTATCCAGGCTCGGCCCTACCCAGGCTCCAAGCGATGAAAGCTCTAAGTCGGGTTGTGCAGAAGCGCCTGCGGACTCACCGAAGGCCTCCAGCGGCGCGGCGACAGGCGCGCTGTGGCTAATGTAGAGGTATGCGTTGAAGTCGCCGTCCGGCAGGCGCGCTTCTTCAAAACCGGGCGGGAGCATTGGATCCGTCTCCAATAGGGTGGGTGAACGGGCGGCCAGGAACAGCATAATAAGCAAGGCCATGAGCAGCGCGATAAACAAGGCCAGGATGAGAAGTCTCTTTGGCAAACGGTTCATTCCTAGCTGCTGATGGCTTCTTTTATCCGCGCATCCTGTTCACCGGCGAGCACTTTTCTAAGCTCCACTATCTCATCCCTGAGAAGGGCCGCTTTCTCAAACTCCAGGTTCTTTGCCGCCTGCTTCATCTGCGACTCCAGGTCCTTGACGGCGCGCAAGAGCTCGTCCTTGGGCATGTCCCGATAGGTTGAATAGACGGCCTTTGTCTCCGCTATAGCCTTGACGCGGTCGGTGATGTCCCTGATCGCCTTCCGGATGCCTTCCGGAGTGATGTTGTGCTCTATATTGTGGGCTTCCTGTATTTTGCGGCGGCGCTCCGTCTCATCTATGGACGCCTTCATGGAGGCCGTCCTCACGTCGGCGTACATGATGACGTGTCCATCCACGTGCCGGGCGGCGCGGCCCATGGTCTGAATCAGCGCCGACTGCGACCTCAGATAGCCCTCTTTATCAGCGTCGAGAATCGCGACCAAGCTCACCTCGGGAAGGTCCAGCCCTTCCCTCAACAGGTTGATGCCCACAACCACGTCGTAGACCCCCAGGCGCAGGTCGCGGAGCCGCTCGCTGCGGTCCAACGTGTCTATCTCCGAATGGAGGTACTGGGTCTTCACATTCATCTCTCTTAGATAATCGGTCAGCTCCTCCGCCATGCGCTTGGTCAGCGTAGTAACCAGGCAGCGCTCCCCCTTCTTGACCCTTTCGTTTATCTGGAACAGCAGGTCGTCTATTTGGCCGGAAGTGGGTTTGACCTCTATGGTGGGATCAAGAAGCCCGGTGGGCCGTATCACCTGCTCCACCACCCGCTCCGCCGTTCGCATCTCATAGGGGCCCGGCGTAGCCGATACGTAGACCGCCTGGTTGACGTGGGCCTCGAACTCCTCAAAGTTAAGGGGGCGGTTGTCCAGCGCCGAAGGCAGGCGGAATCCGTAATCGACCAGGGTTTGCTTGCGCGAGATGTCTCCGTGATACATGCCGTGCAACTGGGGGACGGTCATATGTGACTCGTCGATGAACAGAAGGAAGTCATCAGGGAAGTAGTCCATCAACGTCCAGGGGGTGCTTCCCGCGGCCCTCTGCGCCAGTGGCCGCGAGTAGTTTTCCACCCCGGCGCAGTACCCCGTTTCTCGCAGCATCTCTATATCGTAGTTGGTCCGCGATTCTAGCCGCTGTGCCTCCAGCAGCTTGCCCTGCGATTTCAGCCATTCGACGCGCTCAGCCATCTCGTCCCGTATGTCACCGATGGCCATGTCCAGCTTTTCGGCGGAAGTCACGAAGTGCTTGGCCGGGTATATCTCGATGGCGTCACGCTCCGCCATGACCTCGCCGGTGAGGGGGTCAAGCTCTATGATGCGCTCCACCTCGTCGCCAAAGAACTCGACCCGTACGGCCAGCTCGTCATAGGCTGGGAGTATCTCCAGGGTGTCTCCGCGTATGCGGAACTTCCCCCGCGACAGGTCCATGTCGTTCCTTTCGTACTGCATGTCCACCAGGTGGCGCAGAAGCCGCTGCCGGTTGCGCTGCTCGCCTTTCTGCACGTAGGCGACAAAGCTCTGGTACTCCTCCGGCGACCCCAGGCCGTATATGCATGAAACGGAGGCCACAATCAGGGTGTCCCGCCTGGTGAGCAGCGCCCTGGTGGCGGCGTGCCTCAGCTTATCGATCTCATCGTTGACGTCGGCGTCCTTTTCAATGTAGGTGTCCGTGCGCGGGACGTAAGCCTCCGGCTGGTAGTAGTCGTAGTAGCTGACAAAGTACTCCACGGCGTTGTTGGGGAAGAACTCTTTGAACTCGGTGGCCAGCTGCGCCGCCAGCGTCTTGTTGTGGGCAATGACCAGCGTGGGACGCTGCACGGCCTCCGCCACCTTTGCCATGGTATAGGTCTTCCCCGAACCGGTGACGCCCAGAAGCACCTGGTGTTTCCGACCTGAGGTTATGCCCTCCACAAGACTATCTATGGCCCCCGGCTGGTCTCCCGTAGGCTGAAAGTCGGAGACTACCTCAAATTTCCCTTCTTGCACTGCGCGCATGGTTCAAAAATTAAGCGTGAAGACCCGTTCACTTGAAAGCGGACATCCCGTAGAAGATAATGCAACTAAAGCAATCAGCCCAAAGTTTATCATAGGCAGGTACGGAAGAGGTAAGCAAATGGTCGCCCCGATAAAGGATAGAATGCGCCCCGTTGGTCTCACCAATCGGGAGCGCAAATCAAGAGAACAATCCGTGAGGGAAATCTTGGATGGATTGAGAACCCATGACTTGGATAAAGAGAGGGCCATAACGGGGTTAGAACACTGCGCCGTTCTAATTAAAGACGACTCGCTGCCGGAAGACATCGGCTACAATTCATTTGCAGATCTACTCAAAGTCGCCCTGGGGCGGTCTGTTAATTCCGTAAAGGCCAATACCACGGTGCGCGTTGGAGCGACAGCTACAGAGGATGCATCCGTTGAAGTTTCGATCATCTACGGCGTAAAGCTGCACTTGAGTCACAGCATGCAACTTGTTGCAATTTCAGTAACGCCACACAAAGTGCGAGGGCGGAATAAACGTCTAGGCATTCTGGGACTAGCTTCAGATGTCAATTCCGACGTGGCAAGAAATCACGACGCGTATCTGGCTGAAGTGAGTCCACATGCCCCTTCCTGAGCGCGTCCTGATAGATACTTCGGCTTTCTACGCTATGTTGTCTACTGCCGATGAATTCCATAAAGCCGCCAAGCAAGCTTATGAACGGCTCGTCGATAGAGAGCAAGAGCTATGGACTACTTCCTATGTATTGGTGGAAAGCATTGCCCTGGCAAACAGAAGGCTTGGGTTCGCTCCACTTAATACCTTCTTTGACAGACTCAGGCCGTTTGTGCAAATCCTTTGGGTAGATTCTCGAATTCACAACGAGGCTTGGCGGCAGTTTTCAGAAAACGAGGGGCGTGGATTAAGTTTCGTTGACTTGACAACAGCCGTGGCTGCTTCTCAAATGAGAGCGCATGTATTTACCTTTGACAGCGGCTTCGCCAAGCAAGGCATTCCAGCCGTCCCCAAGTAACCCCCCTCCATCTACACAGGCGCCACCACCCATATCATCTCGCTGCTGGCCTCGTCGAAGGGCGTTCGATTGAAATCGCCGTATAGCTCCAGCAGGCGGTATCCGGCGGCTTCCAGCAAGTGCTGCGCTTCGAACCTGTACAGGTAGCGCAGCTGATAGGCCACATCCCACCTGTTAGTCGTCCCTCCCTCGACATCAAGCTCTTCCAGAATGGTGCGGGCGTTTATTATCTGACCGAACGGGTCGTGCCGGTTCTGCTCGCTGAGCCTGAGCCGCCGCCCGGTTGCTCCATCTACGATCTCACGCCTGAACACCGGCTCCGACGATTCCCTGATCAACCGCTCCTGATCCGGCACGAAGAGGTCGATTATAAGGCGTCCTTCCGAAGTAAGATGCCTCTTGATGTTCTCCAGAGCCTGCCGCTGGTCCGCCACCGACAAGAGCAACTGAAAAGACCTGAAGGGAATAATGACCAGCGGGAACTTCCGGCCCAGCCTGAAGTCGCGCATATCACCAAGCCGGAACTTCAGCATTTCATTAGCCAGTCCCAGCTTACGGGCTTTGGCCCGTGCGCTGCTGAGCATGGCGGAAGAGTTGTCCAGGCCGGTTATCTGGACGCCTGCTTGGGCCACGGGGATGGCGACGCGGCCTGTGCCGCATCCCAGTTCCAGAACGGGGCCACCGGACGCCTTTGCCTCCCGCACCCAGAAGGGGATGTCCTCCTTCAGCGTGTGCGCCCGGTCGTACAGGTCGCCCCAGGCGTCCCCGAAAGACAACTCTACTCCCTGACCAGCCGCTGCAGCGCCTGGCGTACCTGCTCTTCCAAGGGGGCTTCCGTATCCTCAAGGGCGGATACCGCCTGCTGCACCTCGGCGGGGGAATAGCCCAGAGCCTGCAGCGCGGCCACGACCTCTCCGTTTGGACCCATCGTGCCCACGGCAGCGGCCTCCCACTCCTTTTGCAGCTTGCTCTGCAAATCGATGACTATGCGGCCGGCCGTGCGCTTACCTATACCCTTAACGCTGGAAAGCAGGTCTGCATTGCCGGACACTATCGCCACTGCTGCGTCGTCAGGAGTGAGGGCGTCAAGGACGTCCAAGGCCAGCCTTGGGCCCACGCCGCTCACCTCCTGGAGCAGATCAAACAGCCGTTTCCCAGCCGGTACAGGGAAGCCGTAAAGGACGGGTACCTCATTCCTGATGAGAAGCGAGGTGTGGAGCTCTGCGGGATCGCCTTCCCGTCCTATGGTTTCGGTAACGGAACCTGGTACGTAGACCTGGACGCCTATCCCGGCCACCTGAATGACCACGTAATTGTCGCCGATGGACTGGATGACCCCTTTGACTGAACTGATCATGGGACTACGCGCTCTCCCCGGCCATCAGCGCCGCCTCTCTGCGGTTCTGCAGATGACACAACGCCACGGCCAGGGCATCGCTGGCGTCTTCAGGCATCGCCGCAAAGTCAAGGTCAACCTGCATCCTTATAGCCTGCTGCACCTGTTCCTTGGTTGCGCCGCCGTGCCCGCTGACCGCCAGCTTCACCTGGAGCGGGGAGTACCTGGAAACGGGGACGCTTCTGGCGGCGGCGGCCATCAGCGCCAGGCCTTGGGCCTGGCCGACAGCCATGGCGGTCCTGGCATTGATCGAGACGAACGGGTCTTCCACCGCAACCTCATCAGGCGGGAAGGTCTCCATAAGCGCCACCAGTCCTGTATACAGGTGATGAAGCCGCTCTCCCAAAGAGAGGCTGCGCTTGGCGGTCAAGACCCCGCACTTCACGACCCACGGACTATCCCCGTCCTCTCTTACAAGGCCGTAACCTAAGAAAAGCGTTCCGGGGTCTATACCAAGGACTAGTGCGATGGCTTTTATCCTTAGCTGCAGTTCAGGAGGCGCCGTATACTTCCAGCACTTCCTCGGGGAAGTCGGCGTTGGTGTATACGCGCTGGATATCGTCAAGCTCTTCCAACCTGTCCATGAGCCTGAGGGTCTGTTCCGCCTGCTTGTTCTCCAGGAGCAGAGTAGCCTTGGGCACCATGGACAGCTCAGCGCGGACTATAGGCGCTCCGGCATCCTCCAAGGCCTTCCGCACACTCTCGAATGAGGCAGGGTCGGCGCGAACCTCCAGAACTCCCTCGTCTTCCTCGAAATCGTCAGCGCCTGCGTCTATGGCCAGCAACGTCAGGTCTTCTACCGTGTCCTCCGACGCCTCCACCACCACAACTCCCCTGGTGTCGAAGTTCCAGGCCACGCAACCCTTTTCGCCCAGGTTCCCTCCACCCTTGGCAAAGGCGTTGCGCACCTCCGAAACGGTACGGTTGGCGTTGTCGGTGAGCGCTTCCAGCATGATAGCCGCGCCCCCGGGGCCGTATCCCTCGTAGACCACCTCGTGCAGGGAGTCCTGCCCACCTTCGCCGGAGCCGCGGCCAATGGCGCGCTCGATATTGTCGTGGGGCATGTTGTTCTCTTTGGCCTTCTGCACAGCGAGGCGGAGACGCACGTTCATTTCAGGATCGGAGCCCCCCTCGCGGGAGGCCACGGTGAGCTCCCGGGCCAGCTTGGTGAACAGCTGGCCGCGCTTGGCGTCATTTGCCGCTTTGGCGCGTTTGATAGTGGACCATTTAGAGTGACCAGACATAAGCCTTACCCCTGCTTATATGTAGGGATTGATATTTCGGATTCTACCATCCGTCTGAAATCTGGGTCAAAGAAGCGGTTCCTCTATGCTACCCCCGCGTCCATTCAGGTCGTAATGGCACCAAGTTGCTTCCTGAGATTGTCTAAGTCAGTCAAGACTTGCCATTTAGCGTCTATAACACTTTTGACTTGCTTACTAGCCTCGCGGCGTTTGGCGGCCTCGGAGGAGACGGGCAATAACAACTCTTTCCACCTGTCTCCGATGTTTGGCAAGGTAGTATCAATAAAGGTCTTTTCGGATATCTGACCCTGTGTGTAATGGTGGGAAAGCAAGTAGAGCAGGTAGTAGGAGTCGATGCCATAGTCATTATCCGGTATCATCACTCTGAGGACCACAAACTCCCGTGTCAGCAACAACTCACTATCGAATGGAGAAGCCATCGCCACTGTCCCTATGCGGTAACTTCCTCGTCGTACAAACAGAATGTCACGGGGCATCAGTGAGACTCCCTTTTGTCCCTTGACTCTCTCGTAGATATGGCGGGGCACCTTGGAAGTTGGATTCCGGTATAATTCCCAATTTACTACATCGGAAACTCTAATATAGTGCACCCCGTCCTCTACGCCTTTGTACTGTGCAGATGGAGATCCATGGCCTGGGAACGCCTGAATGATTCCATCGTCCAGTAGCTTCTGGAGCGAAACAGGCTCTATCCCTTCAGCGGTGTCTAACTCCCTACGTGCTTTAGGCCAGTAGTAGCGGGGCACATAGATTTGATCCTTGATGTCCGCTGCGTCTAAAACGAAAGTGTAGGTGTTGTCTCGAGAGTATGGGTTGCCCAGCTCCGCATTAATGATTTCCAAGTCGTCCCATATCTCATCGGTAGGCCGTTCTAGCTCCGTGTCGAATCGATACATCTCACGGCCCTGATGGTCATGGCCCATTTGCTCAGCAACGGCCATAATGATGTGCCGTTGCTGAGGGCGACTTTTTTGGAGCACCAGAAGGCAGGTCTTCGCATTGTTATGAGGGCGGAAGGTATTGTGCGGTAGGTCGATAACGGCCTTCACGTTGTTATCTTGCAAGAGCACCTGCAGAATATAGCGGTAGGAAGGGGCGTGGAAAAAGGTCTCAGGCAGGACAATCGCCAACGTTCCCCCTGGCTCTAGCATGTCTAAACATCTCTCTGTGAAGAGTATCTGAGGATCAGTATCCCTCACTGTATTCGTCTGTACGAATCGGTCTCCGACCTTCCGCCAAGTGTGGCCCAGAGCAAACTGAGCTGCTTCCTCCTTCAATACCTTGATTTTGGAACCGAACGGCGGATTGGTGAAAATGATATCGAACTGCCTGAAAGCACCCCCTTGAGTAAAGAGGTCTCTAGCACGGCCTTGAAACTCGGCAGCGGCATGTAGGGTGTTCTCTTGCACGATTCCCCCTCTGCCGTCTCCGGCAATTGCCATATACGCCTTGGCAATCTTCACTAGGTCGATCTCCTTGTCAATGCCGAAAAAGCATCGTTGGGCAACGTCCCGTTTCTCTTGATCCATTTGGGGACTATTTCGATAGCGCGGATCTTTCTCCATTTCACGCCAGACATGCTCCATCGCGTGAATCAGGAAACCTCCCGAACCACAAGCGGGATCGAGAATGCGTTGGCCGGGTTTCGGGTCTACCAAGGTAACGGCTACGCGCACGACTTCACGGGGAGTAAAGAACTCTCCCTTTTCACCGACCAACTTCGACTCTGCAAACACTTCAAAAGCGTCCCCGACCACATCCTTATCGGTTCGGAGTAGGCTATATGTCTCCAGTTGACCGACTACCCAGGCTACAGATTTGGCGTCCAGGGTTATGGTCTCTCCCTGATCGAATACTCCGTCCTCTACCAAGGCTTCCCTTACTTGCTCAAATAACCTGACTACACGCTCCTTCACTATCTCCGGGTCCTCATTTAAGAAGACCCTGAACTCTGGTATCTCATCCTGAAGAAATCGCTCGTCCCATATTTTGGCGAATATCAACCGCACCATCTCACTGCCTAGCTTCTCTCGTCTACTGATATTCGTGTTGGAATAGAGTGTCTTGAGTATGCGATTAAACATAGGTTTTAGGCTGTGCGCTTGTGCCGGTATCAAGTCGGCCTTTGACAAGCGCCCCATGTCCTCAAAGGACTCCCCGCTCCTGGGGATGTTGAAAATGTAGTCGGTCTTGACTTCTCCGGTGACGGGGTCACGATAGACGTGCTCAATATCGTCCCCATTCGTCCAGACGCCCCATTGGGCGGATGAAGCAGTCATGTAGGACATTAACTGCTTCAAGCCGTCCTTCCGATTGGGACGCTTAGTCTCAACGATGCCGACCACGTCATTGAACTGATTACGCTCTAGCTCGTTGTTCGTGCGATAGACCACAATATCGGCCCTCTCGCGAGGGGTATCACGCACCTTTCGGGTCCCGCGCTGAATGTAGACTTCAATATCCAGGCGACCAAGGTCGTAGCCGTAATCAAGATGCAAGGTGCGTTCATAGTTCTGTCGCACCTGCTCCTCCGGTTTTCTCATATCAACCGGCTTGCCGGTAGCGTAGTCGCTGCCCCAACCTTCTCGCATTACACTATCATGCCTGCTCTATTGACTGGCTCGGCACAGAATACCACACTTAAACTTCAAGCGGGGTCAAAGCGACCTCTCCTCCCACAGTCTGTCCACCGTGCGAATCACCAGCCCCGTCGCAAAGCCGCGCCTCCTCAGGTAGTTACCCATGCGACGCCTGAATGTTCCCTTATCGACGCCGCGTAAGACGTTCAGACGCCGTCTGCCCGCTTCGTATGCGCTTGCTTCATCGTCCATGCCCGCGGTAACCGACTCGGCCAGCTCATTGGATACACCCCTATGGCGCAGTTCACGGCGGACAAGGGTCGCGCTGCGCGGCTTGTGGGCTTCGCGGCCCTCCTTCCAGGACCTGGCGAATGAAGCATCGTCCAGGTAGCCCGACTCTTCCAGGCGGGACACCGCTTCTGCAACGGCTTCCGCCGAGAACCGTTTGCTTAGGCGCTGATGCATCTCCAGCCGGCTCCTCGACCGGTAGGACAGGAGACGCAGGCCGGAGAGGTACGCCCTTTCCGATTCGGACATGCCGATTTGCTCGCGCCGGCTGTGCCGGGCCATTGAACGCTCCGACGTACCGCTAAGGCCTCTGCGACCCGCCGTTTTGAGAGGCCGCTCCCACTGGAGCGGGCATCCTGGCCGCCGCCGCTATCTCGGCGGCAGTGCGGATATCGGATTCAAGCCTCTGCAGCATATCGGTATCTCTGGCCAGGAACCCCTTGGCGTTCTCCCTCCCCTGGCCAAGTCGCGTATCGCCGTAGGAGTAGAACGCGCCGTTCTTGCCCAAAATGCCGTAGTCGACTCCCAAGTCCACCAGGTCTCCCTCCAAGCTGATCCCCCGGTTGAACATGATGTCGAACTCGGCGGAGCGGAAGGGCGGCGCCACCTTGTTCTTCACAACCCTGGCGCGTACCCGGCTGCCTATTATGTCGCCGCCCTGCTTGATCGACTCTATACGGCGCAGGTCGATGCGCACCGAGCTGTAGAACTTCAGAGCGCGGCCGCCGGGCGTGACCTCCGGGTTCCCGAACACCACTCCCACCTTTTCCCGTAGCTGGTTGATGAAGATCACCGTCGTATTGGAGCGGCCTATAGCCGCGGTGAGCTTGCGCAGAGCCTGTGAGAGTAGGCGGGCCTGGAGGCCGACGTGGGTATCGCCCATGTCCCCTTCCAGCTCGCTGCGAGGCACCAGCGCCGCCACGCTATCCACGACCACCACGTCCACTGCGCCGCTGCGCACCAGGTACTCCACGATTTCGAGCGCCTGCTCGGCATCGTCCGGCTGGGATAGATAGAGCGCGTCTACGTCGACGCCGCAGCGCGCCGCATAGCTCTTGTCCAGGGCGTGCTCAGCGTCTATATAAGCGGCGGTGCCGCCCTGGCGCTGGGCCTGCGCCGCGATGTGGTAGGCGAGCGTCGTCTTGCCCGACGACTCAGCGCCGAATATCTCGACGACGCGGCTCCTCGGCACGCCTCCAACTCCCAGCGCGATGTCCAGTGACAGCGACCCGGTGGGTATGGCCTTCACCGACGTATCAACCTCAGCCTCGCCAAGGCGCATGATGGCGCCCTTGCCGAAGCTGCGCTGGATCTGACTTATGGCAAGCTCTAACGCCTTCTCTCGTTCCGCGGTCATAACTCCTCCAATCTCATCGCATGGTAGCACGCGCTACTCCAGGCCACCAAGAAGCTGCTGTACGTTTTGCCCCAGGCTGTGACATATCCATTAATAGAACGTGCGTGCTATTTAACGATAAACGAGAGGCGTTGTCAAGGGGGCCACAGAGAAGTTCAATAGTCTAGTCTAGCTGCCAGGGAACCGGACAATTGCGGCAGTATCAGTGAAAAGTTATAAATAATTATATAGATTTGACCCTAAAGTTACACCAAGGTTACACCAAATTGCGCACACTGTGATATATTAGCCCCTGACTTTCATCCGTAGCGAGGCTTCTGTGGAGGGTTTGTGCCATGTTGGTAAGAGCGGGTTCTAGATACGTCTGGCTTCTAGCGATAGCCCTCGTCGGCCTTGCGGCAGTTGCCATCATCTTTGCTGTAGCGCCACCTCGCGCCGAGGCGACGTTGGACTCTGTGTGTGCACGCTATGACGCCAACGGCAATGGCGTAATCGACACCAGCGATTTTCTTTCCGCGATAAGAGATTACTACGCACAAACGATTGATCGTCAAGTATTAGATGCCGTTCATGATTGTTTTCTCAATCCTGCTACTCCACTACCGACACCAACTCCCACGCCGACGCCGATTCCTACGGCCACGCCGACGCCGACACCTACTCCGACACCTACTCCGACTGCAACTCCGGATAACCGTCCAGTTTGCGGTGCAGGCACTCGTGCGCAAGCTCCTAATTGTCGCCCTCCTGGTCTGAGCAACGTCCGATACGCCGATTTCATAGAGGTTCCGGCAACGGGCAATGATGAGGGGCTGGGCTTTACCTGTCTGCTGACGACACGGAGAACGATAACCTCTCGACCTCCGGAGGTCGATACGCATGGCAGCTTCAAGCATACGGCCTTTGCGGAGCTGAAGGTCTTTACGAACCACTATTCCGGCTACTGGTGCTTGGAGGGCAGGACGGTAAGCGAAGCCGACCCCGGTGCAATGAAGAACAGCTGGGCCGGTTACCTCGCCCGGAGCCGTATCAAGTACATCCACGTAGACCTGTCGAAGCTGCGGGTTGCTTGGCTGGCAAGAGACATCACAAAGGTCGTCAGTCTATTCACGGCGAGCAAGCCATTCGTAGTCGAGACAGCGCCGTATACGTGTGATACACCCTGCAAGGGCGGGAGGGTTTTCAACACCAGGATAGTGGTTGAACCCTGGACACTGGCGCATGAGGTAGTCTCCCTTACGGGTAGGCACGCCTTCACGCTTGGGACAAATCCCGATAGCGCCACCACATCGCTTCAATGGGTGTCGCAGTTAAGGCCGCTTGGCTCAACCCCGGAAGAGCAGATTGAGAGCATTCGCAGGGAACTACAGGGCATCTTCACCGTCCCGGAGTATGAGTACATCGATGGGAAACGGTCGTCGCCCACGCAAAACCCTGGGCATCCAACTAACAGGCCGGATACACGTGATTCTGATCCGGTAGTGCCGGAGGATACTCCTACGGCTGTTCCGACAGCTGTTCCGGTACCGACGCAACCGCCGGCTCCGCCGCAACCGCCGCCTCCTCCAAAAAGAGACCCTTGTAATCCTGGTGGTGGTGGTGGTGAGCCGGGGGATGCCACTGGCCGACCTGACGTAATAGTCTATCGTGATGGTACGGTGGCCACAGCTACCCCGGTAGGGTCGGCATCTACTCAGAGTTCGTCCGACCCCTGTTC
>DAOUKI010000031.1:0-15302 GCA_034421495.1 Dehalococcoidia bacterium | reverse complement strand
GCGCAGGCGCGCCGCACCGAACTACTGGAGCGGCTGGCCCAGTCCTCGTTCAATTCCGGATGGAACGTCCTCAGAGCCGCAACCACGGAAGAAGCCACCGAATACATTCTATCCATAGCCAGGGAACAGGGGGCGAGGCTGGTCGTGCGCTCCGCTCACGAGGTGTTCCACCGTTTGCCCATAGACGATGTCCTGGCTGAACATGGCGCCCGCCTCACCGTGGCCACGGCAAGAGGAGACTCGCAACGGGAGGCGCTGCGGAACGACATAGCGCGGGCCGACATAGGCATTACCGGTGTGGACTATGCCATAGCCGAGACCGGCACGTGCGTACTGGTGCCACGCCAGGGGGTGAGCCGCCTGGTATCCGTACTTCCCCCCGTACACATCGCGGTTATCGAGGCGCACCAAGTCTATGAGACTCTGGACGACCTGTTCGCTTTGCGGCGCCTGGCCTTCATGGAAGGGCAGGGAGACATGGGAAGCTACCTCAGCCTAATCACCGGGCCCAGTCGTACGGCGGACATAGAACAGACACTGGTCACGGGAGTTCACGGCCCAATCGTAGTCCACATGGTCATCCTGGAAACCTCCCAGGCCGCCGGTATCTAGGAGAGGCCCTTTCGGTATCTCCTAACTACTCGCTCTGCGGCCTCCCCCACCAGCTCATCGGCGCGGCGTAATGCCTCATCCAATGGAAGGTCAGGCGGCGCGGCGCTTTCAACGTCGTTGACTCCATGCTCTAACACCGCTTGGTGCCCCTCTCCCAGCGAACCCGCAACCGCGATAACGGGCACCCCCAGCTTCTCGGCGCGCTGGGCCACGACGATGGGCGCTTTGTTGTAGACCGTTTGAGCATCCATTCTGCCCTCGCCGACGATGACCAGATCCGCACCCCGCAGATGTTCCTCCAAGTGAAGCGCGTCGCAGACCAGGGTCGCTCCGGACTCTAATCGTGCGCCCAATAGAGCCACCAGTTCTCCACCGGCGCCGCCCGCCGCGCCCGCCCCGGGCATGTGCATCAGGTCCACTCCCAGGTCACGCTCCACTATTTCAGCAAAGCGCCCCAGGGCGGAGTCCAGCAGGCCAACCATTTCAGCGGTGGCGCCCTTTTGCGGCCCGTAAACCGCAGCTGCGCCCAGGGGCCCGCAGAGCGGGTTGTTGACATCGGCGGCTACTCTGATGCGACACTCCCTGAGCCGCTTATCCATAGAGCCCAGCTCTATACGACTCAGATCTGACAAAGCAGCCCCCCCAAATCGCAACTGCTTCCCGTCGGCATAGGTAAGCCTGGCGCCCAGCGCCTGCGCTATGCCTGCACCGGCGTCGTTGGTGGCACTGCCCCCAACCCCTATTATTATCTCGCGGCAACCCTTATCCAAGGCCTCCCTGATCAGCTCTCCGGCGCCATAGCTTGTGGTGATTCTGGGGTCGCGACGTTCCGGAGGAACCAGCGCCAAGCCGGAAGCCCGCGCCATCTCTATCACCGCGGTTTTGCCATTGGGCATCACGCCCCACTGCGCCCTGACGGGTTCACCCAGCGGGCCCGTGACCTGCGCTTCAAAGCAACTGCCCGAAGAGCCCACCAGGGCTTCCAGAGTACCGTCTCCTCCATCGGCAACCGGCAGCAGTAAGTTCTCCGCATCCGGGTAGACTTTGAGGACGCCTCGTTGTATGGCGCGGGCCGCCTCCATGCCGCTAAGACCGCCCTTGAAAACCTGGGGGGCTATGACCACTTTCATAGGTGTATTATTGCAGAGCAACGTCTTCTGATACACTACTGCCCTCTGTACTCATTGGTGGAGGTCAGCCATAGATATTGATCTGGTTTTCTGGCGCCTGCTGCATATAGTTTCCGGTGTAATCTGGGCCGGTGTCTCCCTGTTCCTAGCTTTTATACTGGAACCACGCCTACGAGCACTGGGACCCGCCATGCAGCAGACGGTGATGCGTTCCATAGCAGGGGCCATTGGAGTTACCTTTGCCTCCGCGGGAACCATCAACATTGTATCCGGCATCGTTCTGATTTTCGTCCTCAGAGGCAATAGCCTGGACACGCTGCACGAAACGGGCTGGGGACAGGCCATTGGGTTGGGATTGGTTACCACCGTGGCCGCCTACGTGCTCAACCTGACGACCATACCCACCAATATCAGGATGCGGAAGATGGGCAAGTCCATCCAGGGCCGTCAGCCAACAGCGGAGGAGATGGACAAAATCCAGGCTCTATCTTCCCGGCTTAGGATATCGGGGCAGGTCACGGCTATCCTACTGCTCATAGCAGTAGGGACTATGGCCGCCGCCAGGTTTGTTTGAGGGAGGCAAGTTGTCTACCAAAGAGGAGACGAAGGCCAAGGTCAGTGAGGTTATCGATCAGCACGCCGCTGACCTGATAGACGTTGCCAAACGGATCCTCGCTGGCCCGGAACCGGGTTTCAGAGAGCAGAAAACGTCCCGCCTGGTGCAAGAGGAGTTCAACAAGCTGGAGCTTCCTCACAGGGACAACCTTGCCATCACCGGCATCAAATCCTGGCTGGAGGCAGGCTCGCCGGGGCCATCCCTAGCAGTCATTGGCGAACTCGACTCCATGATAGTGCCCGACCACCTCAAGGCCGACCCGGACAGCGGCGCCGCCCATGCCTGCGGTCATCACTGTCAGATTGCAATGATGCTCGGCGTGGCCACGGGCTTGCGGCTTTCCGGCGTGCTCAACCAGCTTTCAGGCAGGCTGGTGTTCCTTGCCGTCCCCGCCGAAGAGCTGGTCGAAGTGGAGTTCCGCAACGGCCTGCGACGGGAAGGCAAGCTTGAGTTCATAGGCGGCAAGCCTGAGATGGTGCGGCTGGGTGAATTCGATGACGTTGACCTGGCAATGATGACGCATACCACCAGCACGCCGGAAGACGGTTTGCTGGCCGCTTCCGGCACTAACAACGGGCTTGTGGTGAAGCACATCCAGTACCTGGGAAGGGGCGCCCACGCCGGCGGATCGCCGCACATGGGCATCAATGCCCTCAACGCCGCAATGCTGGGACTACAGTCCGTTCATGCTGTGCGGGAAACGTTCCACGGCGCTGACACCGTACGAGTACACCCCATTGTAACCCGTGGCGGCGATGCGGTGAGCGCGGTGCCTTCCGACGTCCGGCTGGAGACATTTGTGCGCGCCAGCAATGTAAGCTCCATCTTGGACTGGGATAAGAGGGTCGACCGCGCCCTGCGCGCCGGCGCCATGGCGGTGGGAGCCAAGGTGAAAATCGACACCGTCCCAGGCTACCTGCCGCTCAACATGAACCGGGAGATGATGAGCCTGTGGCGGGAAAACGCCGTTAGTCTCGTGGGCGAGGAGAACGTGAGCTACACCGGGCACCGCACAGGGTCGACGGACATGGGCGACATCAGCCAGATCATCCCCGCCATCCATCCCTATGCGGGCGGTGTTACCGGAATTGGCCATGGCGCCGATTACCTTGTCCAGGACTACACCAAAGCAGTGATCAACCCCGCTAAAGCCATGGCCATGACCGTAGTGGATCTGCTTGCGGACGGAGCCTCCGTTGCAAAGGACGTTCTGAACAAAGCCAAGCTGCCGTACAAGAAGGATTCATACCTCAAGCTGATGCGCTCCTTCTCAAGGAGCGAGGAGTTCGCTGAGTAGGAGGCGCTTATGCCCGGCCCATTGGAAGGTTATCGCATTATAGATCTGTGCCGCGCCGGACCCGGCCGCCAGGCCACCGGTATCCTAGCGGACTACGGAGCGGAGGTAGTCTCCGTAGTCCAGCCGGGATATGCGCAACGCGCCGCGCCCGGCGAAGGCGGCATGCGCCGCGGCGACGCCGTCAACCAGCGCAACAAGCGCAGCCTGTTTCTAAACATGCGTGGCGAGGGCGCTCTAGACGTATTCATGCGGCTGGCTGAGCAATCGGATGCCGTACTGGAAAGCAACCGCCCCGGGGCGGTGAAGCGCCTGGGTGTTGACTACGACTCCGTGAAATTGGTCAAGCCGGACATCGTGTACTGCTCTCTGACGGGTTTCGGTCAAACGGGACCGTACTCAGGCCTCGCCGCCCACGATCTCGCATTCCAAAGTGTGGCGGGTATGCTGCCATTGGACGACGACGGCAAGCCCCAAGTGCCCATAGTGAGCCAGGGCCAGGCGGACCTCAACGCCGCTTACTTCGCCGCCATGGCGCTGCTGATGGGCCTGCTACGACGCGCCAGCGGCGGTGAGGGACAGTACATCGACGTGTCGTTTACCGACGTATCCCTGAAGCTGCCCAACGAGCACAAGGACGAGATGCTGATAGGCGCCTATCCCGGCCTGAACATCTACGAGACCAGCGACGGCCGCCACGTGGCATTGAGCACCCGGGAGCCCTGGTTCTGGGAACGTCTCTGCCGTCTCCTGGAGCGAGAAGATTGGATACCGCACATACGCCCCACCGGAGAACTGCGCGATGAGATGTTCCGCTTCTTCAGGGAGCAGTTCAAGAGCAAGCCGCTTGCTGAATGGATGGATATTCTTGAAGAGCACGACATCGAGTTCGGGCCGGTCAACTCGTCGATGGAGCACTTCCTGGACGACGCTCATTTCAAAGCCCGTGAGATGATCTTGGACATAACCGCTCCCGACACCGGAGAGAAACAGCACGAACCCGGTTTCGGGATGAAGTTTGCCGGCACCCCCGCCGAATTGCGCCACGAACCGTCGTTCATGGGAGCGGACACAAACGCCATCCTCACCGAGCTGGGCTATACGTTGGAAGAGCAGGCAAAGCTGAAGGAAGACGGGGCGACGGGCTGAATGGGAACCGACCTTATTGTCGGTATTCGTTTCAAACGTTATGTCTAGTACAGGCACGGAAAGCGCGCTGAATTCTTGAAATATGGGAAACGAATCCGAATCCTCCGGCAAGCTCAGGACAGGTTTTAGTAGTGAGGCGGCAGGATTCCATAAGCGCCCCAGGAGGGTTGCAAGCGCGGTTTTGCTTGGTGCGACCATGGGTATATTTTAGGGATGCCGGCGGATGGCGGGAAGTGGAAGATGGCAGACTCGGCAACGTACGGTCTACTTGCCTGCCCGTAGTAGACAGGCTAAAATCAGAGGGTTGTCTCCGCACTCCCCGGTAGCTCAGTGGTAGAGCGGTCGGCTGTTAACCGATTGGTCGTAGGTTCGAGTCCTACCCGGGGAGCCAAGCTTCGCGCCAATACTCCCTCTATCGTCTGTAGTTGCGACCGAGCTCGGACACGTAGCGGCGTCCCAGGTTGTCTGCGTTGTCCTTGAGCCACTCACTCAACCTAGTCGTACCGGTAGGAGCGGCGTCGGATGTTAGCAGCCCTGCCATTAGGCCGTCGACCTCGTCTCGGGTTAGCGCCATGTCGCGCATCAGCAGGCCCACCAATCTGGTCAGGGCAAGGCCTATCGACGGTGGCATGTGGAGCAACCGGCTGCGAATGCCCATTGAGGAGGCCAGAAGGTGAAGGAGAGCATTGAACGAGAAGATATCCGGGCCCGCCGCATCAGCGACGGAGCTTCCGCGCAGCGAGCCGGCCTCCACTGCCTGGGCTGCAAGATCCTCGACGTAGACGGGCTGGACCGTATAGTCGCCGCTCCCGTATACGGGAAAGAACGGGAAGCGCCGAAGCGCCCACGCCATGTTGTTGAGCAGCAGGTCGCCGTCCCCGAAGACCAGGGTGGGCCTGATGATGGCGTAAGGGATCCCGAGGCCGACCAGCGCGTCCTCTACCTGCGCTTTGCCTCTGAAGTAGGGCAGACGAGACGATGCCGATGGGTTGGTCACGGAGATGTGGACTATCTTTTCAACGTCCGCCCTCTCTGCGGCCTCGAACAGGGTCTTCGAGTTCTGGACGGCGTGGTCGAAGGTGGTCCGCCCCTGAGCGAACCGTATCCAGTAGGTGTTGTAGAAAACACCTGCTCCCTCCATCGAACGGCGCAGCTCTTGCGGGTCCGAGAAATCCAGAGGGGCTGCCTCCACTGCGCCTCCGAAGGGGTGGGCCTGGTCAGGGCGACGCGTCAGGGTCCTTACGCGGACGCCCTGCTTGAGCAGACGCCGCGCGATATAGTTTCCGGTGTAGCTGAAGGCGCCGGTAACGACAGCAAGGTCTGGGTGGGTCATCCCGGTTAGTGCCCTCAGGAGGATGCGCCTGGGGGTTCCTCACCGAAGACTATCTTGCGAACCGGGTAGTTGATCTCAATGCCTTCCACGGCGAACCTGGCGTGGAGGCGCTTGATTAGGTCGTTGGTCACCACAAACGAACCAACGCGATCCGTGGCCTGCAGGAATATCCAGAAATTGATGTTCGAGTCGCCAAAAGAGTCGTAGCCGAACCACGGGTCCATGCTCTTCACAGCTTCGTCGTTGTCGGCAATGACGCTCCGAGTCACGTCCAGCGACACATCCTGGACCTGCTGCAGGTCGCTGGAATAGCTGACGCCGCCGGTGACGAGGATGTTGAGCGGGGGATCGGGCCCTTGGTAGTTGGTAATGATCGTATCGGCCATGACCGCGTTAGGGATGACGACCAAGGTGTTCAACCATGTCCTGATCTTCGTGGTGCGCCAGCCCACATCAACCACGTACCCGGCCGGCCCGCCCTGGAGTTCAATGTAGTCTCCCGGCTTGATGGCCTGATCCGACATAACGTAGGTGCCGGCGAAGTAGTTGGTCAGCGTCGGCTGCAACGCCAGCGCGACTGCGAGACCGGTGATACCGAGGCCACCAAGCAGCAGTCCAATAGAGTAGCCAAGAGTGTCAAGGATGAGTACGAGCGCTATGCCATAGATGAACACCCGCAAGAAGCGCCGCAGCAGCGGTAGGAGACGGTCATCGAAAGATGTCTCCGTCCGCGCCGAGATGTTGACCATGTACCAGTTGAGCGTAGCGCTGCTGCCAGCCGATAGAGCGTGAGCAGCGATCAGGATGCCGATAATGGTGAACCCTCGTTGCACTTCGGTGTGCCACTGGTCCAACTGCTCGACCAAGTCCAGCCCAATATATGCGCCGAGGACGACCACAAAGGCCACGAGAGAGTTTCGAACCGATCTGAGGGCGACGCCTCCGACACCGTAAGGGGTAGTCGTGTCCAGGCGAGCAGCTACAAACCGGATCGCAAAAGCAACTGCCGCGGCCACAACGAGCGAAAGAGCGAAGACGACTCCGCCAATGACCGCACCTTCATATCCGGTGTTGCTGAACGACATGGCGGCAATGGTACCACCAAATCGACTACTTGTGGGTAACGTGGCGGGCCTACCTACCGGCGATTGGCCTCCTACCGAAGAGGGTTGTCCGCTCACGCCCTTCCCTTCGGCTAGGCTCAGGGTGAAGGGGGTGTGGCAAAGATACGGTCAAAGTCAACTACGCCACTTCACCACCGCCTCAACCCATGTAGCCGCTTTCCGCGCGCCACTTGAAGTAGTCCTTCAGGCCGCTTAGCACATCGGTGGTTGCCTCAAATCCGAAGTCCTCTCTCATGCGGGAGACGTCCACGTGCGGGGTCTCGTCGCTGGCCGGGTCAGGGGGTACGGGCTCGACGAACTTGACAGCGGGGTAAGCCTCACGTATCGCATCGACAACCCGGCTGGTTGGGGTGGCGACGCCCCTGGCCAGGTTGTACAGCCGGTGAGGCAGATGGGGCGCATCCAGGACGGCGGCGAGGCCGCTTGCAATATCCAGAACATAGGTGTAATCGCCGGGCGGTTGAGGCATGACCTCTATAGGTTCGCCGCGCACCGCCTGCCCTGTCCAGTCGTGCAGCAGGGACATGTTGGCGCGGTAGCCGGTAATGCGCTCCATGGGGCCGTACGGGCCGCCGAGCCGGACGCTCACCGTGTCAAGGCCATGGAGTTCCCTGTACCGCTCCGCAATGCGCTCACAAGCGTATTTGGAGATGCGATAGAGGGCCTTGGGGTGGACAAACGTCTCCTCGTTCAGAGGCCTGGGCGCAGTCACCCCCTCGTACACGGCGCCGGAACTGACGAAGAGAAAGCGTTGCACGGATATCCGCCTGGCAAGGTCAAGCAAGTTGACCGTGCCCATGACGTTCACCTCTACTATGCTCCGGCTGTAGTCGTGCTCCACGGGACCGCGGGACCCGGGAGTGTAGGCAACGGCGTGAACGACTTTGTCGATGGAGTGCTCACAAGCAAGCTCATCCAGGGCGTTTAGGTCAAGGACATCCGTCGTGTGGAAGGTTATGCGGTCGCGCCAGGGTTGCAAGTAAGCCTTCAGCATGCCGTCAGGCTCCGATATATCGAGCGACACCACCCGGTGGCCGCGCTCAGCGAGGACTCTCACTATGTTGGAAGCAACGAAGCCGTTGCCGCCTGTGACCAAGGTGACCATGTCCTAAGCTCCTTGTGCCTTCCGCCTCGGCGCCGCAGTAAACTTGCGGACTAGGATGTATCCTACCAAGCCGGAGATAATGGATCCGGAGAGTATGCCTATCTTAGAGACATCGAGCAGGTCTCCCTTGCCGAAAGCGAGTCCGGATATGAAGAGGGACATGGTGAAGCCGATACCCGCCAGCCATCCTACGGCGTACATCTGGGGCCAAGTGACGCCTGCAGGCAGGGCCCCCCAATCCAGTCTAACGGCCAGCCACGCGGCGAAGGTGATGCCCACCTGCTTGCCTATTACAAGACCTAGTATGATCCCCGTACTCACGGGATTGAAGAGATGTGCGCCAAAGTCAGAGCCAATGACAACGCCGGCGTTTGCCAGGGCAAAGAGGGGCATAATGCCAAAGGCTACCCAGGAATGGAGCAAATGCTCCAATCGCTGCAAGGGCATCCAAGCCTGGGCAAGCGCCTTTTCCATGTGCTGCAGAGCCACCTGCTGGCCCTGTTGGACGGGCACCTCTTTACCCAGATTACCTACTTCTCCGTATTCATCCAGGATCTCACGGCCGCTTTCAAGAAACTCGTTGGGATCCGCGTTCGAGCGCGCCGGGATGGTGGAGGCAAGAAGGATACCGGCAATGGTGGCGTGGACGCCGGACTGGAGGAAGGCAAACCAGAGAAAGACACCCGTGATTACATAAGGCAACGGGTGACGTATTCCAACGCGATTGAAGACAACCAGCAAACCGAAAATACCTATGCCGGTGAGCAGGCTGAACATAGAAATGTCTTCCGTGTAGAAGAGGGCTATTACAAGTACCGCGCCAATATCATCAACGATGGCAACGGCAACGAGGAACGCCTTGAGGGCCAGGGGAACGCGAGAACCGACCAGAGCAAGTATACCCAGGGCAAATGCAATATCGGTGGCCATGGGTATACCCCAGCCAACCGCGCCCTCTGAGTTGAAGTTGAATGCAGTATAGATGAGCGCGGGAACTACCATTCCACCAATGGCGGCAATCATAGGCAAGGCAGCTTGTCTTACAGATGACAGCACGCCAACTATTAGCTCGCGCTTTATTTCCAGTCCAACGACAAAGAAGAAAATCACCATGATGCCATCGTTGATCCAGTGCGACAGGTCGTTGGAGATATGGAAAGCGCCGACTTCAAGGGCAATCTCCGTGTGCCAGAAGTCGTAATAGGTATCCGACCAGGGGGAATTGGCCCAAACCAAGGCGACAACAGCGGAGGCAAGCAGGACAATACCGCTAGAGGCCTGTTGGTGAACAAAATCCCGCAAAGGTTGCAAGAAATGCTCAATAGGTTGTGGACTATGTCTGGAGTCGGTGCGCCGCATCGGGTGAATTATATCCTAGTTTGGCGCCTGTGGCTCACTCCACAACGGTCCGGCAATAGGGACGGTCCAAAACGTCTTCATCACCCACTTCCCAGGGATTACTAGGGACTAATCCAGCCCGGACCGTTTCAGCAGCTCAGGCAGAGAGAACTCTTCGCTCTGGAGGAAGGATATCTGGTTGGTTTCGCGCTGATGAAGCTCCTCCACCTTGGCCGGGAGTTCCGCAACCACCTCGTGCGGAATGGTTATGACCCCTATTTTGTCGGCGAACACTATGTCTCCGGGGCGAATGATCTGGTCGCTGATGGTGACGGGGTTGCCGGTATCGACCATGTTGACGAACGCGCCGGTGCCGTGGGCCGAGACCGTGCCCGGAGCAAACATGTGAAACCCAATCTCGTGGACTTCATCCGTGTCGCGGACGCCGCCGTCGGTGACAATCCCAATTGCGCCCAGAGAGCGGGCGGTGTTGGCCATGATGGCGCCAAAGACCAAGCTGCGGACTCTGTTGTGGCCTCCCGCCTTCATGACGATCACGGCGGGTTTGGGCGAGGCATCTATGGACTCTAGATAACGGCGCTGCACGTCGGGGCGCACTGGCCGGTCCGGGGTGAGGTTGTCCAACACAGCCGTGACCGCAAAGCCGACCATGGGCTCCAGATCGGGGAAGAGGCAACGGATATCGTAGCCCAGGTAGCCCTCCGTAGCGGGACGGACGCCCATCATGCGAATGGTGTCCGATATTTCGGGCGAGGTGTACTTCTTAAGGGCGTCTAGTTGAGCTTGGCTGATCTGCTCAGGCATGTCGTGCTCCTTTCAAGGTGACGTGCGGACGGTCCAGTACTTGTTTTACATGGTAGCGGCTGTTGGTGTCTAGGCCAACCGGGATATCGTGTGAATGGAGTGATGGAAAGGGTGCGGAGGAGAGGAATTGTTTCAGACGTTATGTAAAGTAGCAAGGCTAAAACGAACCAACTTTTTTTTGTGAGGTGAGAAACAAATCCGATTTCCTTCAGCGGGCTCAGGACAGGCTCCTTCGACAAAGCTCAGGACAGGCCCTTCGAGGGGCGCTCTATGTCTAAGTCGTAAGTCCTGCCGAGTGGTTTGCGCAAGTCCATGAGGATAGGGTACCGTCTGCAGAGCGGTGTGAGAAGGAGGGAGTGTCAGACAGCGCCGCTGCGCTCAGGATGAGCGGAAACAGCGCCCTGCCCCTGGGCGCCCCGTCGCCACGTGCATGACGAACTACTACCCTTCCTGATAGCCGCGCGAAGGGTGCAATCCACGTCCGTTAGCCTTTATGATACCCGAAAGCCATACCAGCAGGGGGCGAGTGTCCATTCAACCTGAAATAGAGGCGACCGACAAGCCAAGAGGCTGGCTCTCACGCATGTGGGAGGTGCTCTTCGTAACGACGCGGCTGGGGCTGACCTCGTTCGGGGGGCCTGTAGCTCACCTGGGCTACTTTCGCGAAGAGTACGTGCAGCGCCGGAAGTGGCTGGACGAGCACGCCTACGCCGACATAGTCGCCCTCTGCCAGTTCCTGCCGGGTCCGGCAAGCAGCCAGGTGGGTATCGCGGTGGGCATGATTCGCGCCGGGCTGTTGGGGGGGTTCGTAGCCTGGCTGGGCTTCACACTGCCCTCCGCCGTCGCGCTCATCCTGTTCGCCTACGGGGTCACATCGTTCGACATAGCCGATGCGGGCTGGCTGCACGGCCTGAAGGTTGCAGCGGTTGCCGTGGTTGCTCTCGCGGTTTGGGGAATGGCGCGAAACCTCTGCCCGGACAAGCCACGAGTTACCCTAGCCGTGCTGGCGGCCATCGCCATACTGGCTGCACCCAACGCCCTGCTCCAAGTGGCGGTTATCGCGGCGGGCGGGATACTGGGCTGGCTGTTTCTCCGCGGCGAACAGTCCGAGACGGCGACGGTAAGCAGACCTCCCGTTGGACGCGGACTGGCTATCGCATCGCTGGCGGTTTTCGTAGGGTTGCTGATCGGCCTTCCGCTGCTTCGACAGGCGGTGTCGTACGAGGCTCTGGAGATTTTCGACAGCTTCTTCCGCGCCGGGTCGCTGGTGTTCGGCGGAGGGCACGTCGTCCTGCCGCTGCTGCAGGCGGAGGTGGTGCCGCCGGGTTGGGTCAGCAACGACGCATTCATTGCCGGATACGGCGCAGCGCAGGCGGTGCCCGGGCCTCTGTTCACCTTTGCCGCCTACCTGGGAGCGGTTATAGAGGATACGCCTGCCCGCTGGATGGGGGGCGTCTTCACCCTGGCCGCCATCTTCCTGCCATCGTTCTTTCTGGTCACGGCTGTATTGCCGTTCTGGGACAGGCTGCGCAGCATGGGCAACTTCCGTCGAGCGCTGATGGGCATCAACGCCGCCGTGGTCGGTCTGCTGCTGGCGGCGCTGTACGACCCGGTGTGGACGAGCGCCATCCTTGGACCCGCCGACTTTGCGCTGGGTCTGGCCGCCTTTGTGCTGCTTGCCTTCTGGAA
Organism: Dehalococcoidia bacterium; assembly: GCA_034421495.1. Lineage (GTDB taxonomy): Bacteria > Chloroflexota > Dehalococcoidia > Lucifugimonadales > QGNO01 > DAOUJH01. The sequence goes on along the minus strand of DAOUKI010000031.1, from coordinate 3,087 downwards.
GTTTCCGCCGTGGCTGGTGGTGGTGCTTGCTGCGGTGGGGGGTCAGGCGATTAGTCTTCTGTAGCGAGTGCGCATCAGCTACGTGTTGCCGCCGTTACCGCTTTCCCCCAAAGAGTCCTTTGAGGCGCTGGCCATGGTTCCATAGCCCGGTAACGACTAATGAAGCGCCCAGCATCTTGACGATGTCGCCGGGCATGTAGATGTACATACCGTCGATGAACAGCTTGCCTTCCGCCGGCCACCCGAAGTCCATGACGGAGAGCCAGACCAGCGCGGGGATGTACAGGGCCAGCCCGCCGAGGGCAACCGCCCACAGGGAGCCTGAGTGGGTGAAGCCTATCTGGCTCATGTACCCGGTCACCGCCGCAGCCACTATGAAGCCGATGATGTAGCCGCCGGTGACTCCCGCGATGGAGGCGTTCCAAGCATCCACAGGGGTGCGGAACGCCCACGGGTCGGAGCTGGCGAACATGGGAAGGCCCAATGCGCCCAGCCCGATATATCCAAGCACGGCCCCCGCTCCCCACCTCCAGCCCATGACCCCGCCGGTGAGAAGCACGCCGAAGGTCTGCAGGGTTATCGGCGTGGGGTTTTCAGGCAGGTAGAACCTGGCCTTGGCACAAACGAACATCAGGGCGATGAGCACGACCGAGGCAAGAACTCGATGCCTAGTGTGGGCGGACGGAAAGAGGGTGTCGAAGAGGGATTTGTCGACTCGACGCAGCGTGCCGAGTGCGCCGTACGCGGGTGCGCTTGCCTGCATTTAACCGTGCCTCCTCACCATGAATGCTTCAGCGTTAACAAGGCAAGAGTATCGGTTAGCGCCTGTGTGAAGTCAAGCGGGTGGGCGCCTTCCTGGATGCCCGTCGTCACGGGCAAGATGAAAGGGCGGTTCGCGAACCGCCCCTACATTTCCGCTGCAATGATGGGGAAGAGCCGTTCAGGAAGAACTCTGTTGCTGCGGTCTGAATGCGCCGCGCCAGTCGCGCGATGTGTCCAACTGGGGAATCTCCGGCTGGGGAATGGAACTCTCCACACTCGCCGCCCACTCCTTGGCGGAGGCGATCAGCTGGTCTTCTATATCGTAGGCAAGGGGGTCGGCCATGAGGACCTGCATCTGCTCGTGGTCAATGCTGGCCCAGTTGTCGACCATCCACCTGGCCGAGCGTCGCATACCCTCATCCGGCGGGACAAGGTCCCTGTAGCCCAACAGCTTCTTCATGCTGTAGACGCTTAGCTGACCGGTGCGCCTGTTGGAATAGCCGCCGGCCAGATCATAGGCCATGGGATGGCCTATCTCTACTATCTCGAACTCGTGGTCAAGCGCCTCTGCGACAATGCGGACGGTGTCACTGACGGTGTATCCTACTTCGTCGACGGAGTTGAAGATGTGGCCGTCGCCTTCCGATTTGTCGCAGCCAAGGAGGACCATGTGGGCGGCGTTCTCGGCATAGCAGGTGAGGCGGAGCTGGCTTCCATCGCCGGGGATGATGATCCGCTTGCGTCCGTCCAGCACGCGCTTGACTATGGACCACATCCACTGCCTGGGCGCCCTTGGCCCGTACACCGAGGTGTATCGGAACATGACGGCGGCAAAATCGCCGTTGTTGTGGTGCTCCATGACCCGCCGCTCGGTGTGGGCAATGGCGAAAGCGTAGGGGTTGAGGTCGCGTTCAGTGTAGGTGGGAAACTCCTCCGGAAGGGGCATCTCCAATCCACGGGGGAAGGTCAAGTGCTCGGGTCGGATGAAGCTGGGCCCGCCTGCGCCGACCAGTTTGCGAGTATGGCCCGCAACCACGTCGGCGATGTGGCGAAGGCGGCCGTACATCGACACGACGATGTCCCACTCCTGGCCTTCCACGTCTTTGGCAAAGACCTCTTTGGTGAAGGGGTCGCCGTGTATGTGGCCGTGTGTTTGGGGAAGGTCGTCGGGATCATGGAAGCCGCGATGATACACGGTGACCTCATAGCCACGGTCCAGAAGCCCCTGAACGATCAATGGCCCGGTGGGGCCGGTGCCGCCTACAACTAAAGCCTTCATGTTGCCACCTCCTTCAAGACGCGGGGAGTGGCATAGGCATAACACCGCCTTGGGATGCTGTCAAGGAGCGGGGGTGGCCGGGTACAGCCAGGGCAACCACGAGGGTTGCCCCTACGATGCGGATGACGGGGCTCCCCGCCCCACCCCTGGATGCCCGTCGTCACGGGCAAGACGGAGGAAGGGTACTATTTGCCCCGCTCAAATGGTTCGACAAGCTCACCATGAGCGAGTGTCGGTATCCGTTCGCCCTGAGCATAGTCGAAGGGCGCATCCCCTCCGGCGTGGTTCGACAAGCTCACCACGAACGGGTGTCGGTATCCGTTCGCCCTGAGCATGAAGTTTACCCTGAGCTTGTCGAAGGGAAGGGCGCCCCCCCCGGCGTGGTTCCCTTCGGCTGCGCTCAGGATAAACTCTAGGCTCACCACGAGCGGGTGCCCGTTTCCGCCCCTGGATGCCTGTCGCCCCCGCGGACCGGGGCCTAGCAGGCGAACATGGACCTGATGGCGTCGCTCTGCTTGGCTGTCTCCGCGATGCGTCCATCCGCGTAGCGGATGTATTCCGTCGTGCCGTTGCCGGAGCCGATGTAGCAGAATGAACTTCCCGCCCCCTCGCCGGTCGGCTGCCTTTCGTTGGCGGGCCGCTGTTTAGAGTAATCGATGGGGAGGTCCGGCAGGGTGTCGATGGGATAGTCGTCGTCCAGGATGGTGATCTCTACCGAAGACGGGCTGCCCGCCACGACCCCGGGGGGCAGCGTCGCCAGGGACACCGTGCCGGTCTCGGAGGACAGCGTCCCCAGCGACACCGTGAAGGTCTCGTCGCGGATGTCGCTGTCGTGGCGCGTGGTGATGGTCCCCGTGGCAGTGGTCGAGTTAGCGGGGATGGTGATGGATGTCAGCCTGCCGTGGTCACGCGGCTCCGCCGAGCCGTCGGTGATAGTCAGCGGGACGGTCACGCGGCTCGACAGCGCCTCCGAGAGGGTGAGCGTGACGGTGACCGAGCTGCCCTCGTCCACCTCGGTGGGGGAGGCGGAGATGGACACGGTGGGC